>JAFSRQ010000141.1 GCA_017446055.1 Synergistaceae bacterium | reverse complement strand
CCATCTTCTCGAACCACTGTTCCTTGCAGATTCTCGCGCTCATCCAGACGTAAAGGAACGTGAGAACCGCGAGCATCAATACGCAGTAAATCGTGATGGGGATGATGAATGAGACCATCGCGCTGACGCTGATAGTTCCGACTGCTGACACAATGAGGTATTCGAGGCAGAAGCCGCTTATGTTGGAGCAGGTTTTCTTGTCGACGTAGACATCCGCGCCAGTCCTGCACATTACCGGCCAGATGATTATCGCCCCGATTATGCCGAGAACGAGGTCATTCACATTCTTGAAGTAGGGGGAAATGTAGGTTACTCCCGCGAGCCTGATAACGTAGCCGAGCATCATGCACAGCGAGATGAAGAACATCTGAAGCGCAATCGCGTTGATTCCGGCTGTCGAGGTCTTGATTGTGCCGATGGGAGTCTGTTTCTCGACTGGCATAGGGCCTCCGTAGTAATCGGGCGGGAGCTTTTCGGGCTTGTCGACGAACTCACAGTAGCCCTTGCGTATTCCCCAGTTCAGGAGGGGCATACCGATTGTGAGTGCGGCAACGAGTCCTACAGTCGCGACTACCATTGAGATCCCCATGAAGTCAGGGTAGCCTTTCTCCGTGAAGATTGCGGCCGCGCTTCCTGCTGCCCCGTGTCCTGCGAAGAATGAGTATATCGCGGTTATCCCCCAGTTCGGCGGCATGGCAGTCCAGACTTTCGAGAGCAATGCGCCAATCCCAACGCCGAAGAACAGCTGCGCCCCGTATGTCCCGGCGGCTACGAGCGTGTAGTCCATGTAGGAACGCGCCCTCTTGCGGTCAAAGCGAGTCCCGAAGACAAGGCAGGTCAGAATTATGTTGATGAGGAAGCCCGGGTACTTGGCTATCATCGGGGAGATGGGTACGATGTTGAGGACTTGAGGCCCGCAGATGAGGAGAAGTATTCCGCCGACAACTGATGAGGGCATGAAGATTCTCTGAAGCACGGGGAACTTTTCGCGCACGAACCAGCCGAGTCCGAGAAAAATATTGAGTATCATGAAATCCATTAGCAGATTCATTCTTTCTGCCTCCGTTATGATTCAGATTTTCCTCCGCGCTTTGGAATGGGTGTATACTATCAGACGTACAAATCCCCGTAAAACGAATAATTCAGATATATATTATCGTCATCACGGCTATATTTTCATGGAGGGCGTGAAAACTCAATGACCTATGAGCAGATTGAAACCTTCATAGCAATCATGACTTACGGAAATATAACGTCAGCCTCAAATTTCCTCCACGTCTCACAGTCAACAGTCTCAGCAAGAATACAGCTCCTCGAAAATGAACTAGGCACTCCGCTTTTCATGAGGCACAAAGGACACAGGACAGTCGAGCTCACGACATACGGTCAGGCTTTCGTCCCTATGGCATCGCAATGGGCCTCGGTCTTCAAGGACAGCCGGAATCTCCGAACGCTCGCAAATATTTCGACTCTCTCAGTGGCCAGCGTCGACGCGGTGAACAACTACACATTCGTACCGCTATTCAACAAGCACATAGAGTCCTTCCCGAACATCAGACTCACCATACGCACCCACCATTCAGACGAAATTCACGGCCTAATCTCGAACAGGACGGCTGATATTGGGTTCGTCTTCTCGCGCTCGCCTTACCCCGATATTATCTCGAAGCCCGTTTACCGCGAGTTGATGTACCTAATCTGCCACAAGGACAGCGGATATTATGACGGTATGCCATGCAGTGAGCTTCAGCCAGAGAACGAGATATATCTTCACTGGGGACTCGACTTCCAGCAGTGGCACAACCGCTTCTTCCCCCCGGAACGTTATCCACTCGTCAGCGTCAACACAGGCTCAATGCTTCAGCACTATCTTGACGTCCCGGGAAGATGGGCAGTCGCTCCGATGTCGGTCGTCCGGGCAGTCTCACACAGAAGCAGCCTCACGTACTACACGCTGAGTGAGCCGCCTTCGCCGAGAATATGCTACATGCTCACGAACAGATACCCCGCCCGCCGCCAGAAGTCCGCAATCGAAACATTCATCTCCGAGCTTGAAGACTTCATTGAACTCAACGATGACATTTGCGCGTTTCAGGAATGGATGCTGAACGGGAAAAATCTTGTGTCATAATATCGCTCATCTCACAATTTCACGGAAGGTGATTCGTATCGTGGACACTATGCGTAAAATCAGCTTTGCCTTGGGTCGTTACATGGCCGGAATCGTAGTCGCTGTTACCGCGCTGGCACTGTTTGTCCCGGAGTCGTCATTGTGGATCAAGCCCGGCTGGATTAACCCGCTTCTTATGGTGATAATGTTCGGAATGGGACTCACTCTGAGCCTTGACGATTTCAGGCTTGTCTTCACACATCCCGGATATATACTTCTCGGAACTCTCGCGCAGTTCATCATCATGCCCGCATTAGGCTGGGGATTGAGCCTCGCGTTCTCTCTTGACACGGCACTTATGGCGGGAGTCGTCCTTGTCGGCACATGTCCGGGCGGAACAAGTAGCAACGTAATCACATACCTATCACGCGGGGACGTTGCCCTGAGCGTTGGGATGACCAGCGTGAACACACTCCTTGCGCCTTTCCTGACACCAGCGATAACGTACTTCATACTGAACGCCACAGTGAGCGTTGACGTTGTAGCAATGTTCATGTCAATCGTCCAGGTTGTGATAGTGCCGATAGTGTTAGGTTTCGCCGTCAAGAAACTGTTTCCGCGACTCTCGGAGACATTCGCCGATATTCTCCCGTCAGTGAGCGTTACGGCAATCTGCCTCATAGTAGCGTGCGTAGTCTCACACAACGCGGGACGTATATTATCGTCAGGCTGGATTGTCTTCGCTGTTGTGATTCTGCATAACCTTCTGGGCTACCTCTGCGGCTTCATTCTGGGGAAGGGACTCGGCCTCAATGTCTCACAGATTAAGGCACTATCCATTGAAGTCGGTATGCAGAACTCCGGGCTTGCCACGAGCCTGGCGGGGAGTGCGTTTCCGGGTCTGGCTATGGCGACAGTGCCGGGTGCGCTGTTCAGCGTGTGGCATAACATTTCGGGGGCATTGCTGGCGAGTCTCTACAGGAAGTGGGATTGATGCGCAAGTTCCTCACGGTGATTCTGGCGTATATACAGATAGTGCTGGGAGTAGGCATTGCGATTCTTATCTGGCAGCACTATAACCCGGTCAGCGTTTCAGAGAAGAGAGCCTCACGAGATTTTGAGCGGAGATGTTATGCTGAATTTGTCGGGGCAAAGGAAATCCATTCCCGCATATGGACTGGTAAACTTGACGGCCCGAAACCCTACATGAACGCGTATTCCGGAGGGTGCGTGATATACGGCCATGATCTTACGCCGCTGCTGCCGTGGAGTCGTTCGTCTTTCGTCTGCCACGATGAAGTGAGAATGTGTACGGAGCTGAGAGTCCCAGAGGGCTGGGAGGTTCACTGCTTCCCTTGGGCTGTCGACACTGAGGGCAGGAATTTTTCGGATTTTTCCCGTCATGGCATGGCGATATTCCGCGGAGGGGAAAAAGTTTACTTCATCGATTACTCCAAGCCGGGCTTCTGGATGTTCAGAAGAAACAGCATGTAGGGTCTCACACTTGCCACATAAAAATTTTGCGCTATAATCCGTGTAATTTCATGACAATTTATCGTGAAAGGAGTTGGGTAATCCCCCGCTCCTTTTTTGTTATGCAAGTATTATCATGCTGAGAGTGAATATCAATGAATGAAGAAGTTTTGCACAGGATAGAATCCATCGTAGAGAGCCTCGGCTATGAATGTGTACATGCCGGAGTGCGCACCGATTTCGGAAGGCTCAAGTTACAGGTGCTTATTGACACTCTGGGAGGCATCAACGCCGGGGACTGTGAGCTTGTCTCAGGACATATCAGCAGCTGGCTTGACGGCATGACGGATGTACCCGGTCTCGACAAAGGACGCTACTATCTCGAAGTCAGCTCGCCGGGAATTGAACGCCAACTGTACAAACCACAGGACTACATACGATTTCAGGGGAAGGAAGTACGCGTAAGGCTGTCGAAACCTGCTGACGGACGAAAGACCTTCACCGGGATTATTCAGCGGGCAAGTGATGAGGCTGTAACAATTATGTGCGAGGACGGCCAGAAGGATATACCGTTTTCATCAATCAAGGGAGGAAATCTTGTATACAGGTTCAAGGATGAGGTCAGCAAAAGAAAGAGAAGGGAGAAGAAATAATGCGTCTAGGACGTGAATTTATAGAGGCTCTCGACATGCTTGCGGAGGAACGCGGCCTTGATGTCAGCGTTATCATTTCCATGCTGGAGTCGGCTCTTCTGTCGGCGTATAACAGGCGTTACCATCCCGGCGGGGCGGCATCAGGCACAACAGAAATCCGCATAGACCACAAGACAGGGGATATTATCGCCAGAGAAACACGCAAGGTTGTGGACAAGCTCAATGACCCGGAGAAAGAGATTACTCTTGATGACGCTATGGCTATTGACGGAGCAGCTACACTCGGCGGAACAGTCAGCATAGAGAGAAATCCGGCAGACTTCGGCAGGATTGCGGCACAGACAGCACGGCAGATTATCTCACAGCGTCTCAGGGATGAGGAACGGAGGGTAGTCTACAGCGCGTTTGCTGACAAGGTCGGGGATATGGTCAGCGGGATTGTCTTCAAGGCTGAAGGCGACCAAATCATAGTCCGCATAAACGACAAGACTGACGCAATACTTCCGCGCAGGGAGAGGATACAGAACGAGAAATATATACCCGGCTCAACGATGAAGTTCTACGTTCTTGACGTGAAGAACAACATACACGGTCCGCGCATAACTGTATCACGCACTCATCCGGGACTGCTCAAGAGGCTTATGGAGCTTGAGATACCTGAAATTCAGCAGGGAGTAATCGAAATCAAGAATATAGTCCGGGACGGTGGAATGCGCGCTAAAGTCTCACTCGTAACACTTGACCCTGACGTTGACCCGGTCGGCTCCTGCATCGGCAACGGCGGCATTCGCATTAAGGCAGTCAGCTCCGCAATCAGGAACGAGAAGATTGACGTGGTAGTCTACAGCAATGACCCTCTGGTCTACATCAAGAACGCACTATCACCCGCTCAGGTTGTGAGGGTTGAGCCGGTTCTCGACCATGAACACGAGGCTACTGCATACGTTTACCCGGACCAGTCATCATTAGCCATCGGTAAGGCAGGACAGAACGTAAGGCTTGCCGCAAAGCTCACGGGCTGGAAGATAAACATCGCCACTCTTGAGCCGGAGAGAATGCCAACGCTTAAGGATATATTCCATGACGTATTCACGGACGATGACAAGAAGTAAACCGCAAAGAAGCTGCTCTGTATGCCGGGTGAAGTCGGACAAGTCTGACCTGATTCGTGTCGTGAGGAGTCCTGAAGGCCGGGCTGTTGTCGACATCATGAAGAAGCTGCCGGGACGCGGGGCGTATATATGCCCGGACAGCGAATGTATCATGAACGCACGTAAGTCCGGGAAGCTCGCTCATGCTTTGGGGGCTGTGATTGATGATGATTTCTGGAGACAGCTTGAGGAGGCCGCCGGAAATTCCGGGACTAATGCGGGGCTTAAGGTGCGCTCGGTACTGGGGCTTTCTCGCAAGTCGGGACTGCTCATCATAGGCTCGGACAATATAGAGCGTGAAAGACGTAAAATGTTGGTGCTTATGGCCTGCGACTGTTCGGAGGCTGTGAGGGAATTTGCGCGTAAACATGAGTGTATGCTGCTCGACATGAATACAGCACAGCTCAGTGAGGTTATTGGCACAAGGGGCGGCGTTCAGATTGTGGGGCTGCCTCTTAACTCAGGCTTTGCGAAAAAGTTAATCAGCCTGAAAAATGAAAGGGGAATAGCCATTTGAATACACCGTCAGCAAACAAGATTAGAATTTATGACCTGGCTAGAAAGCTCAACAAGTCCAACAAGGAATTACTAGCCGTGTTACAGCAGCTTGATATTCCAGTGAAATCACACTCAAGCTCTATTGACGAGGAAACCGCCAAGATTGTCGAGAATATACTGAACGAGTCAAAGCCTAAGAGCAAGCCCTCAGACCGTCAGCACAAGCAGGAGCATGACCGCCGCAACAACGGTCAGCACCAGAACAACAACGGTCAGCACCAGAACAACGGTAACAGTCAGCACCAGAACAACGGTAACAGTCAGCACCAGAACAACGGTAACAGTCAGCACCAGAACAACGGTAACGGTCAACCGCAGAAGCATAGTAACAGTCAACCGCAGAAGCCACAATCCCACGTACAGCCGCCAAAACTCACAGAAAGACCGCCTATCATCACCGTAATGGGACATGTAGACCACGGCAAGACCACTCTCCTCGACAACATAAGGCACTCCAGCATTGCCGCTCATGAAGCAGGGGGTATCACTCAGCACATCGGCGCGTATGTCGTAAAGCAGGATGGCAAGGAAATAGTCTTCCTCGACACTCCGGGACATGAGGCGTTCACCGAAATGAGGGCTAGAGGCGCAAGCGTTACGGACATTGTGATACTCGTTATAGGTGCTGACGATGGGGTTATGCCGCAGACACGAGAAGCTATCGACCACATCAAAGCCGCTGGTGTTCCTCTGGTGGTCGCAATCAACAAGATAGACAAGCAGGGAGCAAAGCCTGACCGGGTACGTCAGCAGTTATCGGAGCTGGGAATATTCACTGAAGGCTGGGGCGGGGAAGTCGGAGCAGTAGAGATTTCCGCTAAACAGGGTATCGGGGTCGCTGACTTGCTCGAACGTGTGCTGCTTGAAGCTGAGATGCAAGAGCTTAAGGGCAACCCTGACGCTAACCCTGAAGGTGTCGTGATTGAGGCCAGGCTCGACAAAGGAAAGGGCCCGGTAGCAACTGTAATCGTTAAGGACGGAACACTTAAGGCAGGGGATATAGTGCTATTCGGGTCGACTTGGGGGAAGATTCGCGCTCTCTTCGACTGGGCAGGGAAAGGTCTCAAGAAGGCCGGGCCAAGCACACCCGTTGAGATACTCGGGCTTGACGGTGTGCCTAATCCGGGCGAGGCTTTCAGGGTCGTCAAAACTGAACGTGAAGCTAGAGACGCTATAGCCGCGGCCAAGTCAGCAGAAAGAGACTCATCCGCTGAGGTCAGGAAAGCATCCTTTGAGGATTTGTACTCCAACCTTGAGGAAGGACAGTTGCCTCACATGAATCTTGTCGTCAAGTGTGATGTTCAGGGGTCGCTTGAGGCTTTGTGCGCTTCTCTGGAGAAACTCGGCAATAATGAGGTCGGCGTGTCCATCGTACACAGGGGCGTGGGCAGAATTGCAGAGAGTGATGTTATGCTCGCGTCTGCATCGAACGCCGTAATCGTGGGCTTCAACGTCAGGCCGGACGGCAACGCTAAACGTGTCGCTGAATTGAACGGTGTCGAGATACGGATATACAGCGTAATCTATGATGTTCTCGATGACGTGAAATCGGCCATGGCGGGACTGCTTAAGCCGGTTCTCCGTGAGGACACTCTCGGCGAGGTTGAGGTCAGAAAGCTCTTCCGTGTACCAAAAGTTGGCACCATCGCAGGCTCTCACGTAACACGCGGACTGGTCAGACGTTCCGCTAAAGTCAGAGTCATACGTGATGGTGTAGTCATATGGGACGGGAAAATTGCCTCGCTCAGGCACGAGAAGGATGAAGCTCGCGAACTCAGGGCAGGGAATGACTGCGGGATTTCGCTTGAGGGATTTCAGGATTTC
Organism: Synergistaceae bacterium; assembly: GCA_017446055.1. Classification (GTDB taxonomy): domain Bacteria; phylum Synergistota; class Synergistia; order Synergistales; family Aminobacteriaceae; genus JAFUXM01. The sequence continues at coordinate 8,568 of JAFSRQ010000141.1, read as the reverse complement.
AGGGAGGGCGATATTCTCGAAGCCTACGAGGTCATTGAGGAGAAGAGGACGCTGTGAGTACTAATCTCAGAATGTCGCGCATAAACAAGGAATTACAGCGCGAACTTGCTCTAATCTTCGGTAGCCGCATAAAGAAGGAGTCCGTCAAAACTATAATCATCACTGAAGTCGAATGCACAAAAGACTTGGAGCGGGCTAAAGTCTACTTCACAGCCCTTGAAGCCCGCAAATGTCCCGGTATCCTTAAGGACTTGAACGACATAAAGGGTGCTGTACGCGGCTTGCTGGCTCAGTCCGTCAAGCTCAGAAGAATTCCTGCCCTCGAATTTGTCATCGATACCTCAAGTGCTTACGGGGCGAAGATTGACGCGATATTAGACGGCCTAGGCTTCAAGATGGATTACAGGCAGGGTGATAATGATGATGATGATATATGACCGCGCTTCTGACACTCTCAGGGATAATGACACGTGGGTAATCTTCACTCACAGGAAATCAGACGGTGATGCTCTCGGCTCGGCTGCTGCTCTCTTTGAGGCCGGGACTAACGCCGGGAAGTCTGTCTCATGGTTCAGCCCGGACGCGAAATTACCAGAAGGCTACAGCTATCTTCCTCACTTTGACGATTTCCAGACTTGCACGGATTTCACGTTCAGCGATGACGGCACTCTGTATGTGTTTCTCGACTGCGCTACGGAAGTCCGCTCGGTATCAGGCTATGACGTGAATAACCCGGTCAACAGCCTCAACATTGACCACCACGAAGACAACTCGCTGTATGCCCGCGTGAATTGTGTTGACGGACTAGCCTCCTCAACATGCGAGATGCTCTACAGGGTATTCAACGCAGGAAAATGGGACATCACAACAACAATCGCTGAAGCTCTATACACAGGGATATTCACTGACACAGGCGGCTTCACGTTCTCGAACACATCACAGTCAACACACAACACAGCAGGAAAGCTAATCGCGCTGGGAGTATCACCGGCAACTATGGCTGACAGAATATCGCAGAACAAGTGTATTGCCGACATGAAGATTTGGGCTAAAGTCTTGGAGCGCGTCAAAGTCTTTGGGGACGGAAATATTTTCGCGGCCTCATATGTCTTTGCTGACGACTTCACACAATGCGGGGCTGACCTTACAGGGACTGAGGGATTATCACAGATGCTCATGACACTTCGGGGCGTGAAATTTGCCGCTGTAGCAACACAACACCCTGACGGAAATATACGCCTGAGCATACGTTCACGTGATGGCAGTCCTTTCGGGGCGGGAGAATTTGCACGGCTTTACGGCGGGGGCGGTCATCATAAGGCGGCAGGATGCACGTTCAATTACCCGGTGAACGAAGTAATGTCCCGTCTTGAGGCGGAAATCATCAAGTATCATGAACTCCATAATCCTCATCAATAAGCCTGTGGATTGCCGCTCGTCAAAGTGTGTCGCGGTCGCAAAAAAGAAGCTCGGCGGCTCGGTGAAAGTCGGTCATGCCGGGACGCTAGACTCTACTGCTTCCGGGCTTCTCGTCCTGCTTACGGGAAGTGCCACGCGCTTGTGCGAATATGTTATGTCCCTGCCTAAAGTCTACAGGACAGTGATACAGTTCGGCGCGGAGACCAGCACATACGATTACTCCGGCGATATAGTCTCGGAGAAGGGCTGCTCATCCTTTGACGGCTCAATATTCCCGGATGTCCTGTACGGTTTCAGCGGTTACAGGTTGCAGAGACCCCCGGCTGTCTCAGCGGTGAAGGTTGACGGAATGCCCGCCTACAAGTTAGCGCGTTCGGGACTGGATATTGACATGAAGGAACGGGCTGTGTATTTCCGGCGCATAAACATACTTTCACCCTACAATCCCGATGACGGAACTATATCGCTTGAAGTCCATTGCGGGAGGGGAACGTACATTCGCACTCTCGCCCACGACCTGGGGATTATTGCGGGCACTGGGGCTTATGTGAAGTCGCTTGTCCGTGTGTCTACGGGGCTGTTCACTCTGGATGACGCTTCATCACCTGATGACGATATTATCCCGTTGCCATTGTCCCGGCTTGCGGAGAACTTCACACGTATTTACGTCTCAGGAAGGGACGCAAAGAGTTTCACTAACGGCATGAGCATATTGCTCCGTCAGTCTGTGAGTGTCTCAAGGGGCGTTACAGTGAACGGCTCATTATGCGTTGAGGGCGACTCGTTCCTCGGTTTCGGAAGCTATGCGGGCTATGATTACGTCAAGCCGGATGTCATAGTCCCCAAGGATATATCATGCTGATTACTATAGGAGCGTTTGACGGATTTCACAGAGGACATGCCGGGCTTCTCAGGCTATGCCGACAGTATTCCGATGACTGGGGAGTTGTTACGTTCCAGCCGCACCCGGGCGAATTTATGGGCAGGCTTCATCCTCTGTTTACCCTTAAGGAGCGTGAGCTTGTCCGCAAAGTTCTCGGCATCCCCAAAATGTTTGTGTTGCGCTTTGATGACTCACTCATGAGGTTATCCCCTGCTGATTTCTGGCACTTGCTCCGTGAGAGGCTTGATGTTGACGGGGTAGTGATAGGAAGCGATTTCAGGTTCGGTTACGGCAGGGAGGGAAGCGCACAGTCTTTGCGTGATATGGCGACTGCTGACGGATTGAAGCGTGTGATTATTGCGCCGCTCATCGACAAGGCTGAGTATTCCAGCACGGTTATCCGCCGTCATATCATGGCCGGGAATGCTGACATGGCCGGGAAGCTCCTGGGTTATCCCTATTTCGTGATTAGCCGCGTCATTCACGGTGAGGGCCGGGGCAGGACGATGAATTTCCCGACAGCAAATCTCGACATCTCCGGGCGTGTCATTCCCGCATGGGGCGTATACTCGTCTGCTGTTCTCGTCAATGGCTCGTGGCATTGCGGCGCACTGTCCATCGGCAACAATCCCACATTCACACCCGGACAGTCTGCATCGGCGGAAGTTCATGTGCCTGGCTTTGACGGCGACATTTACGGCCATGAAGTTATCATGCTTATGCTTGGACGTGTACGGAACATCCGCAAATTCCCGGGCGCACAAGCCTTGTCGTTACAGATTGCTTCAGACACTCAAACATGCAGGGACATCTACAGGGAGGTGATGTGCAGGGATTATGTACGGTCATTCACGGAAAAAACGCGCGCTATTTGTGAACAGGAAAGTTTTTCACCGCAAATCATTAACCTGACATAGAGAGATTACACAATGCTTATAGATACACACTGTCATATAAATTCAGAGGAACTAAGGCTTGATGCAAGGTCAGTCATTACTCGCGCAAGAGATGCGTGCGTGGGGCGAATGGTCATTGTAGGATGTGATTACGAGGATTCATGCGAGGCGGCGGCTATGGCTGAGGATTTTGCGCAGTTCGGGCTTTATGCGTCAATAGGAATACACCCGCACGAGGCAAGACACTACACTTCAGTCCCGGATGTATTCAGGGAAATAGCAATGGCCGACAGGGTAGTAGCAATAGGTGAGACCGGGCTTGACTATCATTATGACCATTCACCTAAGGAAGCGCAGAAGGATATGTTTGTGAGGCAGCTGAGACTAGCTGAGGAACTCAATCTGCCTGTGATACTTCATATACGTGATGCGATGGATGACGCTATGGAGATACTGACGGGCTATCGCGGAGTGAGGATGCTGTTTCACTGCTACAGCGGGGGGCTCGAATACATGAACGAGGTTATCGGCATGGGTGGAATGTGCGCTTTCGGCGGGGCTGTAACGTGGGACAACAAAGCCGGGGAAGCCCTGCGTGAAGTCGTCCGCAAAATTCCCGCTGAGAACATACTGTGTGAGACCGACTCGCCATACATGACACCCGCGCCTCTCAGGGGCAAGCGCAATGAGCCTGCGTATATCCGCTATGTGTACGAGACAGTAGCCCGCGAGCGTGATATTTCTGTGGCGGAACTTGAGCGTATCATTGAGACAAACGCGTGTAACTTCTTCGGGTGGGAGTAATGTTTGAGTACAGGATAGCAGCAGAATGCCCGTCAACAGGAGCAAGGGCAGGAGAACTCATCACCCCTCACGGAATAATACGCACCCCCGTCTTCATGCCTGTGGGGACTCTCGCAACGGTAAAAGCGATGTCGCCCCGTGAGCTTGATGAAATCGGCAGTCAGATTATACTCGGCAACACGTATCACCTGTACCTGCGTCCGGGCCCGGAGATTCTCGCGAAGGCAGGAGGTCTTCACCGTTTCATGAACTGGAAGAGGCCAATCCTCACGGACAGCGGCGGATTTCAGGTGTTCTCACTCGCCCGTCTACAGAAAATCACGGACGCTGAAGTCTTGTGCCGGAGTCATATTGATGGCTCACTTCTCACCATGTCGCCGGAATGGTCAATGCATATGCAGGGGGTATTAGGCTCGGATATAGCGATGTGCTTTGACCAGTGCTGTGAGTACCCGGCAACTCACGAGAAAGCCGAGGAGGCCGTCAGGCGCACTACACTATGGGCGCGGCGTTCACGGGAATACTTCATGTCCCACAACGACAGGGCAAATCAGGCGTTGTTCGGAATAGTGCAAGGCTCAGTGTATGACGACCTGCGCAGACGAAGCACCGAAGAAATATGCTCGCTGGATTTTCCGGGATACGCTATAGGGGGGTTGTCTGTCGGTGAATCACATGCGGCCATGTACCACGCTCTTGACGTGCTGAATGACATTATGCCCAAGTACAAGCCCCGCTACCTTATGGGAGTAGGTTATCCGCTGAATATCGTTGAGGGAATAGCGAGAGGTATAGACATGTTCGACTGTGTTATGCCTACACGCAACGGACGCAACGCAACAGTCTTCACGTCAGAAGGCCGCCTCAACATGCGGGGAGCTTCACACGCAGACGACTTCAGCCCGTTAGACCCCGAATGCGACTGCTACACGTGCCGTAACTTCACGCGGTCATACTTGAGGCATCTGGCTATGTGCGGTGAAATTCTCGGAGCAAGGCTGTTCACGTGGCACAATCTCAGGTTCACGATACGTATTGCGGAGAAAGCGCGTGAGGCCATAATCGCCGGGACATTCCCGCAGTTTCTCTCAGACTTCACGGAGAATTTTCATGATGACGGTAACAGCTAAGGTTGACAGGTGGAATCCTAATCCTGACGTTATCGCTGAGGCGGCGGAAATCATAAAGGCCGGGGGACTTGTCGCTTTTCCTACTGAGACTGTCTACGGACTTGGCGCGGACGCACTCAACACGCAGGCGGTCAGCAGTATATTCACCGCAAAGGGACGCCCGCAGGATAATCCTCTGATTGTTCACGTCTACAGTCTGGAGCAGGCAGAGTCAGCAGTCCACATGAACGACTCGGCATACAGGCTCGCAAGAACTTTCTGGCCCGGACCTCTGACTCTTGTGCTTCCGTCAAGAGACATCATACCCGCGGCAACACGCGCAGGACTATCTACAGCTGCCGTGAGGATGCCCGACAACCCTACAGCGCGCGCATTGATTTTCGCTTCTGGCACAATGATTGCGGCTCCCAGCGCGAACACTAGCGGGAGGCCGAGCCCTACTGATGCTGAGACTGTGCTTCACGACATGGCGGGGAAGATTGACATGATTCTTGACGGGGGAAGTGTGAAGCTGGGAATTGAGTCGACGGTGATAGATCTCACAGACGCGGCACGGCCCTTGATGTTGCGTCCAGGGGGAATGCCGCGTGAAGTGATTGAGGCTGAATTAGGGCGGGCTCTGGAAGTATATGATACTGGGAGCATGAAGCGTTCACCAGGTACGCGCTACAGGCATTACGCGCCGGATATTCCTGTTGTGATTTGGCGCAAGGGGGAAAAGCTGACTGGGGATTATGCCTACATGGGTATGAATATTCCTGACGGGGTGAACATGGACAGGGCGGTAATATTTTCGTCAGCAGAGAATTTCGCGCACGGATTGTTCGCTGGCCTGCGGAGGCTTGAACGTGAAGATGTCAGCTACATTGCGGTTGAATGGCCTGAAGAAGAATCCGGGCTTGCTGAGGGATTAAGGGACAGGATTTCGCGGTCGGCGGGTCATATATAATAGTGCCAAATATTACACATAAGGAGTGAGAGCGTAAAATGAGCTGGATAATTCTTGCGCTGACACTGGGCGCGTCCATAACGTCAATCATACACGGAGTATTTATGCTTTTCGGCTCATTGTCTGTTACCGGTGGAGCTGTCTTCGGAATTCCGTCAACACTTCTGGCAAGCCTCCCGGTTATTTCAGCGGTTATAGCCCTCATCGGGGGGATAACTGCCTTCAACCAAAGCAAATGGGGGGCATTGTTCCTGTTTATCGCGATGGGTCTGTGTGTTCCTGCGCGGGATACATGGCTTTACGGAGGGCTGTATTTCTTTGCGGGATTATTCTGCTTCTTCCTCAAGCCGCGGCAGAATGAGCAGGATTCATTGTACTACGATGATGAATACGACAGCCAGCCATACGCGGAAGACTCTGACTTCTACTATGACCCGCCATTGCCGTCCCAGGAGGAAATTCCCGCAGAAGATGCCCGACCTGTGAGTGTAGCCGAAGCAGACGACCCTCTTGTAGGTGGAAATATATCGGTCAGCGATGCACTCCAGATAAGCCCAGAGCCGCCTAAACTGCGCCGAAGGATGTCGAAGTCCTGCCCAGAATGCGGAGCGATAGTATCCCGCGAGAACAGGTACTGCCCTACATGCGGAGCGAAACTGTCAGTGATACCCGACACGGACAACTTCACGCTTTCGGGCCGGGATGATGATATAGACATCGAGAAGCTGAATGACCAGCTGTTGACCCCGATTAGTGTCGATGATGATGGTGATGATTATCTTGAACAGCAGCCCGTTGAAGACGGAGCGATGAATATTGATATGAATGATGGTGATGAAATGCCTAATTACCGAGTGCAGGTGAACCGAAGCAGTAACCCGTCAGGAGAAGAGACGATGAGGCGTACAGCAAAGAGGGTGTCCGACAATGAAGCGGCGACAAGCTATCAGGAGTTTTCGCGCTACACGAGTCAGGGCAAGAAGCGCAAACGTTCAACAGGCCGCCGAGTGCTGAGTATGATGCTGTTAGTAGCGGCAGTAGGGGGAGCGTTGTATTTCCTTCTTGGACTGAGGAAATTACCGCCTGGAGATTTGCCGCCAATAGCCAAGACGGAAGTAACGCGTGAGACCCAGCCCCTGCCGATAGCCGAGCCCGAGCGCGAGAAAGATATTCCTCCAGTAAAGACAGCGGAGCCAGTCGGAATAGCAGTAGCCGAAAACGTACTGCCCAATTTCACGCCTGACCGTGAGCCCAGAAGCGGAATAATCACAGGAAGCAGTGTGAATGTCCGGGCCGACCACAACACCAGCTCCTCACGGGTAACGCGTCTGAAGTCAAACACGCGAGTAGAAGTACTTGGTACGTACAATGTAACATCAGGGCAATATGCTGGTATCTGGTACAACATACGGACAGGCGGCAATGAGGGCTGGGTGTACGGAAGATACTTGCAGCCATTAGGTAGCGGACTTCCGGCAGGATATTCTGCGGCATTGCTGAAGACATTCGGCGGCACAAAGAGTCAGCTAGTGGAATCGCTGGGCAATCCTACACGCAGTACTGGGTCTAGTGCGGAATGGCCTGGACTGACTGCGACCCTGAAAGGCGAGGACATAACGAGGATACGCCTGACGAACTCAAGCCGTGAGCTGCAGAACGGGCTGAAGCCGGGAATGAGTCAGACAGCGTTACAGCAGATAATGGGTTACCCGTCGAGCCAGAACGGTAGGACGCTGAACTACAACGAGAACGGTAAGACAGGATTGACGGTGCAGTTGGACCGGAACAACGCGATAAGCACGATAACGGTGAACGAGATATAGCGAGAGGAAAGAGAAGCCCCCGGCCAAGAAACCGGGGGTAATTATTTGCCTGAAGCTAACCTAGTTCCTAAGTCTTACGGTGATAACCAACTCATAGATTTTTCCCCTGCACTAACCAAGCTGTTACGTTATATCTTTCTGGGACATTACAGCAAGAAAAAGCCCCCCGGAGATTGTTCCGAGGGGTTTGTGATGATGAAGCCTAGTCCTTAATCCTCACAGCGATAACCGGCTCATAAATCCTGCCCGGCTCAAGCCAAGCTGATGCTGTTACGCTGTAGCTCTCTGGTACTCTCTCGATAGTTCCGCCGTCATCATCGAGGAATATTGCGTTGTCGGCATCATTCTCGTCCTCTTCTCCGTCCGGGAACGAGTGCCACACAAGCAGGCCGCCTTCAGGAACAGCAGCGTCAAGCGACACCGTGAACTCGTACATCCCGGCTTCTTCCACCTCAACCGCAGGAAGGATTGCCGCGACTACTTCATCGGAATTGGCGACAGCAGCTAGCATGTCATCAGTCAGTTCACCGCGCTCATAGTAGGCTACACCGTTCACGAACTCAGGCTTGCTATCCTCTGAGGGGTCAGCTGTGTTTACAGGAAGCACCGTCCCTGATGGATACACCCTCAAGCTGATTGTTACCCGCGACTTCGAGGATCGTTT
>JAFSRQ010000140.1 GCA_017446055.1 Synergistaceae bacterium | reverse complement strand
TGAGGGCTACTTCAAGAGTGCGTCCTTATCACTTGAAGGATTAATCGGCGTAAATTTCTACGTTGACGCTACAAACAGCAATATCGGAGGCATTACGTTTGACGTAGACGGAAGAGACACTCAGACAGTCAACGCTTCAGACCTTACCCCCACGAACGGCGAATACACATTCACATGCTACGTTTCAGCCGTCGAGATGGCAAACACAATCCACGCGGAACTTTTCGACACCAACAATCAGACACTAGCCACACAGGATTACTCCGTCCAGCAATACGTGAAGACATACTTTCAGCTGTACTCAAAGGATTTCAGCCTTGAGGCGGACGATTTAGTGCAGGCGGTTGAGGATTACGGGCATTACACGCAGAAGTTCCTCGCTGAGGTCAAAGGATGGACTCTCACGGACGGGAAATATCAGGCACTCTTCACGGCAATGGACGAGGGAGCCGTGCATGTCCTGACGGATGACGAAATCACAGAGGCAGCGCAGAATGTCTCAGAGGCAGCGTTCACCAAGACCACAAGCAACGGTGTAACAAACGTAGGACTTGCGCTAAACCTGGACTACGAGACTTCAGCATACATCTACATAACTCCCGAAGAAGGCAGGACGCTGGCGGCAGAAAACGTAACGCTGGCACAATCCGTTTGGGACAATGACGCACAAAACATGACAGATGTGGATTTCCCGTTCACGCTGGAACAGTCCGGCGGCGATTACGTCATCAAGACCGGGGGAATACCTGCGGCTGATTTGTTCGCTAGCTTTCATCTCACGGCGAAATTTGACGGCTCAACGGAATATGATATTGACTACGAATTTTCCCCGCTGGTTTACGCGAAGGCTGTACTGAGTTCTGACACCTACAATGACACGTGGAAAAACGCAATGGCCTCACTGGTCAGGTACTCCGCTTCGGCTGGCGACTACCAAATGAGCGAGTCCATGTACGAAGAAACGATGAGCCTCACTTACGGCTACAGAGGCACGGCAGAAGAAGCGTTCACCTTCAGCTACACGCAACAGGGTAACAGCCAGTCCGTGAATGTCCCGGCGGGCGGGCAGGTTCTGCTGTACTTCGTGAACTACAACGGCTCTCAATACGGGCGGGTAAATCTTGCCTTCCTTGACGCGGAGGAAAATATTATGCAAGACACTGACGGAAATATTACGAGTCTCTTCAGCCTGTACCCCTGCACCCACGATGACAGCTCCGACTCCTTCAGCGCAAGCAGTACTGTAGGCAACACCACACTGGGAGCGTTCACGTTCCGGCTTGCTGAGTCCGGCGGCAAAACTGTCTTCACACAGAGCGAGGACGGTAACGACATCACAGGCATCACCGTTGGGCAGTGCGTCGCCAAGAGAGTCTACGGCCTGATTGAGAGGGCTTCGGGCAGTGGCGGCGGCGGCGAGAAGTGAGCAGGGGAGGTGAGAATGATGGTTACAGCGGAGAAGAGAGAGTACACAGCACCAGAGCTTGAGGTAATCGAGTTCGGGAGCGAGGACGTAATTACAGCTAGCGGAGATAACGCGGGCCACAACTACACCACACCAAGAATACCCATGTAATTCGGGGAAAAAAATTAGGGGGGCTTTTGACGGCCTCCCTTTTTTTGTGCCTAATATTTTTTTATCGACTTGTGCGAGTCCATCACAACAACACATCCCGGCTTAACGTGCCTCAAGACCTCGCGCATGTCATCCGCAGGAATCGCAACACACCCGGCTGTGTAATGGTTCTTCGTCTGGCAGTGAAGGAATATCGCTGAACCTTTACCGGGAGTCCCGTTCTCATTCCAGCTGATATTGAGACAGTACTTGTACGCTAAATCGTAGTCGATGATGTGTTCGCTGTCTTTCTTGTTGAACGTGTCATATTCGCGTGTTGATACCATCGTGTTGTAGCGGTCAGAGTTCGAGTCGCCCACCCAGTAGTGAGAGTCGTCAACCTGCAAATATCCCATCTGGCAGCCGGGATCCTTCAAGATTCCGAATGCCTCCGTGAATGTGTACACACCAACAGGACTCTTCATGTCGCCTTCGCGAGTTTTGCCCCAACCCTTTTTGCCGATATAGGCACGGCATGAGATGATTTCGCGCCATGCCCCGGAGCTGTCCTTCTCGTGGAATGAGAATACAGCGTTTGAGCCGTGAGTCCCGGAGAT
>JAFSRQ010000139.1 GCA_017446055.1 Synergistaceae bacterium | reverse complement strand
GGCTGTAGCACTTGCTGATGTCGACCCGGAAAGACTGAGGCGTGAGAGGCTTGAAGGCAATATTGAGTATATAGCTATGATGACGGGGGTGGAGCTGTAATGTATGAGAAGATAAAGCGGTGGTATGAGATTGGTGTATGGAGCTTGCTCAAGGTTAGAGCGGCTGTGAAGGCAGGAAAGATAACCCCGGAGCAGTACAAAGAGATAACCGGGAGCATGTACAGCGAGTAACGCACGCAGAAGGGGAGTCAGGCTGTGAGTCTGATTCCCCAGTCAACCAAAAAAAGAGGAGGAGTAATTATGACGGAAGAAGAGAAATTTGAGAGGTCAATAGCATTTTCGCTTAAGTGGGAAGGTGGGCGGAATTTCAGTGTGGTAAACGGTAAGCCAGTAATCAAAGGTGCGGCAAAGGCAGATATGGGCGGTGCTACTGCGTACGGTATAACGTGGGCGACTCTCAAGTCAGCAAAAAGAGCGGGAATAGTCAGCCATGATGATATATGCCGGCTTACACTGGACGAGGCGAAGGTGATATACCGTGCTAATTACTGGGATAAATGGGGATGGGAGCGTCTGGAATGGCCTGTATGCATGTGTGCGCTGGACTGTGCGATAAATCACGGAGGATTTGCGAAGATACTGCAGAGGGCGGTGAATGCGTGCGGTGGTAATGTGGTGGTAGATGGGAAGATGGGACCTAAGACGTTAGCGGGGATGAAGGGGTGTGAGCCGGGAGAGTTGGCGCGGGGGATATATGAGATGAGGACGAGATATTTTCGGGATATAGTGAAGGCGCGGCCGGGGCAGGGAGTATTTTTGCGAGGGTGGCTGAGGAGGTGTGAGGCTATGAGGAGTGAGTCGGGGGTATAGACATTATAAGTGTGGGGGGGTATAATTTCAGTCAGTTATGCAGCTTACTCGAAAGGTCAATCCCGCTCTTATTCCGAATCTTGTCAGCACAAAATCATATCTTGCAGGGTCTTCTGGGCAGATTTCACGAAATCCCTCCGTAATCTCAATAGCACACCTCAAATCAGCATTCTTCCTCCGCGTAAATCCCAGCTTCATCGCAATTTTATGCATGTGTGTATCAGTCGGCACAATCAAATCACTTGGCCGCAAAACTTTCCAGCCGCCCGGATCTACTTCATCACTCCGAACAAGCCACTTCAAGAACAAGAACAGACGCTTGCACGCACTCCTGTCTTCAGGCGCAGTAACCAGAGGAAAACTTCCCGGCTTCCTTCCACGCGACAATCTTTCGGAAAATCCATCAAGCCCCGAAAATATATCCCCATCAGAAACCTTCAGGCATTCCCGCAGAAATTCTTCAAGACTCCCATATTCACGCAGAACTTCAGCAACATTCCGCAGCAAGGTGTTCATGTCTTCCGCTGTGGTGAACCTGTGCTTGAAGTCAGAAGGCACTACGTCAGCATTATCATTCGTCAGCAGGAATTTATGCGGCTCATCAGTCAGGCAGGACAGCACACGGTCAACACTCTTCATGATTTGCGCAACCCGTCCGTAAGCAAGAGATGACGCTACAAGCCCGGCAATCTCCAAGTCCCGAACATCATGATACTGGTACAGGAAGTGCAAAGGGTCAGGGTTAATCAGCTCGCGCCTCTGGTAAACGTAATATAATCCGTCAAGAAATGCTTTCAGCCTCGTATTCATGTCAGCAAAAAAAAACAGGGAAGCCCCGAAAGACTCCCCCGTGTCAATTCACCTCGCCGCTAATTCACGGTCAACCATATAGACACTGTGCTTGTCGCCGCCAAGATATTCCAGCTTCGCCACGATGCCGCCGGTGTTGTCTTCTTCCTCTACCTGCTCGTCAACAAACCACTTCAGCATTGACAGTGTAGCGTAATCCTTCTCGGCTTCGGCCATCTCCACCAGCTTGTAGATGCGTGAAGTAACATACTGCTCGTGATTATAGGCTGTCCTGAACACATCGAGAGCGTCATTGTAGGACTCCTTCGGGCGGGCAATTTCAGGGATTATGACTCTCGCGCCGCGCTCATAAAGATAGTCGATGAACTTCTCGGCGTGCTCGACTTCTTCCTTGTACTGTTTGCGCATCCAGTGAGACATCCCCGCAAGGCCAGCGTCCTCGAAATATGCCGACATCGCTAGGTAGATATACGCCGAGTCAAATTCCGCCTTTATCTGGTCGTTGATGGCGGCGGTCATTGAGTCTGAGAGCTTCATTTACGCTTCAGCCTTCCAGAGACCGTGCTTGTTGCAGTACTCGCGCATTGTTGAGCCTGACTTCGCGCTTCCGAACTCGGCTTCAGGTGCTTCACCGGGCTTGAGGAACTGCCTGCATACCCTCTCGCCGTTGATGACCTCGATCCACTCGATATAGTGGTCTTCCTGCATGGGGTGGGCGACGCTTCCGACCTTCACCTTTCCGTCAGCAAAAACAGGAACGTGCTTCTCGGTTGCCGCGTCTGTCGTATTCTCCTTGAGCTGCTTCATCGGTTCGCCACAGCAGACGAGAGTCCCGCCGCCTACATGCATTACTTCAACGATGTTGCCGCACTTGCCGCACTTGTACACGCTCAGTTTCTCCATAATAAATTTTACCCCCTGATATATTTTTGGTAGAATGCTCATAATAATATCCCGTGTCAAAATTTTAAGCAATAGCAAAAGGTGTGTATCATGAAACGTTCAAGAGCTTTCATTCTGTCGGAACAACTGATGACTATAATACTTCAGACAGGCTTCCTTCTCGTACTGTGCATGTCGTTCTACATGCTCACTACATTTTACACGCAGACACAGCAGATTATGACGGCCCGGAATCATGCTGAGAGGGTTATATCGTTCGTGGACAATAAGATACGCTATGCGGGGCTGGGGCTGTGGAGGTGCAAAAGTCCGGAAGAAATAGGGAACAGACTGCATAACGTAAAAATGTTGAGCTGGACGGCTAACAGTAGTGGAAATAATGCGTACAAGCTGCCGATTTCAGTTTGTGAGAATGATGATTCTATGCTCAATAACTATATCCCCCCTAAGGGGCAAGCGCAAGACACAGGAAATGTACTGACACTGCTTTATGCGCAACGGGATTTGTCATCGGGGGGAAGTGAAGTGATTTCGGCGTTTGCTGAACAAAAAGCATTAGAGCCGCATAAATCTACTTATTCCGGTCAATACCAATATCATGAATTTACAAATATTCAGTTGCTGGATTCACAAAAAAAAGAAGGAAGCACTCAACTGAAATTAGTTGCTGATTCTGTATTCAACTTAAGCCCAAGTAGTAACAATAATATCAAAAGCTACGCATTAATGGAGAGCGTTGGACTCCCGATGTACATGAAAGTTGGAAGTGACAATAAATCACTTACACTCAGGGTTTATGCAGCTGAAGAAATGCCAATCATTAACGTTCCGGCAGGCGGCGAACTCATGGGGCTTAACTGTATGCAGATGTTCGTGCACGGAGCAGACAGCCCGGAAGGCAGGCAGTTCGCATACCGTGAACTTCAGACAACCGGCGGAGCATGGGGCGATAAGTACAACCAGGAGAAAGGCATCCTCGATATATACATGGAGCTGGACAAGACTCGCAATACCTTCACGCTCTGGGTACTCGCCACAGGAGGCTATGACGCTTCAGCCAGCAACCCCCGCCCCGATGCATGGCCGAAAGAAGCAACTCCGATCGGAACAGATGACACGGACGCAAAAAACCAGTGGCTTGCTCACGATTACCGTCATCACATAGTTTACGTCTCCCGCGCATCATGGAAGCTCAATAACCTTGATGGCTTCACGTGGAACTGACCATCCCCCTCAATGCCCCGTCAATGTGAGTCACGCGCACAATCTTGATGCCGTCAAACTTCACCTTCTCGCGTGAGCTGACCACCGCCGTGTGAAACCCAAGCCTCGCCGCCTCCTTAAGCCGCAGGTCTATCCTCGTTACTGGCCTTATTTCCCCCGCAAGCCCGACCTCGCCGAGCCAGCACGTTCCCGCCGCAAGTGGCACATTCCGCAACGCCGATGCAATCGCCGCGCATGAGGGCAAGTCCGCGCTGGGATCCTGAAGCGTCAGCCCGCCCGCAACGTTGATGTACAGGTCGTGATTGTTGGTCGCAATTCCGCAACGCCTCTCAATTACCGCCGTCAACAACTGGAATCTGTTCAGCTCGATTCCGCGTGATGTCCGCCGGGGATACTGGAAGATTGTCCGGGCCGCCAATGTCTGAATCTCCGCCGCCAATGGTGTACTGCCCTCAAGCGCAATAGTCATAGCCACCCCAGCAACAGCCCCGTCATCACGGTTCCAGTACAGCCCGCTCTTGTCAGCAACTGGCGACAATCCCGACTCGGTCATCTCGAACACGCCTAATTCGTCCGTGCTTCCGTAACGGTTCTTCACAGCCCGGAGCATCCTGTAAGACGAATAGCCCTCGCCCGTGAAACTAAGCACAGTGTCAACCATATGCTCAAGCATCATAGGCCCGGCGATTTTACCGTCCTTCGTGATGTGGCCGATCACCACCGCCGGAATCATGTGCTGGCGAGCCGTGTCAACTACTCTCTGCGCGACCGCCCGGACCTGCGTTACCGTACCCGGCCAGCCTGAGTCACCGCCCGTCGTCATGGCCTGCACGCTGTCGAGGACGATGAACGAGAATTTTCCCCCGTCAACATTCCGCAGGGCATCGTCGAGATTCGCGCCGGAATACAGGTACAGCTTCCCGTCAGCAACGTTAATCCTCGAAGCCCTCAACGCAACCTGAGCGTCTGACTCCTCGCCAGAAATGTACAGCACAGGCAGCCCGTAAGTTTTCGCCACGCTCCCGGCCGCCTGCAACAATAATGTTGACTTGCCGATCCCGGGCTGGCCTCCGATAAGCACGACTCCTCCCGGCACTAATCCGCCTCCTAAAACGCGGTCAAGCTCGCCGATTCCTGTAGCGATTCGCGGGGGGGCTTTCACGTCCAGAGCGTTAATGACCTTCACGGCTGGTGTGTCTGCTGACTGTTGGACGGGGGGCGGGGCTTCCTGCTCAATGAGAGTCCCCCATGAGCTGCAGGAAGGGCATTTTCCCGTCTTGGTTGTGGTGGTGTAACCGCACTCGGAGCAGACGTAGCGTGTGATTTTGGGACTGGGCATGAGACTCACTCCGGGTATTTTGCGAGGATGTTGTGCATACTGCGGGTAATGTGTTGTGTCATGGCCTGCTTTGCGCGCTGGGGGTCATGGTCTCGGACAGCCTCAAGGATAGCGATGTGTTCGGCGGTCGAGTGTATGTAGTGCTGTGATGACTCGGCGATGCTGTGGCCTGTGCTGGGACCGTTCCAGAGTTCCATCAAGTAGCGTTTCAGCCTGTCATTGTCGGCGGCATTCCACAGTCGCATGTGTATATCCTCGTTGAGACGCTCGTAGGTTTCGCGGTCAGTCCCGCCAGCATTCCCGCTCATGTCGTGAAGCCGCGCCAGCAGGTCATCAGCCGTCATTCCGTTTTCCGCCGCCCTGAACGCCGCTTCTGACTCCAGAAGTATGCGCATCTCGAAACAATCACGGATAAATTTCCTGTCTATGCTGTTGACGACTGCCCCACGGTTCATACGAAGGGTGATGAGTCCTTCCTCCGCAAGACTCTGGAATGCCTCGCGCACTGGTGTCCTGCTCACGCCTAACTGTTCTGCAACTCCCGTCAGGCTCAGTTCATCCCCGGCGTTGTACTCCCGTGAATATATCGCCTTCTTGAGGACTGATGTTATCTCAACTCGTATGGGTAGTGCCTTCTTTATCTGCTGCATGTGAAAATCTCCTGCCTCCTGTGAATCCGTCCTGCTGGGAGTGATGTTACTCTTCCTGCTGACAGTTAACTCCCTGCAATCTGCCCTGCTTGGAGCGATGCCGCTTTTCCCTGCTGACTGTTGCCTCCTGCAATCTGCAGTGTTGGGAATGCTGCTACATTTTTCCGTCTGACAGTTGCCCCCGTGAAGCCGCACTGCCGGGAGCGAGTCTGCCTTTCCCTGCTGACGGTTGACTCCGTAATCCGCCCTGATAGGGAGCAACGCTACTCTTCCTGCTGACATTTGCCCCTGTGAATTTGTCCTGCTGGGAGTGAGGCTACATTTTACGGCTGATAGTTGCCCGCCTGCAATCTGCCAGCTTGGGAGCGAGTTACTTTCCCGGCTGATGACTGCCCCCCGCAATCTTGCATACGATATTCGCTATTATACTTGCAATTTTCCCGGCCATGTGTTATTTTTTCCTCACTCCAAAAACTGAATACTGTATACGATATTACGAGGGGGAAAACGCTTTGCACGCAATCGAGAAGATACTCATGAAGAACAGCGGCAAGTCATCCGTCCAGACGGGCGAAATCGTCAGCGCAAAAATAGACTTCGCCGAAATCAACGACCTCTACCTTCAGACAGTCTACTCATTCTACGAAATGGGCGGAAAAAAGGTTTGGGACAACACACGGTGCGCGTTCGTCTTTGACCACTACGCGCCATGTCCCGACATCAAGAGCGCGGAAAACCACAAGGCAATGCGCGAATTTGCCCGTGTCAACAATCTCAAGTACCACTTCGACACGAACACGGGAGTCTGCCATCAGGTTCTCGCTGAAGCAGGGCTGATTTACCCCGGAATGATCGTTGTTGAGACCGACAGCCACACCACAACTCAGGGCGCGTTCGGGGCAATGGGAACGGGTTGCGGAGCTACCGACATGGCTACTATCCTCATGACCGGCGAGCTGTGGTTCAGAGTCCCGGAAGTCATCGAGGTAAGGCTTGAGGGCGAAGCACCAAAGGGAGTCTTCCCTAAGGATGTGATACTCGCGGTGCTTGGACGGGTCAGGGCAGACGGTGCTGTGTACAAGGCTATCGACTTCACAGGGAGCTACGTTGACTCCCTCAATGTTGCCGGGAGAATGACAATCTGCAACATGGCCGTCGAGATGGGCGCGAAAACTGCATACATGCAGCCCAACGACGCGGTGATTGAGTTCGTCAGCAAAAGAGCCGTCAGACCCTACGAGGTCATGCACACAGATCCGGGCTACAAGTACGCGGAGTCCTATGTGTTTGACGTGTCAACGCTTGAGCCTGAGCTTGCCTGCCCGAACAGCGTCGAGAACGTCCACACACTGGCGAGCGTCATAGCGGAAGGGGACGTGAAGCTCAACCAGGGCTACATAGGCTCATGCACGGGCGGGAGGGTTGAGGACATCGCCATTGCCGCAAAAATCCTCAAGGGCCGCCACATTCCCGACTACACACGGCTCGTAGTGATACCCGCGTCGCGTGAGGTCATGCTTGAGTGCATCACGCAGGGCTACATCACTGACCTGATGGAGGCTGGCGCGACAATCTCGACTCCGGGTTGCGGGGCGTGTCTGGGTGCTCACGAGGGCATCCTTGCTCCGGGCGAAGTCTGCATCACCAGCACAAACAGGAATTTCCCCGGAAGAATGGGGTCAACCGAAGCGAGAATGTACCTTGCCAGTCCGGCGACAGTGGCAGCAAGTATGGTTTACGGGAAAATCACTGACCCCCGCGAGTTCTTGGACTAAGGAGGAGTTGACATGCAGAAAGTTTTGACGGGAAAATGCATCGTTGTAGGCGACAACATCGACACTGACCAGATTTATCCGGGACGCTTCCTCGCAATCACTGACCCGAAGGAAATCGGCGCACACTGCCTTTGCGGAGTAAGTGAGGACATAGCCGCGAATTTCCCGCAGGGCGGCTTCGTTGTGGCGGGTCGGAATTTCGGCTGCGGGTCATCGAGGGAACATGCTCCGATTTCGCTCCTGAACATGGGGGCGGTCGCGGTATTAGCGGACTCGTTCGCGAGGATATTCTTCCGCAACTCCGTGAACTTGGGACTGCTGCCCATCGTCTGCAAGGGCATCAGCCAGCATGTGAAGGCAGGAGAGACTCTGACGCTTGACCTTGAGGCCGGGACGGTGAAGGCTGAGGAGACTGGGGAAGTATTCCAGTGCGAGAAGCTCGGAGACCAGGCCATGAAGATACTTGAGGCGGGCGGAATAAAGCCAATGATGCGGGCAAGGTTCGCGGAATAGTGGAGCGCACAGCCCGTGAGTCCTGCGTGGGATTCGCGGGCTGTATTTGCGTCAGACGATGTGTTTCTTGAGGACGGGAATCTGATTCGGTATTGCCGGGATTATGAACACTACAACAGCATCATGAACGAGATAGTGCCCGAATGTGTAACGCGACAACTCACGGATGAACCTTGCTTGGGAATTTGGCCTTTCATGGAAAAAACACTAACACCACTCTTATCGCCTCAAACATATTGACGAAAAAAAAATGTCTATAATAAAGAACAGTAAAACATAAACATAACAAGGAGGGGTTCTGATATGGCGTTCTGGTATTTCGTCGCATATGCTATGCAGGCTGTCGGCAGCGGTATGATTATCGGCAATACTCTTCGCTTCTTCGGTTTCTAGCCTTATTCTGTCAAGATTCGCAAGGTATCAGCCCGTGAGTCCGAGTGAGATTCGCGGGCTGTCCACGTGTCAGACGATGTACTTCTTGAGGACGGGAATGTGGTTGATGAGTGCGGAAATCCCGAACGACAGCACGAACACCATCACGGCAATCACCGGGATTGAGACCGCGGGGCAGAAAGTCAGCGAGTCTAGTCCAAGCTTCCTCAGAAGGTCAATCACAGCGGCATGAACGAGGTATGCCCCGAAGGAGTACTGCGACAGTTCACGGACGAATCTCACGGGGAAATTCAGCCTTTGACGTAAGAACACGAACACTGCCACTGCCTCGCACATCACATTGACCGTATGATTGCCGTAGAATTTCTCGAACGCTTCACCCATGAAGAGTGAGGCGAGAAGGGACATCACCACAGTAGCAGCAAACCCCGTAATCCCGGCGGCGTATATCACGCGTTCAGACTTGGGTGAGATCCGGGCTGAGTTAAGGAAATGGCCGAGCAGGAAATACCCCGTGAACCCTCCGACAAAATCAAGACTCGGCATTCCGGCCAGCTTCCCGGCGAACGCTCCGTATTCCTCCGAGAACAGCGAAATCACGTCCACCGTCTCAGGCAGAACGAACGCTAACACCAGCGCGAGTCCCAGAAAGTATTTCGTCAGCGTCTTAGACTCAGCAATCTTCCTCACGAACGGCACTATCATATATAGCCCGGCGATCATCCACAAGAACCACATGTGATAGTACCCGGTCAGAAACTGTGCAAACGCCTTAAGCATGTCCCCGTTCTTCACGTAATTGCGACAAGCGTACACCAGCGACCAGAACACGAACGCCGTGAATATTCTGAATATGTACTTTGTGTAGAGTTTCTTAATGGGAATGTCTTTGTTTGGACTGAGGAAGAGCGCGCCGCTAATCATCACGAAAATAGGCACTGCCCAGCGCACTATGCTGTCCCAGAAGTTCATGGCCTGCCATTGCGATGTGTGTACGTCTGTTGTGTACCAGTTCGCGGCGGCAACGTGAAGTACCATCACTGCAAACGCACCCGTTATCCGCAAAAAGTCAAAGTAGTGCTGGTCTGGTCTGGTCTGGTCTGGTCAATTATAGTCAGATTATCCAGCTCAGTCAACCCCTTTCCTGTGAGATTGCACCCGATTATAGCACAGGCAAGGAGAGATTCAGACGCTGCCGGGACTTCATCATACGATGTACTTCTTGAGGACGGGAATGTGATTCAGGACTGCGGAAATCCCGAACGAGATCACGAACACTATCACCGCAATCACCGGGATTGAGGCCGCCGGGCTGAACGTCAGCGAGTCTAGTCCAAGTTCCGCCAGAAATTCAATCACAGCAGGATGCGCCAGATACGCCCCGAACGAGTATTGCGACAACGCCCGCATGAACCTCACCGGAAAATTCAGCCTCTCACGGAAGAACACGAACACCGCCGCGGCCTCGCACATAACGTTGACAGTCTGAGTGTCGAAGAAATCCTCTAATGCTTCTCCCTGATGAGTGAGGCGCAAAGAGTCATCAGCATAGTAGCGGCAAAACCAGTAGCCCCCGCGGCGTATATGAGGCGTTCGGCCTTGGGGGAAATCTTCGCGTTGTTCAGGACATATCCCAGCAGGAAATACCCCGTTAAGCCCCTGATAAAATTAAGGCGTAACTACCCGGCCAGATTCACCGCGAACTCCCCGTATTCCTCAGAGAACACCGAAATGATTCCGATCATCTCAGGCAATACGAGCGAGATCACAAACGCCAGCCCCAGAAAATATTTCGTCAGAGTCCCAGACTCAGCAATTTTCCTCACAAGCGGAACAACCGCATACATTCCCATAATCATATACAGAAACCACATGTGATAGTAGCCAGCCAGGAACTGCTCAAACGCTCCCTTGAAGCCCCCGTTCTTAGCGTACTCACGGCAGGCGTAAAAGAATGACCAGAACACAAACGCCGTGAATATCCTGAATATGTACTTGGTATAGAGTTTCTTGGCGGGAATATCTCTGCTGAGGAATAATGCTCCGCTTATCATCACGAATACTGAGACCGGCCAGCGCACTAAGCTGTCCCAAAAGTTCATGGCCAGCCAGTCAAACGAGTGAACATCCGTTGTGTACTCATACTGTGAGGCAACATGAAGCACCATCACCGCAAACGCCGCGAATACACGCAGGGAGTCAAGGTAGCAACATCTGACCTCGGCTGTCTCTGTCGTCATCGTCTCAAGCGTCATTCCCGCAACTCACAGGCCACTCGTGAAGCGACGGATCCGGCACGACCTCACTTATTCTGACTCCACGCCTCCACGAATTTGCGCCCGCCATCGCTATCATAACCGCGTTGTCCGTACATCGCCCCTTCGCAGGAAGCCACGCCCGGAATCCCACCTCACCGCCAAGTGCCTCACGCAATGCGCCGTTCGCAGACACGCCCCCGGAAGCCGCAACGTTCCGAATGCCCGTCATACTCACAGCAAGTTTCACCTTCGACATTAGAGCCTCCGTTACCGCCCGCTGGAATGAAGCGCACAAGTCGTTCACCGGGATTTTGTCCGCCGGAAACTTTTTCGCCTGCCACAATAACGCCGTCTTCAATCCGCTGAAGCTGAACTCTACTTTGTCGGTGTTCTTGAGGGGAATCGGGAAATCGAATGCGTGAGGGTCTCCAGTCCTAGCGAGCCTCTCTATCTCAGGGCCTCCGGGATACTTCAGTCCGAGTATACGCGCTGCCTTGTCGTATGCTTCCCCGGCGGCATCGTCTCTCGTCTGGCCGAGCAACGTGTACTTCCCGAAAACGTCAACCCTCACAATCTCCGTGTGGCCTCCTGAGACTATCAGTGACAAAAACGGCGGCTTCAAGTCCCCAGCGTCAACCAGAGGCGCGAACAGATGACCCTCCAGATGATTCACGCCGATCAATGGCACATCCCACGCCTGAGACAATGCCCTTGCCGTCATCACTCCCACAATAAGCGAACCCATCAGACCAGGCCCGCGTGTTACAGCGATAAGGTCTAGGTCATGGCCGGAAATCCCGCACTCACTCAATGCCCCGTCAACCAAAGGCAGAAGATTCTCCAGGTGTTTCCTTGCCGCAAACTCAGGGATTACCCCGCCAAATCGTGAATGGTCGGCAATCTGGCTCGACAGAAATTCGCACAAGACTTCCCGCTCATCACGTATCACCGCAACGCCAGTATCATCACAGCTAGTCTCTATTCCCAGTGTCAGCATGTCTACATGTACGAATTATCCTGAACGAACTCAGGCCATGAATGGTCAACAAAATCATCGTAAGCGTCAAATAGCGGCGGCATCATAATTTCATCGTTGAAGATATACTGCTCGAAGCCGTTCAGCGCGATTTCCCCGAACCACAGCTTAGAGTCGCATTCCCTGTTGTGCCTGAACGCAAGCATCACTCAATCACCCTCCCTAATGTCGCAACTGCCCGGCAAGTCATGCACATTCCCCGCCCGGAGTCATCGAGGCCTTCTGCTGACTTGAACTTGAGGTTGACCTGGAAAAACTGTGAGAGGCTCTGCACGATTTCTTCACGGTGCTTGTTGAGACGGGGAACTTGAGCCGTGATTACCGCATCGGCAAACTCAACCGTCCAGCCCTCAGCGTTCACCAGCCTCATAACCTCGCGCATGAGTCCCAGACTGTCAGCGTCATGATACCTGTCATCACTCGCCGGGAAAAGTGTCCCGATGTCAGGCAGGCCAGCTCCGCCTAATACCGCGTCCATCAGCGCATGTGTCAGAACGTCTGCGTCAGAATGCCCCAGCAACCCAAGCGGCGACTCTATCCTCACGCCGCCAAGTATCAGCCGCCGACCGGGTACAAGCCTGTGAACGTCCCAGCCCAGCCCCGTACGCGTAATTCTGCGTTCAGCCAATGCCCGCGCAATCGTCATGTCATCACCTACTGTTACCTTGAAGTTCATACGCTCACCGTCAACATGCCTCAAAACATGGCCGGAATTGCACCACGCTTCAGCCTCGTCTTTTGCTGACGGGAAATCACGAACCGCCTCAATCAGCCTCATCCGGGGGAAAACTTGCGGAGTCTGCGTGATGTACAGTCCATCACGGTCAACACATGAGACTTTTCCCGTTCCGCCCTCAATCCTCTTCAGCGCGTCGCTCACAGGGAGCACCGGGACGACTCCGGCATCCTCACTCACAGCATCCATCAGCCGCCGGAATAATTCACCAGTCGCAAAAGGCCGGGCAGCGTCATGCACCATGACATAATCGCACGTTGCCGCGTTAAGGCCGTTCAGCACAGACAAAGCACGCTCGCTTCCCCCGTTCACGACACGAAGAGGGACATCGTGAGGCCATTCGGGAGTGAGAGTCTCGCCTTGAGGGATTACGAGTATGATTTCCCGGACTCCTTCCGTCACAGCAGCATTGTCCGCGCTCCAACGCCACAACTCCCGGCCTGCGAGGGTCATGAACTGCTTCCTGCCGCCGAGACGAGTCCCCTGACCGCCAGCCGCTATGATGAATGAATACTCCCTCATACTTTGCGCCTCCCTTCAAGTGCCGTGTGAAGTGTCATCCTGTCAGCAAACTCAATGCTACCCCCAAGCGGCAGACCGTAAGCAAGCCTCGTAACGTTCTCGACACCCAGGCCGTGAAGAATGTCAACCAGAGTGTAATACGACATGTCGCCCTCAATGCTTGGTGATGAGGCTATGATGACTTCTGACGGTTTCAGCCTGCGTATGTGTCTGGCGAGGAAGTCCGCTGAGTCATCGGTGATTTCCCCGGCTACCCTCCCGCCTAAGACGTGGTACAGGCCGTTGTATATCCCGGACTGCTCGAACGCTGAGAGGGACTCCAGGTCGTCAACAACACAGAGAATATCGCGGTCTCTGAGGGGGTCAGCGCATATACTGCAGGGGTCTTTTGCTGACACGTTGCCGCAGTGGGAGCAGGTTACGAGTCCTTTCTTGAGATTGCTGACCAGTGAGCCAATCCGCTGAAGTTCTTTGCCGTCCTGTTTCAGAAGGTAGAAGGCTATGCGTCTTGCGCTTTTCGGGCCTATGCCGGGAAATTTCTTGAGGGCGTTGATGAGGCTGTCGAGGGATTCCATTTGCTGACGCTAGAACCCCATTCCCATTGCGCCGAGTGCCCCGGTTATGCCGCCCATCTTTTCGGTCATAAGCTCACGGCTCTTCTTGAGTCCCTCATTCACCGCCGAGATTATGAGGTCTTCAAGCATTTCTTTATCGTCCGGGCTGATGACTTCCGGGTCAATCTTGATGGCTTTCATGTCGCCCTGCCCGGTGAAAGTAGCAGTAACCATTCCTCCGCCTACGCTGGCTTCTACTGTCTCATTCGCAAGGCTCTCCTGTATCTGCATCATCTGGGACTGCATCTGCCGGGCCTGCTTCATTATGTTGTTGAGCTTCATTCTGTTGTGAATCTCCTTGTTTGGTTTGGGATATTTTCTGCGTCAATTCTATCACGCATAACTCTCTGCGCGTATTCTCACATGCCATGACTGTCTCCTCATAATCCATTACACACCGATCACATACAGCTGTAACACGGCTCGTCCGGGCAAGACTAACATCAACACTATGAACGCGGAAAAACAGCAGGAGGCGCAAGTCCGAAGACATCTGCGAAATCCCCCGCCGCATTCCGCCTCGCGCTATAATTACCCGAAAACACAAAGGGAGCGAAACTCTTTCACCATGCTGGAAATCTTCAGGACAATACCGATCGGCGGGACAATCTTCAACGTTCTTGCTGTCCTTCTGGGAAGCTCAATCGGACTCATCGCCGGAAAATTCATCCCTGAGAGAATGCGCGATAACATCTTCAACTGTCTCGGACTGTTCACGCTCTATGTCGGTATCAACATGATGCTCGGCATGAAACACTCGATAGCGGTCTTGCTCGCGCTGGTGCTTGGGGCTGTTACTGGCGAGATTCTTGGGATTGAGACTTGGCTTAACACTCTCGGCGACAGGCTGAAGGCTGCGCTACATACGTCAAACGGGAAATTCACGGAAGGCTTCGTGAGCGCGACACTCCTATTCTGCGTGGGGTCAATGGCGATAATCGGCTCAATCGAGGACGGTCTCAGGCACAATCCCGAAATCCTCATGACCAAGGGCATAATGGACTGCATAGCGGGGTCAATGATGGCGGGGGCTTACGGCGTGGGGGTGGCGTTCTCTGTAGTGCCTCTTCTCGTCTACCAAGGGGCTGTAACTCTGGGAGCGTCCATGCTTGAAGGAGTCATAACGGCTGACATGTACGCAAATATTTCGGGCATAGGCGGCCTGATGATTATGGGGATAGGGCTGAACATGATGAAGATTACCAGGCTGAGACTGGGAGATATGCTGCCGGGACTGGTGTATGTTGTCTTCTTCACGATGATTTTCGCGTGAGACAGAAGCCTTGCCTTTTGCGCTATACTTTATGCATTATGTCCAGAAAATCACAATAAGGAGTGAGTCATTAATGCCAGCCATAACAGCACCAAGAGGAACACGCGACATACTCCCGGCAGAGTCGTGGAAGTGGTCATACATAGTCAGCACAGCCTCACGCACAATGAGGGATTTCGGGTTCAGCGAGATTCACCTGCCAGTCTTCGAGTACACTGAATTATTCTCGCGGGGAGTCGGTGAGACTACTGACATAGTCGAGAAGGAGATGTACACGTTCACGGACAGGGGCGGACGAAGCATTACCCTACGTCCGGAAGCCACAGCCGGAGTCATGAGAGCCGCCAACGAGAACAACCTGTGCGCGCAGGGAGCAGGCGCAAAACTCTGGAGCTGGGGACCCATGTTCCGCTACGAGAGGCCGCAGAAGGGACGTTACCGCCAGTTCTACCAGATTGACGCGGAATATCTCGGAGTCGCCGGGCCTATGGCTGACGCTGAGGTTATCGCTCTGAGTATTGAGCTGTTCAGGAGACTGGGACTCAGGAATCTTGAAGTCATCATCAATTCTGTGGGCTGCGAAAAGTGCAGGCCAGTTTACCGCCAGAAACTTGTGGACTACTTCACCGCCCGCAAAGATGAGCTGTGTGAAACATGCATAGACAGACTCAGCCGCAACCCCCTCCGAATCCTAGACTGCAAGAACGAGTCATGCAGGAATGCCGCCGATGGTGCCCCCGACATTTTCGGCTCACTGTGCGATGAATGCCGTGAACATTTCGCGCAGGTCAGAAACGGACTCGAACGCCTGAATTTCACGTACAGCATCAGCAAGAGACTCGTGCGGGGACTCGACTACTACACGAAAACAGCCTACGAGATTCTTTCCGGGGACTTGGGAGCGCAGAACGCCGTAGCCGGGGGAGGACGTTACGACAACTTGTCGCGTGCTATCGGGGGCGGGAAGATTCCGGGTGTTGGGTTCGCCTGCGGACTTGACCGTGTTGCGCTGGTCATGGAGGAGCAGGGCTGCTCATTCGGTGAAGTGCCGGGTGTCTCTGTGTACTGCGTTGCTATGGACGACGAGTCACGCGGGGCGGTTCAGGCTCTCACGCACAATCTCAGGATGTCAGGAATCTCCGCTGAATGTGATACTGCCGGGCGGGGCTTCAAGGCACAGATGAGGGCGGCGGGGAACTGCCGGTTCGCGTGCATCATTGGTGCTGACGAGAGGGTGAACGGAACGGTGTCGGTGAAGAATCTTGCTGACGGCTCGCAGGTTAGCGTGAAGGCTGGTGAGGCTGTGAGTTACTTGGAGGGGAAATTATGACGAGTGAAGAGTTCATTGACTTTGTCGTGAGTGCCGCGTCAGGGCTGAAGTTCACGTACCATAATGATACGGAGGAGGACGGAAGCGTAACTGTCTGGGTGAATGAGCTTGCTCTCAGTGTCAACGCAAAGAGTCAGGAGCAGGCTATGGCCGACATCCTCGAAAGCATGAGGGATTTTGCTGACTGCTACTGTGAGGGTGCTGCTGACTGGGGAAAACGTAATCCTGATCTTCTGGGGTATGTCGTGAAGATACTGACCGGGACGGATGAAGACCTCGCCGGGGAACTCGCTCCGCCTGAAGGAGTCGAGCCGAACAAATACAGGATATGGCGCAAGGAGACTCCCGAAGGACGCTGCAAGTACACGAATTTTCCCGAAGAGACATCAGACGAACCTATGCCCGCGAAATACTGGGAGCATAAGAGAGACAAAGAATTGATGATTAGCGATGATGATTTAGACTGAGAGAAAAATCCCCCCGGCCATGTTTCTGACTGGGGGATTTATTTTACCGTATCAGTTCCTCCAAGAAAGTCGGCAATATGAAGCTCGCCCGGTGAATCTTGTCAGTGTAGCAGCGGGTCGGTGTTACTGTTCTGACGGGGGCAGAATTATTCTCTCATATTAACGCGAGTCCACAAAACGCAGGAAGAAGCCTGACATTTACCCCGTAAACAATTAATGAGCCGGAATATTAGCGCAAAAAAAATCCCCCGGCCATTTCCTGACTGGGGGACTCTTTTCACCGTATCAATTCCTCCAAGAATGGCGGCAAAACGAAGCTCAGAATTAGCGCAAAATCACTCTCACGCATTGAGGCCAGTCCGCAATACGCAGGAAGAAACCTGACATTCAGCCCGTGAACAATTAATGACCAGGAATATTAGCGCAGAAAAATTCCCCCCTCATGTGTGAACGCTTGAAGGGGGACTCACTTTCACCGTATCAATTCCTCAAGGAACGGCGGCAAAACGAAGCTGGCCCGGTGAATCTCAGACGTGTAATATCTAGTCGGTGTTACTGTCCTCACTGGCGCAAAATCACTCTCACGCATTGACGCGAGTCCGTACGTCCACATCCCAGAAGGGTACGTAGGCACAACGCCCCAGTACATTCGCACGCACGGAAACACCTTCCTCATCTCACGGATTGCCTGAGTCATTATGTCCGTGTCGGTGAAGGGCGACTCGGTCAGCTCCGTCAGCATGGCCGACTCCGTCATGACCCGCTTAACGTCCGCGTAAAATCCCGACTGGAACAGCCCCGCCGCAAAGTCTACCGGGTCAGTGCTGTCCACAATCACGACATCATAGCGTTCATCTGTCTCACGGATATACTTCATCGCGTCCATGCATTTCACATCGGCTCTTCCGTCAGCAAAAGAACACCCCGCGAACGGCAGATATTCCTTCGACGACTCAATCACTCTCTCGTCAATATCAATGAGGGTACACTTCTTCACGCACGAATGCTTCAGTACCTCGCGCATAATCGCCCCGTCTCCGCCGCCAATAATCATGACGTTCCGGGGGTCAGGGTGCGAACATATCGGTACATGCGCCATCATCTCGGAGTAAGTGAACTCGTCCCGCTCCGTGAGCTGATACGCCCCGTCAAGCATCAGAGTCCGACCGTACTCGTATGTGTCAGCAACAAGAAGCTCCTGGTACGGTGTCTTCTCGGAGTGGAGAATATTCTTCACGCGCATTGAGAGCTTGAGGTTGTCGGTGCTGTACTCGGTCAGCCACAGCTCATTGTTCCTCTTCGGCCTCGTAACATACTCACTCATGCCAGAATCGCTTCTCCCAAGTTCGCGCCCATCTCCGCGAGTTTCGACAGGTCATCAGGAGTCGGCGAGGCGTAAACCTCAACTTCCGGCCCAACGAGAGCCAGCTTGCTCTTCTCGGCGTAATCCTTCAGCGCGGCTAATGCTCCCTTGCTCCATGAGTAGCTTCCTGCGATGCCGAGAGTCTTGTTCTTGGGCATACGGTTTAACAGCTTCGCGCAAAGTGCTTCCATTGGCGGGAAAAGCAGAGTGTTATACGTGCAGGCCATGAGAGCGAACCCGCGGAACTTCCAGATGTCCCGGAGAATATATGAAGGATCAGTGCGCGACACGTCATAGAGCCGAACATCAGCAATTCCCGCGTCAGCAAGCCCGGTGCAGACAGCCTCAGCCATCATTCTCGTGTGGCCGTACATTGAGCCGTAAGCGACAACCGCACCCTTCTCGCCCTCGTACCTGCTCCACTTGTCATAGAGTGAGATTACCTGCTTGATGTCCTTGCGGAATAATGTCCCGTGTGAGGGGAATATTGCTGTGATTGGGAGTGCGCCGAGCTTCTTGAGGGCTACCTGCACAATGTTCGAGTATTTCGCGACAATGCAAGCGTAATACCTCAGCATCTCGTCCTGCCAGCGTTCCGGGTTCTTCTGGTCGTCGAAGATTCCTCCCTCATGCGCCCCGAAGCCCCCGAATGAGTCATTCGAGAAGAGGACTCCCGTTGTGGTGTCGAACGTAACCATGCTCTCCGGCCAGTGAAGCATAGGTACGGTGAAGAAGCGTAATACATGCCCGCCGAGGTCTAGCGTGTCTCCGTCCTTCACGGTGATGATGTCCTCGGTGATGCCGTGATAGCCTTTCAGCATGGGGAGAGTTTTTGCGTTGGCGATGAACTTCAGCGACGGCCATATGGATTTGAGCTGTGATATGAGGCTGGCGTGATCCGGCTCCATGTGGTTGACGACAAGGTAATTCAGCGTCCTGTGTCCTAATGCCTGAGTGAGCTTGCTGACGTAATCGTCAAGGTAAGGGCCTTTCACCGTGTCAATCGCGGCGGCGGCTGTCGTCCCGAGTACGGCGTAAGCATTGTAGGCTACACCCTGGGGCAGCGGCCAGAGGGACTCGAACAAGTCAGTCTCATGGTCATTCACTCCGAGCCACCATGTATCTTTATTCACCTGAATGGGCTTGTACATTGGGTGATTGATTCCTCCTTCAGTGGGATTTGATGAATGTCATTGTATCATGCGTGAAAAAATTTATGGGAAGGCGTAAAAAAGACAAGGGTTTGTGCTATAATATTTCTATCAATAAAATAAGTGCATATAACTGTGTACAGTCTACCCCTTGTCTACTGTAATTATAACATAAGGCAAGGTGCGGTTGTAGTAGTTGTGTGCAAAAATTTTCCTCAATTCCCGCGAAAAATTATCGTTGAAGGCGTGCGGTAACCAGTCCGCGCAAGGGTTCATCTGCAATAGGCGGCAGGTGAAAATAGGCAAAAATACGCAGGAGGAAAGGTTCATCATGAAGAAAATGCGCAAAGGTTTTACGTTGGTCGAACTGCTGATTGTGGTCGCGATTCTGGCTACACTGACGGCAGTAATGATGATGTCATTCGGTAACTCAACTGCAAAGGCAAAGGCGGCTACAATAGCATCGAACGTGAATGCCTGCAGGAACGCGGCTATGGCTTATCCTGTAACTCACGGTGCAGACGGGCTTGCTAGTCTGACGGCGGACGATGTTCTGTTCGCTTCTCTGCCTTCGTGGAAAGACTTCAACAACGACAATAACACGATAAAGTATGCGGCATTAACAGCGGATGGTAACAAAGGCTATGATAACTGGGCAATAACAGTTGACTTCAGCGGAGACCCGGAGAAGGATGGCATTGCGGAGGCGTTACAGAAGATAAACGGCTACAACATGTCCTACGCTTCAGCTAATGCTACTGGGGTTGCTATAGTGGCACCAAATACTGCTGCATCTGGCAGTGACAGCAACGGCAAATATGCCTTCCAAGTAACCCTTACTACCGGCAAGATTGAGAATTACACTGCTGCCCCATAAATCACAATATATCCATCAGCCTATAATCAATCACACAATATACACGAGAGTCCTCCACGCCTATTGAGGGGACTCTCTTCTTTTTGCCCCGTGTGAACTTGCGCCTTCCGCGAAAATTTCTGCTATCATTATCCGCAACGGAATAAATCACACTTCTAGGGAGGAATAATCATCGCAAGAATTTATCTCGACAACTGCTGCTTCAACAGGCCGTATGATGATTAGACATTCCTGCGTATATACTTTGAGGCTCAGGCAAAGATTCATGTTCAGGAAATGATAAAGTCAGGGAGGCTTCATCTTGTTACCTCATACATTCTGACGTACGAAAATTCCCGGAATCCATTTTCTTCACGCAGGAACGCAATCGAAAAATTCATCAGGACTTACAGCTCTTATCATGTTGGAGCGGACAAGGCCGGGAGGATAAAACATGTGGCAAAATCTATCATGTCATACGGCGTAAGGATGAAGGATGCTTATCACGTGGCCTGCGCTTTGGAGGACGAATAAATGATTGCCGGAACAGTTGAGCTTATAGAACGCGGAATGCAGTGCTTTGTTCAGGGACTCGGAGACATTGAGGCTGAACAGTTCATTGCTGCCGTTAAGCGCGAGAGATTCGACTATACAGAATGGCAGAG
The DNA here is from genome assembly GCA_017446055.1 of Synergistaceae bacterium. Lineage (GTDB taxonomy): Bacteria > Synergistota > Synergistia > Synergistales > Aminobacteriaceae > JAFUXM01. Next base: position 9,358 of record JAFSRQ010000139.1, on the reverse strand, counting down.
GAATTATTTTGATGGAATGAACCCGGACGACTTCAACTCCTCCGCCGCAGAATACGACATCAATCACCCCTTAACGTAAGCACAAGCACCCCTCACCAAAACGATGAAGGGTGCAACACATTATTTCCTCCTGAACGCCGGCCCCTTGTCTTGCGGGTGTCTAGTGTCTTCACTCACAACACAACCCTCAAGCCCCCGGGACTAGCTAACCTCACTTCCTCCTGAACGCCTGCCCCAGTAGCCCCCATTCCTCAAATCCCTTCAGCCTCGTAACAGCCGCATACATTCCCGCGCACAGTGTTATCACTCCCAGCACCCACAGCGCACGAAGCACAATCCCCGCGCCGACATCATACGGCCACAAGCACCTGTACACCAGAACACTAGCATCAACCGCCGCAAGCGCAACCATGTAGTCCCCCGCGAGAGTCCACGTTACGATCCCCAGAGGCCGACCGAGCTTCTTGCGGACATAGTACAGTCCCAGAAGCCCCGACAACGTGAACGCGATTCCCGGAGCAAGAGCAAGCCCGTTATACCCCATCGGCCACACAAGCACGAACGACAGCACCGCGGTACTCCCGACGCTGAACGCCGTAACCTTGAACGCCTCACGCGGCATAGACAGCGCATATAACGCCCTCATCACCACCGTAGAACACGCCATCCCCGGCAAGCCCAGCATACTGAACGCCAGAGTCGACGATGTTGCACTCCACGCCCAGCCGCCGAACTCACCGCGCACAAACACTAGGTGTACGAACTCGTCCGAAATCGCAATCACTCCCAGTGAGGCCGGAAGCACCACGAACAGCGCGAACCTCACAGCCTGCCTCAGTGTGTCGACAAATTCATCGTCATCCTTCGCCCGCGACAACTGGGGCAGGACTGCCTGCGATATTGCTATCACGAACAGGCCTAACGGGAGCTGTAGTATACGGTTCGAGTAGTTGAGGACGGAAATGCTGCCCTCCTGCAAGAATGAGCCAAGCATACGGCTGATGATTGGGTTGACCTGATTCAGCGAGAGCCCCGCCGCGTATGGCAGGAACAGCTTCATTATCCGCCGCAAATCCGGATCCTTCATGTCAGGGCGCGTAGGGTAAAGCACAGCCTTAAGCCTGAAACTATACAGCCATTGCGTGAGGAAGTGAGCCAGTCCTCCGCACAGCACCGACAGTGCCAGACCGTAAACACCGAACTTAGCCGCGAAAAACGGAGCTGTGATGATGAAGACGAGGTTGCTGAACGCTGGCGACAATGCCGGGACAAAGAACGAACCAAGCGAATTTAGCTCGCCCATCGTGAGAGCCTCAAGCGATATGAATATCAGGAACGGGAACATCCACCGCGTCAATCCTACTGCCAGTGAATGACTCTCAGGGTCAAATCCCGGTGCCATTATGCTGACCAGTCCGGGCGCGAAGAAGATACCCAGTCCCACAACTATAACCGTCGCAAAAAGCAGCACCGTCATTGTTCCGCGGGCGAGGGCTAATGCTTTCTCCCGGCTTTTCGTGAGTGCCTGCGAGAATACCGGGACGAACGCCGCCGATAATGCTCCTTCGGCCAGTAACTGGCGCGCAAGGTTCGAAAGTGTGTACGCCACGTTGAACGCATCCATGTATCTTGTCGCACCGAAGAACGCCGCTACCAGCACCTCACGGGCAAGTCCAAGAATGCGGCTCAGGAGAGTCCCCGCCATCATGAAGACCGCGTGCTTAACCATAGAAGGATTCTTGTTATCGTTCTGCAAAGTTTCATCACCCGGCAGAATTATACACAGTGTGTGAGATTATCGGTTTGTTGACGAGAGTGTGTAAGCGCAGATTACTTTTGCCCCGGCAAGACGGCAAGCTTCAGCAAATGCCATCAGTGTATACCCCGTTGTGCAGACATCATCCACAAGAGCCACCCTGAGTCCCCGAATGTCCCGCATGAACTTGAAATCGTCGGGAGCAATGTTGTTCCTGCGGTCTGACGCTCCGAGTCTCATCTGGTGGGGACGCTCGCGGGTTCTCTCTGACACATCAAGAAGCTCAACGCCCCAGTAATCACACATGCCCTTTGCGAGCTCGGATGTCTGGTTGTACATTCTCTCGCTGTTCATGCGCAAAGGTGCGGGGATGATATAGTCCGCTTCTGTCTCACCGAATGCCCTTGCCATGCACACGCCCAGAGGATGCCCCATGTCCCTGCGTCCTTCCTCCTTGAACTTGTGTATGACTGTCTTGACGTGAATATCGTGGTAGTAGAGGGCGGAATATACTGTTACGTTGTCGAATTCCCGCGTGATTATGTCGCTGGTGAATATCCTGTAGAAGCCCCGTGCCTTGTCCGACTCTGCCTCGCGCCGTATCCTTTCCTGCCTGCATGACTCGCAGAGACTCTCGCCTATTCTCCCGCAGACCTCGCAGCTTGACGGCCATATCAGGTGCAGGAAGTACGCCCGGAGCCTAGAGCTTATCCCGCGCAATGTGTACAAGCTCATCACACCTGTTGTTGCGTTCATCGTCAGAATGCCCCTTCACCCAGTGCCACGTTACGCGGTGGACGCGAGTCAGCCTGTCGAGCTTCTCCCACAAATCACGGTTGAGGACATCGCCCCCGGTTGAAGTCTTCCAGCCCTTGCGCTTCCAGTTCACGAGCCAGTGCTGTGCGAATGCGTTGCGGAGGTACGTGGAGTCAGTGTGAAGGTCAACCGTGCAGGGTACTTTCAGGGCTTCAAGGGCGCGTATTGCCGCGGTGAGTTCCATGCGGTTGTTTGTTGTTGCTGACTCTGAGCCGTAAATCTCGCGTTCCTTCTTGTGTTCGGGGGAATAGAGGACTGCCGCCCAGCCTCCTTTTCCGGGATTGGGGGACGCTCCTCCGTCTGTGTAGATTATCACGTGGGGCATCATCTCTCACTCCTCAAACGCTATATCAATCACTACCGGGCCTTCTGTGTATATGTCCCCGGAAGCAGACGCTGAGATTATCACGGGTTCGGTTATCCTGCTGAGACGGTCTGCCGCCGCAAAGAATGACTCGCCGTCAAGCGTGCCGACATTGTTTGTGGCAGGGTCAGGCAAAATTCCGTCATTCACGGCCTTGTTCCTGAGTTCGCGCAGGAATATGTGCAGGATTTCTTCAGGTGTTGACTTCGATGATGACATGTCGACAAACTTCCGGTAGACAGCCCCGCCGTCCCGGTATGTCAGTATGCTCGGCCCGGTCTCAAGGCGTATCATGACCTTCATGTTGTCGCCTACTGTGTAATTTTCCCCCGACAATGCACGCACGTACTGCCTCATGTCCGCGCTGAGCAGCTCATTGATTAGCGCGTTCTCTGACTCCGGGTCAAAGTCAACAGGAACATCACGCAGACGGGTGAATGACTGGTCAGAAATCCTAGTGAGAACGTTCAGCCTCACACGCTGTTTCAGGGCATTAAGTCCCGAAATGATTTCCTCCCTCGATGAGCCTTCATTGAATGCCGCCTGCCCTAACAGCACGTTTGCGCTGAGAGCTATGGCATCACTTCGGAGCGAGCGCAATTCCTGCCTGAGCTGTGATGACTCTTCCCTCATGATTCGCAGGGCAGCTTCAAGCTCACGTTTTTCCTGTTCGAGAAGCAGCTTGTCATTCCTCATAGTGTCAAGCTCAAACCCGGCAAGGTCGAGGCTTGCTGACGTTTCCGCTAGAGACACGCGCATATTCTCAGTATCACGCTGGCTCATGTTCAGCTTGAACTGTGAGTCGTACAACTGCTGCTGAAGTATCTTCATCCCGAAAAGGGCTGTCCTCACGTCCTGGGACAATACAGCCATCACCGCAATAATCCCTGCCGCTATCATCGCTCCTGTTATGGCCGTGATGAGCCTGCTTGTGTTCTTGGGACGGAGGCCGAAGACTGAGACGCGCTTTTTGCCCCACTTAGTGCCGACAGAGTCGCCCAGAACAGACAATACCGCGCTGGCAGCAATAAGCGACAATATAGCAAGCCAGTTAGTATCTTCGAGAAAACGCGCCAACATGACCGTATCATCATCTCCTTTTTGCGGTAATGCAGGGCAGTCCCGGCAATGTCACAGTGAATATATTACTGTCTGCTATGAGTGTGAATGTTACCCTGTCATCCATCACAGCAATGAACCAGCACACGCCCGGAAATATTGCGTCCCTGCCTGTAATGCCCGTGAACATGGCCGTTCATCTACCCCTCACCATGAACAACACTATCACGCCCGGCAAGCATACTCTCACGATAACGCTCTGACATATCCCGGTCATCTCCTCACCATGAACGGCAACAGCTCCGATAACATCACACACGCAAGCATCCCCTCACGATAACGCCCTAACATCACCCGGTCAGCTCCTCACCATGAACGGCAACATCATACCCGGCAAGCATATTCTCACGATAACACCCTAACATCACCCGGTCAGCTCCTCACCATGAACGGCTACATCATCACGCCCGGCAAGCATACTCTCACGATAACGCTCTGACATATCCCGGTCATCTATCCTTCACCAAGAACGGCGACATTTCCGACACTATCACCGCAACGAATATCATCACGCACCCGGCAAGCATCCTCGCTGTAACAGTCTCACCAAGAAACACAACGCTGCTCACCAGGCCGAAGACCGACTCCAAGCTCATTATGATTGTGGCGTGTGATGGCTCGGCGTATTTCTGCGCTATTATCTGCACCATGTAGCACCCGAACGTAGCGAACACAGTCGTGAACGCAAGCTCCGCAAGCCCGTTCATGCTCAGGTATTCCGCCGGAGACTCGAAGACTGCTGACGATACGAGCGACATCACAGCAAACGTAACGAACTCCGCGAAGCTCAGTGCTACAGGGTCAAACTCCGAGGCGTAACGGCTTATCGCTATGACCTGAACCGCGAACGTCAGCGCACATATCACCGTGAGTATGTCGCCTATGTACCCGTCAGGCCCGGCGGACTCGTCCCCCGAAAGCAGGTACATTCCCGCAACGCACAAGACAGCCGCCGCAATCGTCAGCCATCCGGGAAATACCTTCCTCAGTCCCCAGACCATGAACGGCACCATAAGCACATACGTGGCAGAGATGAACGCAGAACGCCCCCCGCCTATGTAGCGAAGTCCGATTGTCTGTGTCGTTATCGCCAGGAATAGCAATACGCCGATTATCGCACCGCCCTTGATGACTTTGCTGAAGGATTCGTTGATCCTCCTGTGGAAGAATATATATATCATGGCCGCCCCCGCAGAAAATCTCAGGAACAGTAGCCAGCAGGGAGGGTATATTCCCACAAGTATCTTCATCGTCGGGAACGTGAACCCCCAGAACATAGCGCAGTACAGCAGCCCTAGGTCAGCAAGCATCACTGTATCCTCCGGGCCTCAAGGTAATACCGCTTCTCCACAGCATGTCCCATCGAGAAAGTTTTGCGCGGCAGTGTCCCGTTCTCAGAAATCACACGGAAGAAATCACGCTTTGCTCCCTCGTCAAAAGCTGGCATCTCAATTCCCACGCAGCCGTCATCATCCGCAAGAGCCTTAAGCGAGTCAGTATCATGAATATAATCAATGTCGTAACCCTTAGCGTCAAGATATTTCTGAATGACGACAAGCGCAGAAGCTCCGCCGTTTTTGCTGACGTTAAGCGTTTCCTCAGTGCCTTTAGCGTGGTATGTTACCGGCCATGAATCACCCTCACCGCAGATTTCCCGCTCAATGTCCGCAATGAAGCTCCCGGTGTCAACGCCCTTGACGATTCTGTGAATAGGCTCGAACTTCAGAGCGTCATCGTAAATATTCTCAAGCTCGACCATAGCATAGCGTGAAGTTATTCCGTCCTCATAGCATGATTTCGCCGCCGCAAGTGAGTGATTCCCGTCCCCGACAGCGAACACTAACGACAATTCCCGGCTCTTTCGCCTGATGTATGAGTCTATGCGCATGTTGAGGGCTCTCCTGTTGTCCCCGCGCACAATCCAGCCCTTGATATGGCCTCCCCCCAGCATAAGATCGAAGTCATACAGTTTCCTCATTGAGTGCTTTGCGAACGTTAACGGCTCTATGATTTCGTGCTTCTCGTCATCGCACAGCAGTATCACGTGTGAGAGTTCAAGAGGAGAGGAGGCTCGTATTTCCCGGCGGGCGGGTATGCGTTCGGGCACTGTCTCTTCTGTTGCGCGTATGAGGGTGGATGTTCCCGGCCTGTAATCATATTCCTCAAGGTCAATCATTCCCACAATCCCGCGGCGTGTTGAGCCGTCAAGCATCTCGCGTTCCACATATACATACACGTTCTTGTACTCGGTCAGGATATTCTGCGACAGGTAATCGTTCATGGCCGCGCTGATTCCTGTGATGGCTTCGGTGTTGTCGTCCTTGAGGAATGCTTCAGGGAGTATGAGATTGTATGCTGACGGTGAGCCGCCGATGTAGTCTTTCACCTTCTGCCAGTAGTCAGGCTGTGAGGTGAACTGATCGCAGGCAACTACCGCCCATCGTGATATGTCTTCAACGTCAGGGAGCAAGAAATTTCCCGGTCTGAATATAGCGTGTCATTCCCTTCATGGTGAGATGGGATTAATTTTAGGCGGGGGATAAATGCGCGTCAATTCGTGCAGATACCGAACCAAGCCATAAGACCCCTGCCTTCAGGTGTTGGGATATAAGGCTCCAATATATAGAGTAGTTGTGCCATAACTTTCTTTGCGTAACAACAAATGAGGTATTATGTGCCGGAAAAAAACAGCAAGGGCTAGCCTCCTATGTGGAGCGAGTGCGAGATGAAGCAGACGTGCCGACAGCTTTGCGGAGTTGCTGTTACAAAGTATAGTGAGCCAGCATATGACCCGGTAAAAGGAGCAGCAGCCATGTGATTGAGTGAGGCATTATCCATTAGCGGAGACACAGTAAGACCTGTTTGTGCAGGCAGTGTTTATAATGCTGGAATCCTCCGCCTTTATGCATGGGGAGTATGTCAAGTTACAATCAGCTCATAATTTTACAGGCGGGCGGAGTATGTCAATATTTCCGCAATTGTAGTAGAATAATCGACATCACATCACAATTCTATACGTACCAATTCCAGAGGGAGGGTTTATTCTTTCATGAAGAGAAACTGGAAAACGATGGACGGAAACGAGGCTGTCGCTCACGTAGCGTATGCCTTCTCCGAGATGGCCACCATTTACCCCATCACGCCGTCATCACCCATGCCCGAACACATTGACGAATGGGCAGCCCACGGTCGCAAGAACATTTTCGGCCACACCGTAAAGGTAACCGAAATGCAGTCGGAAGCAGGAGCAGCAGGAGCTTGCCACGGCGCATTGTCAGCGGGCGCACTCGCAAGCACCTACACGGCCTCACAGGGCTTGCTCCTCATGATCCCCAACATGTACAAGATCGCCGGTGAGCTTCTTCCCGGAGTCTTCCACGTTACGGCAAGGGCAATCGCTATGCACGCGCTCTCGATTTTCGGCGACCACAGCGACGTGATGTCAACGAGAATGTGCGGGTTCACGATGATAGCGGGCGGGTCAGTCCAAGAAGCCCACGACATGGCCGCAGTAGCTCACCTTTCAGCGATTAAGTCGAGCGTACCCGTACTCAACTTCTTTGACGGATTCAGGACAAGCCACGAGATTCAGAAGGTTGACGCTTTCGACTATGCAGACCTCGCAAAACTCGTAGACTATGACGCAATCGCCGCGTTCAGAGACCGTTCGATGCGCCCCGAAAAGCCCTACACGAAAGGCACGGCGCAGAACCCGGATATATTCTTCCAGGCGAAGGAAGCATCACAGCCCTTCTACGACGCAGTACCCGACATCGTTGCAGGCTACATGAACGACATCAAGGGCATCTGCGGACGCGAGTACCACCCGTTCAACTACTACGGAGACCCGGAAGCAGACCGCGTAATCGTGGCTATGGGCTCAGTGTGTCAGGCAATCGAGGAGACAGTAGACTACCTCAACGCACGCGGCGAGAAAGTCGGAGTCGTTGAAGTCCACCTCTACAGGCCGTTCTCACCCAAGTACTTCTTCCGCGCGCTTCCGGCAACTGTGAAGGCAATCGCTGTTCTTGACCGCGTGAAGGAAGTCGGCGCACTCGGCGGGCCTCTCTATGAGGATGTCTGCTCGCTGTTCGTGGGGAACTGCCGCGCACCGAAGATTGTCGGCGGACGCTACGGACTCGGCAGCAAAGACACAACGCCCAGCGACCTCAAAGTATGCTTCGACAACCTGAAACTCTTTGAGCCACGCAACAACTTCACACTCGGAATCATCGATGACGTGAACGACAGCTCACTTATCCCCGATGAGCATATCAACGCCGCCGCTGAAGGAACAGTTTGCTGCAAGTTCTGGGGACTCGGCAGTGATGGTACGGTCGGCGCGAACAAGAACAGCATCAAGATTATCGGCGACCACACAGACATGTACGCGCAGGGCTACTTCGACTATGACAGCAAGAAGTCCGGCGGCATCACAATGTCGCACCTGAGATTCGGCAAGTCGCCCATCAAGTCAACATACCTCATCGACCACGCTGACTTCATCGCCTGCCACAAACAGGAGTACGTCAACCAGTACGACCTTCTCCAGGGCATGAGGGAAGGCGGAACGTTCCTCCTCAATACACAGTGGACGACAATGGAGGCCCTTGAAGAGCATCTGCCCGCAAGCCTCAAGAGGAAAATTGCGAACCTCGGTTGCAAGTTCTTCGTCATCAACGCTGTGGACGAGGCACAGAAGCTCGGACTCGGCTCAAGGACGAACACAATCATGCAGTCAGCATTCTTCACGCTCACTAAGGTTATCCCGATTGAGGACGCTGTGAGGTACATGAAGGAAGCAATCGTGAAGTCATACGGCGCAAAGGGCGAGGATATCGTGAAGATGAACTACGCGGCTGTTGACGCAGGACTCGCAGGTCTTATCGAGATCAACGTTCCCGAAGCATGGAAGACCGCTGAGGAAGAAGCACACAAGCGTCCCGGCCTTCCGACAGAGATTCCGGGATTCATCAGCTACCAGGTCGACACAATCAACGCTCAGAAGGGCAACACACTTCCGTCAAGCGCGTTTGTTGACGGCTACGAGGACGGCCACTTCCCGGCAGGCACAAGCAAGTACGAGAAGCGCGGAGTCGCCGTGAACGTCCCCGAATGGAACGGAGCAAAGTGTATCCAGTGCAACCAGTGCTCGATGGTCTGCCCTCACGCGGCAATCCGTCCGTTCCTCCTCAACGCGGAAGAGCAGGCAGTCGCCCCCGAAGGATTCGGAGCTGTTGATGTCAAGGCACCGAAGCTCAAGGCGGCTGGCTACAAGTACAAGATGCAGGTTGACGTTCTTG
>JAFSRQ010000138.1 GCA_017446055.1 Synergistaceae bacterium | reverse complement strand
CATCAATTCCGTTCACCCAGTCAATCACATTCTGCACTCTACGGGCAAGAGCCTCCTGAGCATCTGCCTCATAATCCCTTGACCTCGCGGCTAATTCTTCTGCGGTCGGGGTCGTAACAGGCTCGCCGAAATACACATCCCAGCTGGCCGGGTCAACGTTCACAACGGGAGCATCTTTGCTGACGGTGTAATTCGTCGGGTAATTGCCGCTGTTCTCGGTGCATTTGTCGACGTAGATGAACGTGTGCGGGAGAATGTCGCCGCTGATGTAGCGCATTGATGCCGCAACGACCTCGAAGTGCTTGTTGCTCGGCTCATCCTCCGGGCCGACGAGAGAGAGTCCGAGAATGTCGCCCAGTGCCTTCACGTCCTCAGCGTCGGGATACACTGCCGCCAGTGCTGCTCCCTGACTGTAGAAGGCGGTTGCGAGGAGATCTGCCGCGTAGCTGTCGGAGCTGATTGTGCTTGCGTCTGAGATGAAGATTATGTGCTTGCTGGTGAGGCTGACTTCGTCGAGAGCGTCGAATTCTGAGAGTGAAACTCTGTCGGTGATTACCGCGTCAATGTGAGGGGTGATTTCACGGCCGTGATTGAGAGGGTCAATCAGGAGATAATTTCCGCTAAGGCTTAATGCCCCCCCCCCTGATCCGTATTTGTACCTACCGGACCGTTACTGCTTCCGCCACAGCCGCCCGCCATGAGTGCCAGCGCGAAAATCAGTGCTGACACGCCCATGAACGCCCAAAACTTTTTGCTGTCCATGAATAATTATTCCTCCTTTGTGGGATTATCGCGTGGAATTTTACGCCTGCCTCCTTCCAGCGTCAAACGCTACGGGTATAGCCCCAGGTCGAAAACGTACAGGTACTCGAAGCCTTCAGACAGGCACATCACCCCGGTTGATCCGCTGGTCATGGACGCGATGAAGCCCCTGCACTTGCCGAAACGCCGCAAGATACGCAGTCTCCCTCATGGCCTCCTGAACCTTCACGAGAGGCATTCCCTTTCTGTCAGCATAAGCTATGCCGCCGAGACAAGGCGCGTGCTATAATCATCGCAAAATTTTCTGACGGCAAAGAGTTTTCCACGCTCTGACCCCGAAGAAGGAGGGCAAAACTATCATGTACGATCCAAAATCACCCCGCGCAGACGACTTCATCAACCATCAGGAAATCCTCGACACCCTCATTTACGCCGAGGCCCACAAGAACGACAAGGCATTAATCGACTCGCTCCTCGAAAAAGCGCGTCCCAAGTTCAACGCTAACGGCTGCACATGCTCAGGGCTGACTCACCGCGAAGCCTCCGTGCTGCTGGCGTGTGAAGACCCCGAAATCATAGAGCGCATCTACTCAGTCGCTGAGGAAATCAAGCAGGCTTTCTACGGCAACAGGATTGTGCTTTTCGCGCCGCTGTACCTGTCGAACTACTGCATCAACGGCTGTCTCTACTGCCCGTACCACACGAAGAACAAGACCATAACCCGCAAGAAGCTCACTCAGGACGAAATCCGCGCCGAGGTCATAGCACTGCAGGACATGGGACACAAGCGGCTCGCCATCGAAGCAGGAGAAGATCCGGTCAACAATCCGATTGAGTACATCCTCGACAGCATAGCGACAATCTACAGCGTCCACCACAAGAACGGGGACATCCGCCGCGTGAACGTCAACATTGCCGCAACGACTGTGGAGAATTTCCGCAAGCTCAAGGAAGCCGGGATTGGCACGTACATTCTGTTTCAGGAGACGTACAACAGGAAGCGTTACGAGGAGTTGCACCCGACCGGGCCGAAACATGATTACGCATATCACACGGAGGCTCATGACCGCGCACAGCAGGGAGGAATTGATGATGTTGGACTCGGAGTCCTGTTCGGGCTTGAGGGCTACAAGTACGAGTTCGCCGGGCTCTTAATGCACGCCGAGCACCTCGAAGCCGTGTTCGGAGTCGGGCCTCACACAATCAGCGTCCCAAGAGTCAAACCGGCGGATGACATTGACCCGGAGGAGTTCAACAACTCGATACCTGATGAGGTGTTCACGAAGATTGCCGCGTGTATCAGGGTTGCAGTGCCTTACACGGGGATGATAATCTCGACGCGTGAGGGCGAGGCTGTCCGGGCGAAAATGCTTCAGGTTGGCATCTCGCAGATTTCGGGAGGCTCGCGGACTTCTGTCGGAGGCTACACGGAGGAAGAGAGGCCGCATGACACGGAGCAGTTTGACGTTTCCGACCAGAGGACTCTGGATGAGGTTGTGCGGTGGCTGATGGAGCAGAATCACATTCCGTCGTTCTGCACGGCGTGTTACCGGGCCGGGAGGACTGGAGACCGCTTCATGTCGCTGTGCAAGTCCGGGCAGATACTCAACTGCTGCCACCCCAATGCGTTGATGACCCTCACGGAATATCTTGAGGATTACGCCTCGCCTGAGACCAAGAAGCTGGGGTATGAGATGATTGCGCGTGAGCTTGAGAGAATCCCGCGTGAGAATGTGAGGGAGATTGCGCGGAAGAACATCGAGGCCATGAGGAACGGGAATGCAAGGGATTTCAGGTTCTAGCACCAACAAGAACACTGCCGTGAAGGTTATGCAGGTTTTCAGCAAAGACACCGCTACTGCACCCCCTCCGCGATTTTAGGTTCTAAACTTTAAGGAGGCTGACGGAATGAGTACAACAGAGACGGTTGTTCACGTGATAAGAACGGTATGCGCGTTTTTTGCCAGCGTGAACTTGCTGCTGAGATACAGGTTTGAACGTGAGGGCGAAAAGAGAATCATGGCTGATGAACGGGACAACAAAGGCAACACCGCTCTCATCAAGGCTTCAAGGAATGGAGCGGCAAGAATTGTTGATACCCTCATCCGGGCAGGGGCGAATGTGAACGCGAAAAACAACGAAGGCTTCACAGCATTAATGCGGGCGGAAAAACACGGTTACTCTGAGACTGCGCGAATACTCCGTGAACATGGGGCGCGTGAATAAATCATGAGCCTCAACGACACACCATCAGGCGAGCGGGTACACATAGCCTTCTTCGGCCTCAGGAACGCCGGGAAATCCTCCCTCGTGAACGCCGTAACAGGCCAGAACCTCGCTATAGTCTCAGACGTTAAAGGCACCACAACCGACCCGGTCAGCAAGGCTATGGAGCTTCTTCCCCTCGGCCCGGTCGTCATAATCGACACTCCCGGACTCGATGATGAGGGCGAATTAGGCGAAATGAGAGTCAAGCGGGCAATGAATGTTCTTGCGAAATGCGATGTGGCTGTTCTCGTCCATGACGCTACAAGTGAGATGACTCCGGCGGAACGGGAAATCCTCGCACTGTTCGAGTCCCGCAGCCTGCCCTACATAGTCGCGCACAACAAAGCCGACCTCCTCACCTCACGCAATGAAGGCACATTCTACGTCAGCGCGGTAACAGGCGAGAACGTCAGCCCCCTCAAGGAACGCATAGCCTCACTCGCGAAGAAGGACGCCCCCGAAAAGAGGCTAGTTGCTGACCTCCTCACGCCCGGCGACATCGTGATACTGGTGATACCTGTCGACAAAGCCGCACCCAAAGGCCGACTCATCCTCCCGCAGCAGCAGACTATACGCGACATTCTCGACGCAAAATGTTCATGCCTAGTGTGTCAGGATACGGAGCTTGCGGCCATGTTGCAGGCTCTCAGTGTGAAACCCGCAATCGTAATCACGGACTCTCAGGTATTCGCGAAGGTTGACGCTGTTACGCCGAAAGACATCCCGCTAACGTCATTCTCGATACTATTTGCGCGCTACAAGGGGGACTTGAAGGCTCTTGCTGACGGGGCAATGAAGCTCGCGGCTCTTCATGACGGCGACAAGGTACTAATCTCTGAGGGCTGTACACATCACAGGCAGTGCGGGGACATCGGCACGGAGAAGATGCCCGCTTGGATACGGAAATTCTGCGGACATAACCCGGAGTTCTCATTCACATCCGGCGGTGAGTTCCCTGACTCTGAGACGCTGAAAGAATATTCGCTTGTCGTTCACTGCGGGGGCTGTATGCTGAATGAGCAGGAGATGAAATCACGCCTCGAACGCGCACACATGGCCGGAGTCCCAATCGTGAATTACGGAGTCGCAATCGCCCAAATGCACGGGATATTACGCCGGAGCATTGAGCCTTTCAGGATGAGGGGGGAAATTTGAGGGTGAATGAGCTTGAGGAATTGCGCAGACAGCTTGAGGAAGTTACTCGTGAGAGGGATGAATTACGGCGGGAGCTTGAGATGTTGAGGAGGACTCCCGCTCACACATCGGAAGCTGTTGAAGAATGGTTTGAACGCGGATTCTACTAGCCGTGAGAAGAAAGAGAGTCCCCGTAATAGGCGTTGGGGACTCTCCTTGCGCATAGGTTTTGTTGGTTGCGTTTATTCGTGTGGAATTATGTTGTCGTTACGCTTCTAGCTTACAGGTGTGATTGTGCCTGAGATAAGAAACACCTTGAACTTGTAGTCGTTATCATCTGTGCCATCAGTAAATATGCTTTCTACTGTTGTCTCATCGTGAGCTACTACAGGCGGGCTGGCGGTATCATCTGCGTTTACGTGTGTTTTCTTGTAGTACTTGCGGTAGCCCTTTATCTTCTGCAATTCTGTCCTGATATTGTCCTTGTCCGGGTCATTGCTGAAATCCACTATTACCGCCCAGTTGCCAGGACCTTTGCCATCATTATTATCGCCTGTCGTAAGATCTGCCGCGTACTTGATTGTAGCTTTTGCGTCGTCAGCATCACTGAAATCTGCCCATGCCGCCATACCTCCAGCAAGTACATTTTCAGCTGTTGCATCGGATACGCTTGTTAATGTTGTATCAGCTCCGCCTGCTGTCCTGTTGACTGCTAAAGGTCCGCCATTTGAAGCGCACGACTGAGCTACTGTCTTCATTGTCTCAACATTCGCCGCTATCGTTGAGGCCTTTGCTTTTGCTGTTGACCCAGTAATGCTCGCTGTCATTGCCGCCGTAAGTGTCGCCAGAATAGCAATAACTATCAGCAGTTCTACGAGTGTGAATCCTTTTCTTGACTTCCTCATTTCTTTTTCCTCCTTCATTGTTCTTTGTGGTTACCGTGTTTCTCCCGATTCCGCGCACGCAACCAACAACTCAGCCAAAAATTTTTGCACACAACCACTAACGCCCCGCCTCGTTCTGTGATATAATTACCGCAGATAAGGTAAGACTATGGAAAACTTTCCACACAGTCATGTGCAGAATTAATTTTTTTTGCGTAAGGTTATTATAGCACAAGCCTTATCTTTTTGTTATACCTCCACATAAATTTTTCACATGCCGTTTTCGTACCCTAAATTCCCAGCCTCACAGCAAAATTCAGCGGGAGCTTGAGAGTTTCGCAGGACTCCCGCCGTCAAAAGCCGCTAATGTTTCACAAAGAACTCCGTTGCTATTTTTGCCGCCTCTTCCTCGAAGCCTCTGAACCCGTGATCCGCCCCGTCAATCAAATGAAGCTCGCTGTTCTGGTACACCCTCTTGTAGCTCAGGCTGTAGGTGTAAGGCACTATCCTGTCAGCAGTCCCGTGAATGAGGCACACAGGCCCGGTGAATTTCTCGGCGGTCTCGTATATCGGGAGGGTCTGAGCCGTGATGATGTATTCGCGTCCGAGCTTATGCCCCCAGATATTCACGCTCTCAGGAATGTTGCCCGCGTCATAGCTCACGCCGAAAGCACTCCCCCTCAGAGCGTCATCCCTCAAGACAGCCGCAGGAGCAAGAAGCACGACAGCCTTCACGTTTTCCGCGCCCAATTCGCCCGCAAGCATTGACGTTACGACTCCGCCCTGTGAATGTCCCGCGACTGACACAGACTCGACATACTCAAGTCCCTTCACGAACTCAAAGACTTTCTTCGCGTCCTCAATCTCATTCAGCACCGTCATGTTCTCGAACGCGCCTTCGCTCTGGCCATGCCCGTTGAAGTCGAAGCGTATTGACGCTATGCCCTGAGCTTCGAGCATGTCGGCAATATCCGTGAGGGGTCTGTTCTCCTTGTTGCCCGTGAAACCGTGAAGGAGCATGACCATCCGGCATTTCTCACCGTGATTGAGCTCCGGCCTCTGAATTACAGCCGCTAATTTTCCCTGCGAGCCGTCAATCTTGAGGCTGACAGTTTCGGCGCAAGCTGATCCTGCGAGGAGCATCGCAAATAACAATAACGCAAAAAATTTCTTCATGATACGAATCACCTCTGAGAAAATTATAGCAGTGAGGGTAAAAAGAATGAGTCCCCCTGATAGGCGTTAGGAGGACTCGTGTATTGTGTGTTTGATTATAGGCTAGTTGTTGTGAAGTTTATGGTTAGTGTACCTGCATGTAAACCGTAGCTGTAGCACCGTCATAATCGCTATACGTTGTAGTACCTTCGCTTGTTGTTCCCTTCTTGAAGCCCATGCTGCCGTTCTTGGTCTTCAGGATTGGCCCAAGTGTAGTAACGCTGTCTGTATCCAGTGTGTAGGCAAGATACCATTTTTCTGGAGTACCTGCTGTCTGTACCATCGATATTGTGTATTTCCCGGCTACAGGAGTAGCATTCGCTGTAAGTGTTTCATCAGCGTCTTTGATGTGAGCCTTCACTCCTGCTATCAGATCCGCAATGTCTGTAGTGCCTGCGTCCGATACAGCGTAATTGTCTGCGTAGTACATCGTCATTACCGCTTCGATTTTCTTGAACCCGTCAATTATCTTTGTTACCTTTGCTATGTTCGTAGCCTCCGTGCCGCCAATCATGCCCATTGCACCGAGAATACCAATTATCCCGATGACAATCAGCAGCTCAACCAACGTGAAACCTTTGCGCATTTTCTTCATGATGAACCTTTCCTCCTGCGTATTTTGCCTATTTTCACCTGCTGCCTATTGCAGATGAAGCCTCATGCAGACTGGTTACTGCACACTTTCAACGCTTTTTCGTGGTGAATGAGGAAATTTTTGCACACAACTACTTAACGTACACGCCTCATCTATGGTATAATTACCGTAGACAAGGAGACCATATAGTGGTCGTGTGCTACGATTTTTTTGACAGAGATATTATAGCATAGAACCTTGTCTTTTTTGTACCCTATTTTTCCGAGCCACACAAAGGAAAAACCCTCCCCGTTTTCTGCGGAAAGGGCTTCACCTGAGAAAGGAGTGTTTTATGTTGATGGCGTGTGTTATCTTCTCGTCTTGAAGAAATCATCTATGCTGTCAAGAATATCCTTCGGCAGCATCGTCTTCAGCAGGTACTTTTCCGGCTTGAAGCGCAACACCTCCATGATACTGCGCTTGTCCCCCTTCGCTGTCAGGAACATCACCGGAATATTCGCCGTGTTGGGGTCTGACCGTATCATCTCAAGAACCTTGGGGCCGTTCACGATAGGCATCTCGAAATCCAGAAGTATGAGGTCGACCTTGTTCTTCGCAAGAATCGTTATAGCGTTCATTCCTGAGCTGGCAACCAGTATCTTGTAGCGTGTTGACAGCAGGCTCTTCATTGAGCGGAGCGCGGTCGCGTCATCGTCAACAATCAGGATGCTCTTGAACTCCTTGAGCTTGTCGACAGCTTCGCCCTCTTTCTGCAAACGCTTGATGAGTTCGGCAAGGTCTACGGGACGGGTGTACATCTGCGCTACGTAATCAGCTTTCTTCCCGACTATCGTATCAAGCTCTTCCTGCGTGCCTATCACGAAGAAGCGTATTCCCCTGTCCTCGACCAAGTCCCGGATGTAGCCGAGCACGTCAATCATCAGGTTGTCCTCGCCCTGAAGGTACAGTATGAATATGCGCGGAATATCGTCCTTCTTGTCGCCCGCACCTGCTCCGGCTGACTCACCTTCTGCGGCTTTATCGGCCTCCTGACTCAGAAGCGCGGCAACCTCAGGATCTATAGCTTCTTCCTCACTGCCGCTGTCCTCTTTCAGGAAGTTCGATATTGCTGTTACGTCAGGCTTGACCGTAAGAACCTCAAAATCCTGCGCCTTAAGGTGATTGATTATCCCCTCGGAGATAAAGCTCACCTTTTCTGTGATGAATAATATCTTGCTCATTCTTTATACATTCCCTCTTTCATTCACGTATATTACTGCCAGCCCTGTTTATTATAGCTTATATCAATTCTCTTAGCGTCCACAATCCGCACTAGTTACAGCAGTTCTTCCAGAGTTCCCCAGTCTGCGCTTGTTACAGTGGGAAGTGTAGCGTTCTAGAACCACGTAACTTACAGCAGTTCTTCCATAGTTCCCCAGTCTGCACTTGTTACAGTGGGAAGTGTAGCGTTCTAGAACCACGT
>JAFSRQ010000012.1 GCA_017446055.1 Synergistaceae bacterium | reverse complement strand
TCCTGTTGGATATTACTGTGTTATCCGCGCCTATTCAGATAACTTCCTTATGCAGAAATGGTTACTGCACACAATTAACGCTAAGTTTCGAGGAAAATTTTTGCACACAGTATTCACGCTTTACTTGCCTTGTGTTATAATTAGCACAGACAAGGAAGACTATAAAAGGAGAAGTTTGCCCTTTAAGTCGTGTGCATATATTTAATTCGAACAATTAGTATTATAGCACAAAGCCTTGTCTTTTTGTTGTCCCTTCACATAATTTTTCCCTCTATATTTTTCTCGCCGTCAAACCAGCTGAGGCCGCAAAAAAACAGGGACTCGGTCTCATTCCGAATCCCCGCTTTGTCGTGTGCTTCTTCCTGCGTGAGTTACGCCTCTTCTGCCTCGTCAGGGTCTGCTGTGGTTTGTGGGTGTCTTTGCCCTAGACACAGCAATAAACAGGAAACAATAAAGCTGAAAGATGCGGGGTATGATGTCGGTGAACTTGTTGATGAGGAAATGAGAAGCCATCTTCAACTGAGAAGCACAGACAAGAACATAAAGAATATCGGCACAAAGAAACACAAAGCCTCAAATTAGCGTGAACTGCAAAGGAGTCTCAGAGATGCGCCGCCTCATGCTTTCAACATACTCTTCGTTAATCTCTATCACATAAGGAATGCGCTTCAGCTTCTGGCAGGCAATATAAGTTGTCCCGCTCCCCGCGAAAGGATCAAGGACATTATCCCCCTCGTTTGAGCTGGCTTTGATTAACCGCTCAATAAGTTTCATGGGCTTCTGCGTAGGGTGGTATCTTTTCTCGCCGTAAAAATCTATGTCATCCCACACGTCAGTAATACCCATCTCAGGGTTGAAGGTCTGAGCTATTTTGTCGTAAGGCATGTCGAACCGCAAAATTTCCTGAAGCCTCGACCATAATTCGCGAGTCGGGAACTGTTCGCAGACATTATCGCCCGTGTATATGCTCCACATTCCGCCGCCGTTGGACTTCACGCCTAACGCTTCGTTGATCTGCTTTGAGGTGAGGTGCAATTCTTTCTGCCGTGATTTGAGGAAGTCCCGTGAAAAGTTTATGTTCTTCTTCGTGAGGAATAATATGCTTTCTGTTACGTTGGGAAAAATCTTGTAGTCCTTTGTGGCCCGGCCTGCTACTGACTTCATCCCCTTGTTGATGACGATCTGCTGCCTGAGGTCAAAGCCGATATTCAGCAGGGAAGGAACAAGCAGCGCAAGCGTCCTGAAATATCCGAAAAGGTAAAACGTCCCGCCATAGCGCAATGTTCTGTAGGCTTCCTGAAACCATGCCTGAGACCATCTCACATAGTCTTCCTCAGTCCGCCAGAGATAGTCCCATTTCTCGCCCGCTACTTTCCAGTAAGGTGGATCCGCAATCACCAAGTCGAAAAAGTTATCCCCGAAACATTGCAGCTTGACCGCGCAGTCTCCGCAGATGATCTCTCCGCTCATGGCCGGTAGATTTTCTTTGCGTTCTGTTCACGTTTTGCCTTCTCCTGACGCTTATACGCCGTCTCCAGCGCACGAACTATCTCGCTCCACCGGGTATTCCACGCCGTATCAGCCTTGCAGGGGGATTCATCCTTGCGCGACGGGTTGTCGGTCTCAGTTATGCCCTTGGGCCTCCGCTGTATCGTGAAGCCTTCTCCGTCAAATGATATGCTTGAACCGTCATCGAACGGAATATATACCCTCATTGCCGCGTCCTCAGCTTTAACGGAAGTGCCGCGCTCATGATTATTGCGTCCTCGCCGTTGGAGTAGTAGCCGCGCCTCACAGTTTCGCCGGAAAATGACATCTGCGTGTACAATGCTATTGCCCCGGAATTTGACTTCCTGACCTTGAGCTTAAGCCGCCGGAATCTCATGTACACAGCGCAGTCGCCCACAGCCGCAAGAAGCTGCCTGCCTATACCCCTTCTGCGATATGCCGCGTCAACTACAAGTGCCATGAGAAGCCCCGCTCTTTTCTCCCGGCCCAAGACCGCATAGCCCAAAAGAGGAGCTTCCGCAGTCGTAGCGAAAGCCCCCAAGTATGTAGTCTCACTGTTTGAGTCTCCGCTCAGGTCTGAACGTATTACTTCCTCCGGCCATGAACATGAAGAGGCAGCATTTATTCTCAGAATATCGGGCAGGTCGTCAAATGTCAGAAAGTCTATATCCGGCACATACACAGACAGTTACATTCCCCTGCTGATTGTCTGATTCCTGTCAGCACCAACGCCGATTAATCCCACCGGGACGTTAAGCGCGCTCTCGATGTACTTCACGTATGCCTTCGCGTTTTCAGGTAGCTCATCGAAACTCTTGCACCCGGTAATATCCTCGTTCCAGCCGGGCAGTATCTCGTAGACTGGCTGAATCTCGCTGAGTGTCCGCGTGTCTGTCGGCCATGATGAGAGTCTCGCGCCGTCCTTCTCGTATGCAGTGCAGACTTTGATTCCTCCCATGCCCGTAAGTACGTCAAGTTTCGTGAGTGCAATAACATTCGCCCCGTTAAGCTCCATAGAGTAACGCAGAGCAGGAACATCAAGCCATCCGCATCTCCTGGGACGGCCTGTTGTCGCGCCAAATTCGCCGCCGTTAGCCCTGAGCTTTTCGCCCATTTCGGTGAAGTCTTCTGTCGGGAACGGCCCTTCACCCACGCGGGTCGTGTAGGCTTTCACCACAGCAATAACGCGGGTCAGGTCGTTGGGGGCTAATCCTGTCCCGGAGAATGCGCCGGATGATGATGTTGACGAGCTTGTTACGTAGGGATATGTCCCGTGGTCTATGTCGAGAAGTGCCGCCTGCGCTCCCTCAAGGAGTATGTGCTTGCCCTCGTCAGCCGCACGCCTCAGCAACGCTCTCGTGTCGTCCACGTAAGGCGCAATAGCCTCGCCCCACTTCCTTGCAGGCTCGTATATCTCGTCAAAGGCTAATGGCTTCTGTCCGTACAGTTTCGTGATGATCTGGTTCTTCTCGTCAAGTATGTATGTCAGCCTGTCTCTCAGAACATCAGCGTCAATCAAGTCCTCTACCCTGAGTCCTGAGCGCGAATACTTGTCCACGTAGCAGGGCCCTATTCCGCGTCCTGTCGTGCCGATTTTGCGACCCTTGCCGCGTGCCTCTTCCTGCAACTTGTCGAGCATCTTGTGATACGGCATCACTACATGCGCATGAGGACTCACCGCAAGACGCGCCTTATCCTGACCGCGTGCGAACAGTTCCCCGGTCTCCGCAAGAAACTGCTCCGGGTCTATCACAAGGCCGTTGCCCAGAACACAGAGCTTGCCGGGATAAAGCATGCCTGACGGAAGAAGGTGAAACACTACTTTCTGCCCGTCAACAATCACTGTATGACCCGCGTTAGCTCCGCCCTGGAAGCGCACGAAAACATCAACATCCGCGCCGAGCATGTCTACTACTTTTCCCTTGCCCTCATCGCCCCACTGAGCTCCGACGAGCAAATCTACATTCCTGTTTGCACCCAAAATATTTGTTCCTCCTCGCTAATTTCTTCTTCCGGCAACCGAACGCATTGACTTCTTCACTTCTTCGATTGCCCGCTGAAGCTGTTTGTCCTGGGACTTGTCGCGGTTAGGCTCGCCCTTCACCTCTATATCCGGCGACAGTCCTACATGGTCTATCACTTTCCCGGAAGGCGTGTAGTATCTCGCTATCGTTACGTACACTCCGCTTCCGTCCGTCAACGGGAACAATGTCTGAACACTGCCCTTGCCGAAGCTCTTTTCACCTATGAGCTTTGCACGGCCTCTGTCATTCAACGCTCCTGAAACTATTTCTGACGCACTCGCGCTTCCTCCGTTGATTAATACGGTCATCGGCATATTCGTAAGGTAGTAGTTCTTGTTGGCGTAATATTTCTCGTTTGACCGCTCTGAACGTCCCTTTGTCTCAACTATGAGTCCGTCCCGGAGGAACATGCTGGAGATTTTCACGCTGGCATCAAGAAGACCTCCTCCGTTGTTGCGCAGGTCGAGGATTAACGCCCTCATACCCTGCCGCATCATGTCCCGAACAGCATTGCGTGACTCATCGGCTGTGTTGTGCTTGAACTGTGTCAGCTTCAGGTAGCCTATATCGTCTGACAGCATTTCGTACCTCACACTGTGCAGCTTGATTATCTCGCGGGTAATCGCAAACTCTAGCAGCTCGTCTTCACCTTCGCGCCTCACCCACACCGTAACTTTTGTACCCGGTTCACCCCTGAGCTTCTGTACTACCCTGTCAGATGTCCAGCCTATTACTACATCATTGTCCACTTTCACGATCTGATCCTTGGGCTTAAGGCCGACCTTTTCTGCCGGAGAGTCTTCCATCGGGCTTATCACGAGAATCTGCCCGTCCCTGTCTCCTATGTACATGCCTAGTCCGCCGTATTTGCCCTCAAGCTCTATCTCCTCATCCTTAAGCTGACGGGGGGAAACGAACCTAGTGTAGGGATCCTTCCATGCCTCTACCATTCCTTTGGCCGCTCCGTGAAGCAAATCGTCATCAGTCGCAGGCTTGGTGTCAGCGTCTACTTGATATGACTCTATGATGTAGCGGACCTGCCGCAGAAGCCACAATGAGCGAACGTTGAAGGGGGATATTCTGTTGAAGTCGTCTTCGGAAAAATCTGCTGACTGGGCTTTGTAGCCGTAAAGAAATGCTATGACCATCAGCATCGTAAACAGCGGGAAATATATACATGCTTTCTTGTGTGTCGTCATGTCGGATATTGATTTGCACCTGCCTTCTGAGAATAGCAAGAATTATACAGCAACCATCAAATTTTTATCTCCGCAAATAATTCATCGGGTTGACCGCGGAGCCGTTCCTTCTGACCTCGAAATGAAGCCCGTATTCCGCATCCGTCCCGGTATTCCCCGCACTGCCTATCACTGTTCCTGTGCTGACGTTAGCACCTTCGCGCACGGAAGTCCGCCCTAAGTGAGCGTATACAGTAGTGAGGTCTCCCCCGTGGTCTATGATGACGACCTGCCCCAGTCCGCGCAGCCATCCCTGATAGAGGACTTCACCGGGTCCAGCTGCCTTTACCGGAGTACCTGCAGAGGCGGCTATGTCTATTCCTGAGTTGAATATCTTTGTCTTGAACGTTGGGTGAACCCGCGAGCCGTACTGCATAGTTACCGTACCTGTCATCGGCCATGCAAGAGATTTCACGCTGGCTTTCTGGGCGGTATTGTCGGATTTTACCGGGACAGCAGCCTTTGCCCCGCCCACGTTAGAGTTTCTTGCGGCAGACTTGGCGGGAGTAATCTTCACGGTAGAGGCACGCTTCTTCTTCTGGTTCATGAGGTTAGTTATCTTGCTGCCTACTGCTCTTTGTGCGCTCTCTAGTTCCTTTGCGGCTGACTCAGCTTTCTTCTGCTCAGTCTGTACACTCTTCAGGAGGCTGTCAGTCTTCTTCACCGCGCTGTCAAACTCTTCACGTTTCTTCTTGAGTTCTTCCGTCTGGCTGTTTATCTTCGACCTGTCCGACTCCAGCTTTGCACGTGCCTGCGTAAGCTCATGCTCTCTTGCGTTGAGTTCCGCGAACATAGCCATATCATTGCGGGCGAACATATTGAGCATATAGGCTGTGTTGACCGCCTCATGAATGCCTCTTGCGCCAAGTATAGCGTTAATGCCTGTCTCATCAGGTGAATGCTTGTACAGTTCCGTCAGCCGTCCCCGTAACATGCTCAGTATATGGTTCATAGACTCGCTCACTCTGGCAATATTACGGTTCAGCTCAGTAACAGAAGCCTTAAGTTTAGAGTTCTCGCGCTCAAGGTCATTCATGCGTGACTCTGACTCGCTGGCATTCTTCTTGAGGCGGGATAACTGGCTGAGGAGTGATTTTGACTCCTTTGACTTCTGCCGGGCTATCTTGTTGTACTGCTCTATGCGTTTCTTCATGTCTGCCTGGCTTTGCTGCTGTGTCTTTATCTGACGGTCTATATTCGCGGCGTTCAGCGTCAGAAGTGCCAGTAACAGCAATAATATTACCCTCTTCAACATTCTCACTCCTTAACGCTTGAGATACTTTATCGGGTTGACAGGAGTACCGTACTGCCTGACCTCGAAATGAAGATGATAGCCTGTAACATTCCCCGTCCGACCTACTTTTGCGATATTCGCGCCTGCTTTGACTACCTGCCCTTCATGAACGAGGCTTGCTGACAGGTGAGCGTAAAGTGTCGAGAAGCCCCGGCCGTGGTCAACAACAACGACCCTGCCGTAACCCCGTAACCAGCCGTTGTAGATGACTTCACCGGGTGCGGCAGTCTTGACGGGAGTACCGTTTGAGGCGGCAATGTCAATTCCTGCGTGTAGGATTTTGCGCTTCAGGATTGGGTGAATGCGGTTGCCGAAGGGGCTTGCCATAGGTCCGCGTAGAGGCCAGTCGAATTTTGACCCTTTCCCTGTTGCGGGCATGTAGGCTCTTGCTCTTTTGCGCTGAAGTTCGGCTATCATTGCTCCGGCGGCTTTCTGGGCTTCTTCTGCTTCAAGGGCGGCTTTCTCGGCTAATTCCTTCTGTCGCTGTAATGACGTGATGAACCTTTTTGTGTCCTTGATGGTCTTGTTGTACTTGTCGCGCTGTTCTGCTACTGCTTCGCTTTTCTCCTTAAGCCTGACTTGATGGTCGTCCATTGTCTGACGCGATAAATCCATGTTCTGAATCTTTTCCTGCAACTGGGACAATATATCTTCATCGCGGTCATTCATCAGCTTCAGCAGGTATGCGTTCTCCACAGCCTCAAACACTGAGCGTGAGGCAAAAAGCGTCCTCATTCTGCCTGTCTGGCCGTACTTGTACATGTCAACAAGACGACCGCTCATCTTCTGTGAAAGCTCGTCAATCTTCACCTGCTCGGCCTTCATGTAGACATTGAGGACATCAATATTTTCCTGTATCTTCTCACTCTGAAGCTCAAGCAAAGTAAGCTCCTGCTCGGCAACACTCTCATCCTGCTGTAGTGTGTTTACCTTCGTCAGCAAGCCCTCAACGCGCGCACCCATCTTCTTTATCTGTTCCCTGTAGGTCTTAACCTGCCGGGTAAGTTCAGCACGCTTCTTCTCTTCCGCCGCTATCTGTGAGTCTATGCTGCCGTTAGTCGTCTTTTTGCCCGCCGCTACGGTAATTATCATGAGCGCGGCAATTATTACTGCTGAAAGTTTCCTGTTCATTCCGGCCTCGTTATTGAGTTGATGAAACGTGTAACAACAAGATAGCTGCACACCCAGCCCAAAGTTGCGCCAAATCCCGCCAGCAGTCCGCAGAAACGCCATATTACCGCCCTGTCCGTGATGATTATGTTCGTCAGCAGCGGCAGATTCTCACGTATCAGCTCTATTCCCGGGAAATATGCCCCGATTATCCCTCCGCCCGCTATCAGTGCTCCGAGAAACGCAAGCAGTGTGCCTTCAAGCACGAACGGTGTAGCTATGTATGCCTTTGTCGCGCCTACCAGATACATTATGCCGATTTCCTCGCGCCGTGAATACAGTGATATGTGTATAGTGTTGTACACAACCAGAGCCGTAATTATCACCGCAAGCACAAACATTACCAGCGCAATCCTTGATGATATTCGTGAGAGGGCTGATATTCTCTTCACCACAAGCCCGGCGTAAACTACATCATCAATTTCCGGCATGGACTTTAACGCTTCGACTAGAGGCTCTACATCACTTGCGCTGTTGACGTGTATCTCGAAGTTCCACGGGATAGGATTATCGCCGAGCATCTCCAGAGCGCGGGACTGACTTCCCATCTTCTGCTGTAACTTTGACAGCGACTCGGACGGTGAATATGTCTTTATGCTGTGTACACCGTCAAGAGCCTGTATCTTACGCGCTACTTCCTCAGCGTTTATCGTGTTGTCCCTCACCATATATGCCTGCACCGCCAGCTCCGACTCAAGACGTGAGAGCAAGTTCTCCATATTCAGCGACAACAGTGTAGTTACCCCCAGTACCCAGAGCATCACCCCGGCAGTAATGAGCGTAAGAAGTCCCAATACCCAGTGATGGACTATAAGCCGCCAAGTATCACGCAATACGTACCGTAAAGCAGTCATTCGGTATACAGCCCGCCTTTCTCATCACGAACGAGCCGCCCGCTTTCCAGTTCTATCACTCTCTGGCGGGAGGAGTTCACTATGCCCTGGTTGTGTGTCGACATGACTACCGTAACACCAGCTGCGTTGATGGCAAAAAGTATCTTCATGACTTCAGCGGCAGTGTAAAAGTCCAAGTTCCCGGTAGGTTCGTCAGCAATAAACAGAGAAGGAGAGTTAGCCAGTGCCCGGGCAATTGCTACTCTCTGCTGTTCTCCCCCGGATAACTGAGCCGGTCTCATTGAACGCCTCCGCCACAGTCCAACCTGATTTATCACGTCCTTTGTTCGCTGTGAGACCAAACGTTTTGGGACTGACATAGCTTCCATGACGAACGCAATATTTTCGTAGACAGTAAGAGTAGGAATGAGCTTGAAGTCCTGCGCTACAAGCCCCACGTCCCTGCGGTAATAGGGAATATCGGCCTTGCGCATACGTCCCAAGTCATAGCCGCCGACAGCTACAACGCCTCTTGTGGGCAGAATTTCCCGTGTGATGAGACGCAGAAGAGTAGATTTTCCTGAACCTGTCTGACCTATGACGTAGACAAACTCGCCCTGCTGTATGTTAATGCTGATGTCTACAAGCGCGGCAATATCAGGCTCAAATATCTTGCTTACCCCTGAAAATTGTATGTTCATTCTGTAATGTCCTCAGCTCCTTTGTATTTAGCACGTTCAGACATGGCCGACCGTGTATCATATTCCCCCCACAAGGCAAGAACTATATCGTTGACGGTGAGCTTCCTGCGTTCACGGAGCACGTTCCATAATTCATGACTGAGATATGCCCACAAGAAGAACATAGTATCCTTCATCCGTCCCAGCCTGCCGAGTACAAGCCATCCTGAAAGCTGGTTGTACAGCACAACGGGAGAGGCATTCTGAGCGGACATGCGTTTAAGCTCAAGGGGGGAAAATGACAGCTCTTCAAGCTCCCTGACAGCATCAGCATCCGGCATATCAAGAAGGGAAAACCATATGCGTGAGTCATGGCCGGGACGTTTATCCGCAAAAACTTCCGGGCCTGCCTTGAGCCATGCCTTAAGCCGTGAAATTGTCTCCAGCTCCCCCCGGCTAAGTGCCAGTCTGAGAGTCCAGTATGCTTTGATGAGAGTATCATTGCCTCTGGCTGACCGCAGAAAATATCCCTCGTCAAGGTATTCTGCTCCTGCTGACGCGAATACAGGCTCATCCCTCATGAATGTACGCAGCATGAACACCGTCCCTTTATGGCTGCCGGGAGGGTCGGATATAGCCATAAGTTCACGGCGCAATGCTGAGACAGTGCCGGCAGTAAGACGTGTAGGTTCCGCATAATCGTTGAGTAGCTCTATGCCCTGGCCGTCATACAGAGAAACATTCCGCGCTGAATCTTTTCCCCCGTCGCCTGAATATATCCACTGCCCGTTACAGCGTCCCAATAAATATTTGTTGTGAGGAAGCAGGAGCATAACCGAGTCTTCCCCCCTGACAGATGACAGGCAAGACGGAACATTATCGGAAGGAAGCTGTGCAAGTGTTCCGTCAGACATTAACTCTAAGAGCAATATGTCTCACTCTCCCCCTGTATTTTTATGGGATAACAGGCACATTATATATCACAAAGTAATATCCCATGCCTTAAGCCGTTAATGCTGACCCTGCATTGATGAGCGTCAAGAGTATTGAGAGCCACCCGCACGATACACGCACTGGCCAGGATAACATCAGCCCTGGATTTAGGGAGACCGATAATATTTTCCCGCTCGGCAGATGTCAGCGATGAATACAGCCCTATCTGCCGCGATACATCCCGAAGAGTAATAGCAGTTCCGTGGAGCTTTGACGGGATGAAGTCCGCGCAGGCATTCTTCACGCCGGACATAGCCACTACACCGCCGCCTACAGCGATAACCTCAGCACCCGGTTTCCTGAAAGCCTCAATGCCATAGTCCGAGAACAGCCGCTCAACATACCTCATAGCCTCATCACACACAGACTTGCGCACAGGAGAAGAGCCGTCAGCAAAGAATCTCTCCGTGAGATTCACCGCGCCTACTGGAACGCTGACCGCCCGTAAGATTTCCCGGCCATGAGCTGACACAAATTCGGTGCTTCCTCCGCCAGTGTCAAACATTATTGCATCACCCTCAATGCTGAAGCCCTCAGATGCTCCCAGCCATGAATACCGTGCTTCCTCCGTGCCTGTGAGAACATGAACGTCAAGGCCGCATGAGTCCTTCACCATATTCACGAAAGTCCCGGAGTTTTCCGCCGACCTCAACGCCATAGTCCCGGCAATGAATATCTCAGCTCCCATATGACGCGCACGCCTCACCATCCGTATAACCGCCTCACATGACAGCTTCATGCTTTCTTCGGACAATCTGCCTGTTGACGACATCCCCCGGCCTAAGCGGACTACTTCAGTCTCATCACGTATCACATGAACAGCACCGCCAATCACACGGGCAATGCGCATCTTGATGGAGTTGCTTCCGATGTCGATTACTGCTTTAATCATCGCGACCGCCTCCGTAAGGCCATAATCCCGGCAATGAATATCACTGCATCACATGACACGTCCCGGCTCACCATCCGTATCACATGAACACTGCCGCCAATCACTAGGGCAATGCGCATCTTGATGGGGGCTAGTTCAAGATTGCTGCCGATGTCGATTACTGCCCCAATCATCGCGAACGCCTCAGTGTCTCAGCCGTAACGAAAGCAAACGCCGTAGCTGGAATCGTGAACAGCAAGCCTAACGTCCCGGCAAGAGACTGTACTATCTCCTGTGATATATACGGGTCGTTCATGATGCCTGTGATTTCGACACCAGCAGAGCATATCAGTACCGCCATAGGCAGAGAGCTTCCCATGTAGGCGAGAATGAGAGTGTTAATCATACTGCCAAGCACTTCAGTACCGACATTGAGACCAGCAAGAAGCAGCCTGTCCAGCGGTATATCCTCGTCATAGTCGACAAACTCAGACATTGAGGCCGTGATTGACACAGCAACGTCAAGAACCGCGCCGATTGAGCCTATAAGGACTGACGCAAGCAATATCCCCCGCATGTTGAGTGAGGGCAGGGTTGACGCAAGAAGCGCACTGCCTTCACCCGCAAGCCCGGATAACTCCCACATGTAGACCATCACAGCCCCGCACAGGAAGCCGCACATTACTCCGCCGAGACTGCCCATCAAGGCAACAATCCTGTAGCGGGCATGACGGACAACGCACAATATAGTTACAGTAGATATGATGAAGACCGAAGCGACCGCCAGCCATACAGCGTCCCAGCCCATGACCGTAAGAGGTATCATGATGAAGACGAGTACGAATATTGACGCGCCCAGTCCCAGTAACGCGAAGAAGCCCCTCCAGCCAGTGAGAGCAGTGAGAAGCGAGCATACCAGCATCACAATCCCGGCCACTGAAGGCACACGGAATGCATCGGCGATAGAGTACTGTACCCTTCCGTCCGTGAACATGTCCCACACGAGAATGTAACGCCGCCCGGGTATGACATCGAGACCGCTCCCTGAAAGTCTGACGGTGCTGACGGATAACTGCTTTTCGGCCTCGCTGCCTGAGATTACGCGCAGGACTGTATCACGCTCTAACATCTCGTAGGAGTCTTCATTGTCTGACGGTGAATTGAGGATATGTTCCGGCCCGGCTGAGATTACCTGAACGATTAATGACTCTGAGTTGTTCCAGTGTGATACGATGAAGGAGTCAGCGAAGTAGTAGAAAGCCTGAGAAATAACGAGCGCAATAATAATCCTGAGAAGCAAATTCTTCATCCTCATAATGTTATCCCCCGTGAAGCGATAAAGTCTCTCATGTCCTGCGGAATGTCGGCGGTGAAAGTTCTTCCGGCAATCTCCGACAATACCCCGTCAAGCTCCTCCGGGAATGACAGCTCCCAAGCGTGGAGCAATGGCCGCGGGGCGTTCACCCTCCTGTTTGCGTGAAAGTCGCCGTATTTCCTGTCGCCTATGATGGGATGGCCGGTGTATGATGTGTGTACTCTGGCCTGATGTGTTCTTCCAGTCAGCAATTCTATCCTCACGAGCGTATATTCCCCGTCAGAAGCTACAGGTGATATGATTGTTACCGCCTTCAAGCCGTCAGCAGAAACTTTCACCGTATTGTTCTCGGCGTCCTTGAGCAATGGAGCGTCAACAGTAACAGGCTCAGTGAGTCTTCCTGCAACGACAGCCAGATATATTTTGCGTACCCTTCTGGCCTTGAAGAGTGCCGTGAGCGACCTCAAAGCCTCCCCGTGAAGAGCAACGGCAAGCACCCCTGTAGTGTTTCTGTCGAGACGGTGAACAGCCGCGGGCCTGTCCGAGCCTGTGTAGCCGCGTATACGAGTGATGACGGAGTCGCCGCCGGGTTCATCGGGCTGAACGAGGATATTTGCGGGTTTGCTGACTATCATAACGTTTTCACCCTGAAAGATTACGCTGATTTTGCCCAAGCCTGAATATTTCGGCGGAGTAACTTCCCCCTTCACCCATGGCACTGTGAGTACATCACCGACTGAGACATGAGTCGCTCCGTCCCTGACCCGTGATGAGTTCACGCGGATATTGCCCTGACGTATGGCCTTCATGATTTCGCCGAGGGTTACTGCCTTGAAGGTTGCGCGTAATACCCTGTCGAGCCTCCTGCCGCTGTCGTCCTGAGTAACCGTAAGCGAGTAGCTCATAGCTTTATGCCCCGCCAAAGCCTGCGGTCAATAGCCGGAAGGTAGTCCGTAATATCATTGTCGAGCCTCCTGCCGCTGTCGTCCTGAGTAACCGTAAGAGTGTAGCTCATAGCTTTATGCCCCGCCAAAGCCTGCGGTCAATAGCCGGAAGGTAGTCCGTAATATCATTGTCGAGCCTCCTGC
>JAFSRQ010000137.1 GCA_017446055.1 Synergistaceae bacterium | reverse complement strand
GTGTTTCAGAGACCCGGCAATGTAGCTCAAGGTCAGGACGCTCAAAGGCTGGCCGCGCTTGAGGAATCTCTTCACGGCTGTGTCAATCTCTTTCTGGACGCGGGAAGGGTACTGTGATGCCGCCAATTCACGCAACGCCGAAATATCATCCCATGTCAACGCCTTATGCCCGGTCTTGTGCAGGAACAACTCTGCTGTCGGCCTCATAATGTCGGGTGCGTCTTCGGGGGTGTAGGCTTCCTTCGGGCTGTCCGGGATTTCAGGCTGTGGCTCATCGGGGAGGGGGGCTTCCCCCGTAAGGGAATCTTTATCTCGTTCATTGATTCTCGTTCTGTCTGACACTGATGACACCCCCGCCCTGTCATCCATGACACCCCCATAGCAGGGGGCGTTGTGTCCTACTATGAGAGTGTATGATGTCGTCTGCTGACCATTCTTGAAACGGGACTCACGGGCTATGACTCCTCTGTCTTCGAGCTCCTTGTAGGCGCGGATGAGGGTGCGCTCGGATACACCTGCGGTTTCTGCCACAGTCTCATTTCCCGGCCAGCATCCCCGATTATCCTTGTCCGCAAACGTGCAAAGCACCGTGAAGATGAATTTTGCCGTGATGGAAAGCTCCTTGTCCCTCACAACGTCAATATCTGCTCTGGCGAACCAGAAATCGGCCTCGTTGTTCATGCTTCATCCTCCTCACTGTAGCAGGCGGCATTGTGTCCGATGAGCCGGATAACCTCACCTTCGCGCTCTATGACTCCTCTCGACTCCAATTCCCTGTAGACCCGGCGGACTGTGCGCACTGACAAGCCCGCAATGTCGGCTACTTCCTCAATGCTGGGTGAGCATGTCCTGTATCCGAACCCCGCGATCATGCACAGCACGAAGAATACGAGCTTTTCGCTGGGAAGAAGATACGGGTCGCACACAACCTCGCTGTCCACGCATGTGAACCAGTTATCCCTGCTGTAACGCAGGCCTGTTGTCTGACTGTTCATCGTCGCGCCTCCCTCGTTATCTTGGCCGTCAAATCAAGCCCTGTATACTTCTCGCTCTCCGCACTGTCTATAACTTCACTAAGCCACTTCAACAGCACGGTGAAATTGTCATCAGCCCGCAAGTGAAGGGTAACAGGGGGATTCGCTCCCCCCGCCCCATCAAAGAGTGATACTTCCTTGCGTTCGCTCCCGGACATCGTGTGAATCCCTGCCTTGAGCAATTCCGTCCTGACAGCCTCCGCAAGCTCCTCGAAATCGAGAGCTATACCCCGCTGTGTCCTTGCCCATTCAACCTGCTTGTTCACGATCGACTTGAAGAACGGGTACGGTATAGGGTTCAGCTTGGGATTGCCCCTGACCTTGTCCGCAAGCCATTTTGCCGCGCTCTCTGCCGCTTTCCTCATGGCCGTTCCTCCCGCTCTACATTGATTTCCGCAAGCAGAGCCGTTATTTTCCTCGAAACCCTGTAGATTCCTTCGGTGATGACTCCCTGATGCAGTGCCTCGTCAATTTCCTCTGAGACCTGCCACAGCAACTCGTGCATTTCGGGGGCGTTCGTAGCAAGCTGATAATCTCCCACTGTCGGTGTGATACGCTTCAGCCCTTCTTCCATGCCGGGCGTGTTATCATCATTCTCATCTTCCACGACAATGACAGCCTTGATGCCTTCGCCTTCAGGAACGACTATCCATTTCCATTTTCCCGGTGTGCGCTTAAACATAGCCATCCTCCCCGCTAAGTTTATTCAGGAAATCTTCAAGCTGTATTCTTGACTGCCTGATGTATTCAAGGTCTGACCAGTTCCCGCGCTTCAGCTCGAACAACAGATTGCGCAACATCCAGTACATTTCCGGCGCGGATGCTATGAGTCTTGCGTTGCCTCTGGCCTCGTCAGAATCGCCGCTCACTTTCGCCACTAGTGAGACCGAACCGTCTGCGCAAGGGCTGAGTATGTCCCCGTCCGTGCCAACCTTCCAGACTGACGGTGTGAACTTCAGGCTCATTCAGACACCTCCGGGAGTCCTTTCTTCCTCGCGAAATCATCAAGTGCCTTCTGCGCTTCCTCCACGCTCCCGCAAACAGGGATTGACTTCATGCGCTTGTGGCCTCCTGTCGTTGCGAAACCCACCATGTACGTGTCAGGGTTCAATGTGTTGCACACCCCGATCACCTTATCCTTGTATCTGTACGTTTTTCCGTAGAAACCCGTCAATGTCCTCTGCCTCCTTCAAGCGTTCCTTCGCAAGCACACTGCACTCGTAGAGCTTCCTGTGTACAGCCCTCATCGCCCGGACATCTTCAGGAGTCATGCCGTCATAATCGGTGATGAGCCCCCCGAACTCCGAGAGCCTCATCACTATGTTGTGCCAGCGTTCTATCCTTTTGCGTCGG
>JAFSRQ010000136.1 GCA_017446055.1 Synergistaceae bacterium | reverse complement strand
GGGGTTCAGGCTGAGGAAATATTCCGCCTGCGCTTCAGGGAAAAGCACCTCGTCAATCTCGCCCGCGTTGAGTGCCATAATCATCTGGTTCATTGAGCTGTAGAACGTGAACTCCGGCCTCTCTGTGGTGTTTGCGACGATTACGATGTTGCCCTTCTCGATGGTGTGCGTCATCTCGCGGAACTTCTCCGGCGTAACATTGAGGCGTTCGACCACACCAACCTTGTGCCGCGCTGAAGCCGCCGCTGTGAACACGAGAACCAGCATTGCCGCTAACAAAACTTTCTTCATGTGTAGCAATCCTCCTTTAGTCTTCATCAAAACGCAGGTGCATGAACGTGTGCCACTCAAGATAAGGCTCTGAGAGTATCACGTCTTCTCCCGCATCAAGATTCCATTCCGCCAACTTGCTGGCCTCGTACCATAATACTACATCACATTTCCCGGAGACAAGTGCCGCTGTCCGTGAGCCCGCTTCAACCTGAATCATGTCTATATTGACGCTCAAACGCCTTCCGATTTCGGCAAGCACCGCAGTACTGTAGCCCGCAGGAAATCCGGCCTCGTCAACAAAATCTACTGGCGGCAAGTCCCCCGTAACAGCAACTTTCACGGTCTGGCCTCCCGGAAAACGCTCAAAGGTGATTCTGTCCTGCCTGCGTCTCTTGCGTGCGTTGATGCCGTAAATGTAATCGTAGGACTCATCGCGGGGAAAATTCTTCACGTACTTCTGGAACAGTCCGGCTAGGGTGTAATCATTCCTCATTGAGACGAGGGCGGAGTTCCAGCGTTCACGGAGATTATTGCGTGTCTTCATGAAGCCGAAGCATAGACTCATCTGGCCGGAGCTGGACATACAGCAGGGGGTGTAGCTTGGGCTGGCCTTGAGGAGGTATTCAGCGACAAAGTCAGGGAGAATCATCTCGTCTATGTCGCCGCGTGAGAGTGCCATCATCATTTGCGCGAGTGAGTCGTAGAAGCGGGCTTTGCTTGTGGTGTGGTCGCCGCCGAGAATTGACCAGCCGTCTGTTGCCCATGAGTTTCGCATGAGCTGGAAGAACTCGTCGGGGGTTGTGCGTAATCTCGCGAGGAAGCCGACATAATCGGTGTCAGCGTGTGAGGTGCCTGCGAGTAAGGCGAGAAGTGTTAGTGTGCATAGAAATTTTTTCACGGTATCAGACTCCTTTGAGTTTATGATTCTAACTCTTTGACATAAGCGACAAATTTCTTCAGTGTCCATATTCCTGCGCGTTTTCCGGGCGGATATAACGGGATATATTCACGCGGAACTATGAGCTGTACTTTCTCCGATTCCATCTCATTCAACTGTTCGGACGAAATTCCGGGCTGAAGAGTACATAAATATTTTGTCCTGCCCTTGAGACGGTCTGCCTCGTTGAGAATCTGCCGCCACCTGTCCTTGCACGTTGTTTTCGCCGCAAGGATTATGATTCTGCTGACGGGGAAAAGCATATCATGATACGCGCTCTCTGACGGGAAAATGAAATCAGGCCTCTTGTTGCCTTCTGTGCGAGCCTGAGACGAATACGGGAGATTGTTTGCGTCAAATATCACTGACAGGTGATGTTCGAGACTCTTTCCTGCCCTGACCTTGCGCCTGTTGAGAACCTGATTCGCCGTCTGTATAAATTCATCCGTTGATGAGAAGCCCTGCCGGATAATTCCTCCGTACCTGTCATGCTCCAGAGCCTTGAAGAGGTTGTACTCCGTCCGTGTCCATTCAAGCAACTTCGCGTCAGGGTTGGTGATGATATATCCTTGACGGTCATAGACAGCATCACAAATTCTTCTTGCGGCGGCTGACATCTCATGTGAGTCAGGAAAACCAACCGCAAGCCCGGAAATATATTCCCTTATCGCAATATCCTCATGAACCTGCGGACTGACATTCCCTGTATCAATGAGCCTGTTCGTGTCAGCAGGAGTCATCCCGAAAGCGTCAAGAAAAGCGTCAATATCCTCCTCTGCCTCAAGAATATACCCGCCGTACTCATTATCCGACTTCTTCACGAGAACGAACAACGCCCCTGTCATTTCAGGCCTCAAGTACGGAAAATTCCTGCCCAGCCTCGTAATGCGAAGCTCATTCTTTGACGAATACCAAGTGAAGCAGCTCTGCGTGTCAAAATCATCCTGCCATGTAATTATCGCTGTGCGCTTGAAGATATGCTCGCTAAGTACTGAAGGCTCAAACAGTATTTCCAGCGCGGCCTTCGAGATTAATATTCCTGACTGATGCCCGCCGGTCGCGCCCGTGTCATTCGCTGAGAGAAACTTGCAGTACGACATTCCGCCGGAAAGCACTGGCTGTATAACGCTGTCAGCCGTCATCATTGAGCCTCCTGACTATAGATTTTGCCACTTCAGATATTAGCGGGACTACTACGGAATTTCCGAACTGCCTGTAAGCCTGAGTATCACTCACCGGGATAATGAATGTCTCAGGAAATCCCATGAGCCTTGCGCATTCTCTAGGTGTCAAGCGTCTGGGATTCCTGCCTTCCTGAGCAATGAGAATCTCGGAGCCGTCCTTGTGGTATCTCGCCGAGAGAGTGCGTGATATTCCGTCAGGGTCAGCGATGCCGTAGCCGAAGCCGTTTCCCTTCGCCCTGTGCTTGGCGGCGTAATCCTGCAAATACTGCCACAGCTTGTCGGAGAGAGTGTACTTTTCCGGCACGTTGTCCTCTAGAATATCCCTCATGACTGGCTTATGCTCAGGCGGTGTAATGTCGAAGCTGAAATCCCCGCTGAAGTCCAAGAAGCCTGCGATGATGATTCTTTCCCTGTGCTGTGGTACGAACATCTGACCGTCAAGAATCTTGTGGAACATCTTGTAACCGAGTCCCTCAAGAGATGAGCGTATGACTTGGAACGTCCTGCCCCTTTCGTGCGTCAGAAGGTTGCGGACATTTTCGAGTAGGAAAGCGCGGGGCTTCTTAGCGTCAAGTATCCTGCAAACGTCAAAGAAGAGAGTCCCCTGTGTGAGGTCGCTGAAACCTGACGGGCGGCCAAGACTGTTTTTCTTGGAGATGCCTGCTATGCTGAAGGGCTGGCACGGAAAACCGGCGCACAATATATCGTGGTCAGGGATTTCATGAGCGTCAATCTTGGTGATGTCCCCCGCCGGGATCTCGCGAAAGTTGGCCTGATACGTCCTGCGCGAAAACTCGTTCCATTCCGACGAGAACACGCACTCGCACCCTGCCGCCTCAAACCCCAGCCTAATGCCCCCAATCCCCGCGAAAAGATCCGCAATCCTCATCAGTTGTGGAAGTAGAAATCCAGAACTCCCCCGCCGAAAATATTCCAGCCCCACGAGGAATCATCCTTGAGCTTCTTGCGCAGGTGGATGAATTTCTCCCAGTCGTAATATGTCTCGGACACTATCACGCCTTCAGGAATATCCGGCTGACTCTCCGCGCCCTTCACGACCTCGTACCAGAAGACCACATCCGCACGCCCCGACGCTAACGCCGACGACCTCGCGCCCGAGTCAACATTCATCAGCTTAATGTTCACGCCGAGACGCTTCCCGATTTCTGCCAGAACCGCCGTGCTGAAACCCGCGGGAGTCCCGTCAGCGGCCATGTAGTCGACAGGAGGAATATCACCCGTAACCGCCGCCCGGATTGTCGCAGCCCCGTCGAATTTCGCGAACTCAACAGGACGAGGCTCTGACCTTCCCGGCGTGGCAAGGTACATTCCCTCAAGCGCGGATAATGTCCAGTCATTGCGCATGTCCCTCACTGCCTGGCTGAACTTGTCGCGCAATTCCGTGTTGTCCGCACGGAAGCCGAACGCAAGCCCCATCCCCTGAGAGCGTAACACTAGGACGGACTCGTATTCGGGATTCTGGTTCATGAGGTACTCGGCTGTAACTTCAGGGAGGACTATGTGCCTGATTTCCCCGGCGTTAAGTGCCATCTGGAGGGCGTTCAAGTTGGGGCAGAACTTCACGCGGACTTCGAGAAGCTCATTGTTCGGGGCAAAGGACTTCTGCCACTCCTGCGCAAATGCTTCTTCTGACGTGTTGAGTTTCTCCAGCATTCCGAGAGTGATTACCTGCTTTTCGAGGGCATGAGACGTTGCAGACAAAGAAAGCCCCAGCATGACAGCCAGGGCAAAAAGTAATCTCTTCACGCTACTTTGACCTTCCGACCACAAGATCCGTGTCCCACTCGTAATATGGCTCGGACAGGATTATTCCCTCACCGTATGAGTCGCGCATTACACCCTTGAGGTTCTTGCCGACTTTCTTGGGTGTCTTGAGGCCCTCGGTGTTCCTGTACCAGAAGACGACATCGGCGCGTTCGGAGGCGAGTGCTGCTGACCTTCCGCCTGCGTCAACGCTCATCACCCGTATGTTGCGCTTGAGTCGTTTCCCGATTTCGGCGAGTATTGCTGTGTTGTAGCCAGTTGCCCGGCCGTCTGCGGCTATGTAGTCGATTGGCGGCAAGTCTCCTGTTACTGCTACACGTATAGGCTTCGAGCCCTTGAACTCGGTGAACTTCACTTCTTCAGGCTCGCCCGTCCCAAGGTTGCGTATGAACCTCTCCTCAATCGTCATCAGTGTACCGTCCTTCTTCATGGCCGCTATTGCCTCGTCAAAGTCCTTCTTGAGGGCGGTGTTGCCAGCCTTGAAGCCGAATGATATTGTTGACGGCATCATGTTAAGCGAGAACTGTATCTCGTAATCCTTGGGGTTGTTGGCGGTCAGGTACATCACTACAGGCTCAGGAAGAACAATCTCGTCGATGTGCCGGGCCCGGAGTGCCATCTGCATAGCCAGCAGCGAGTCGTAGAAATGCACAACCCTCCGTGAGGCCACAAGCTCAGACAGAAAGCCGTCAAGCAGGTCGTAATCTTCCCATTCACGCCGGGCTTCTTCATCAGCCATAAGGGGAGTCAGTGCCTTGCGCAGGTCATCAAGTGCTTCCTGAAACTCTCCCTCAGTCGTCCCCAAGTACGTGAGGATTCCTGTGTCGACTTTTCCCGCGGCCATGACCGAACCGCACATCAGCATCACCAGTAACAACGCGCATAATACCTTCTTCATTGTGAACGCCTCCTAGAATTTTTTGACGACAACGAGTGAAACGCTGTCCTTCTTGATACCGACCTGCACATCGTCAGCAATGTTCGCTATTATCGACTTCTCCAGCTCATCGAGTGAGTCAGAATCATCCTCCTCCGCTTCAACGTCAGCCTTGTACTTCTGCATCGACCAAGCGTAAACAGCCTCAGCCATTCCGTCATCATTCAGCCCGATTGCACCGTAAGGCATCATCCCGACTCCGTGTTCCGCCTGAAGCCTGAAACTTTCTTCCATGCCGTAAATCCCGGCCTCAATAATTCCGCGAATCTTGTCCATGATTCCCAGATGAGCGGTGTTTTCCCCGGTTGTTGACACTGAGAGAAGCTCCCGGCGTTTGGAGTAATCCAGCTCGGATTTTGCCTCGAGGTGAATCGTGAACGTCCTTTCTTCCAGCTCAATCCAGAAGTCCGCGCTGAATGTCCCCGCCACCGTCCGCACCATGCTCAATGTTTCCTCCGCAAGAAGACGGGCGCGCAGTGAGTCCTTCGTACTGAGGCGGAGAAGTCCTGCTGCTTTCTCGGACATGCTGAGGGCTTCGGGCATTCCTGAGCCTGTGTTTGTTACTTTGACTTTCTCGGTTGTTACCTTCTGTATCATTCTTTCACCTTCCCTGCCGGATATTTTACCCTACTGATTAGTCCCGTAAAGTATCCTGCCTAACTCAGAGTCCCTGCCAAGAATTATGGTCTTCTCGCCATTCCCAGCAAAAGACTTCTTCAGCGCGTCAAGTGAACGGAGGAAGCTGTAGAACTCTGCTTTTTCCGGCGTGTCGTAAGCGGACTGCAATATCTTCATGTACTCAGCTTCACCCTCGGCAATGAGAATGTCCGCGCTCTGTTCAGCGTTCGCGATTCGTATGGCCGTCTGCCTGTCCGTAACGTTGCGGATCTTCTGAGCCTCCGAGTTACCTTCCGCCGTGAATGAGGCCGCTATGTTCTGGCGTTCACTAATCATGCGCTCATAGACTGCTGACTTGTTGTCGTTGGGCAGGTCTAACGCTTTCATCTCAGTCTGCACAATCTCTATTCCGTACATGCCGATGTCAGAGTTCGAGTCCTCAGCTATTTTTGCCGACAGCTTTCCGCCCCTTGCCTCGATGACCTCGTCCTGCGTCATTGATGATATAGCGTTCTTCACGGCATTGTAGACGGCGGCCTCTATGCGTTCCCTTGCGCGGGCTTCTATGGCGTTGAGGGTCTGAATGTACTTCACCGGGTCTGACACACGCCACGTAACATAGTTGTCCGCAATCATAGATTTCTTGTCCTTCGTTATTACGCCGGAGCGGGGGATGTCGTAGAGATGGAGCTTCTTGGTGATATGCCTGACAGTATGGACGACGGGAGTCTTGTACTTTATGCCGGGTGTGTCGGTAACAGAGACTATTTTCCCGAACTTGAACAGCGCGGCATACTCATTCGGCCCGACAACGTAGAACGAAAACGGCGCGGCCATCAGCACAATCACAGTAACCAGAAGCAAAGCAGTACTCACGATAAATTTCTTCATGGTAATCACGTCCTCCCGCTAAAACTTGTCCAGCGGAAGAACTTTCTGTGTATTTCCGCCGTCAGTGATGATGATTTTCGCGCCCGGAAGAATCTCCTCGACTGCCTCATAGTAGAGTCTCTGCTTGGTGATGAGGGGGTAAGCCCGGTATTCCTCGTACATGCTGGTGAATCTTGCGGCCTGTCCTTTTGCCTCAGCGATTCTTGCTGACTTCACCGCTTCTGCCTTCTGGATTATCTGGTCAGCTTTCGCTTCAGCCGCCGGAATCTGTTCGGACTGGTATTTTCTCGCCGCGTTTATGACTGTCTCTCGTGCCTGTCTTGCTGTCTCAACCTCCTTGAACGCCTGAATGATTTTGTCGGTGGGGGGCTCTGCGTCCTGGACGGTGAGGTTCACGCACTGGAGGCCGATATTGCTTGCCGTCAGCATCTCGGTGAGCTTCTCGCGTACTGACACCTGAATCTGGCTCTTTGCGGTCGTGATCACCTCGTCAACCGGGTATTCTGAGACTACCGAGCGTATGCATGACAGGAGCATGTTGCGCAGGATTGCTTCGGGATTGTCGGAGTTGTAGAGATATGCTACAGGGTCTGAGACTTTGTACTCAACGTAGAAGTCTATGTTGACGAAGTTGAAGTCTGACGTGATCATGACGCTTTCGTCCTCGTTGGAGGTGCTGCGGCCTGTGCGCTTGTCGGTGCTGTAGCCTATGCCAGTTCCGTGCGTTGTCATGTCGACAATGTGAGCCCGCTGTATGAACGGGAGCTTGAAGTATAGCCCGGCCGTGTCGGTGCGTATGATATTCCCGAACATAGTTATGACTGCCTGCTCCTGTTCGCCGACAGTGTAGAAGCCATCGAAGAACGTCATAACCGCGAAGGTAGCCACAAGAATTATGGGTATGAGAAATTTCTGATGCCTCATGAGTCTTCCTCCTGTTATAGAATTGGGATGACTGACAAATTATAACGGAGGGCAAAAATTTTCATGAGCAAAATCTTCAACGTTTACGGCACTGACTCACACTCAAGCCTCACACAGAACTTATTGTAGGATTATCACATCACACAAATCACAATGGGGGTAAATATTTCCATGAGCAAAATCTTCAACATTCGGCACCGACTCACACGCAAGCCTCACACAGAGCTTATTGTAGGATTATCACATCACACAAATCACAACAGGGGGTAAAAACTTTCTATGAGCAAAATCTTCAACGTTTACGGCACTGACTCACACGCAAGCCTCACACAGGGCTTATTGTAGGATTATCACATCACACAAATCACAACAGGGCAAAATATTTCCGTGAGCAAAATCTTCAACGTTCACGGCACTGACTCACACGCAAGCCTCACACAGAGCTTATTGTAGGATTATCACATCACACAAATCACAATGGGGGTAAATATTTCCGTGAGCAAAATCTTCAACGTTTACGGCACTGACTCACACGCAAGCCTCACACAGAACTTATTGTAGGATTATCACATCACACAAATCACAACGGGGCAAAATATTTCCGTGAGCAAAATCTTCAACGTTTACGGCACTGACTCACACGCAATGACTAACGCAGGGCTATTGTAGAATTACTGCATCACATAAATCACAACGGGGGGTAAATATTTCCATGAGCAAAATCTTCAACATTTACGGCACTGACTCACACTCAATGACTCTCGCGCTGCTTGAAGCTATTGACGCTGCCAGCCTCGTACCGTCAGGGGCAAATGTCGCCCTCAAGCCCAACCTCGTAGTAGCAGGCACTCCCGACAAAGGCGCAACGACTCATGCCGGAGTCCTCGCAGGGTGCATAGAGTACTTCAGGGATAACGAAGTCCGCGACATAAGCATAATCGAGGGCAGCTGGGTAGGGGCTGAGACAATGAGGGCGATGAAGGCCGCCGGGTATGATGAAGTGTGCAGACGCTACAACGTCCCGTTCACCGACCTGAAGCACGACAAGACCCGCAAGGTTGACTCGCCGATTGGACCGCTTGAAGTGTGCGAGCTCGCGCTTGACGCGGGATTTCTCGTGAACCTCCCGGTCTTGAAGGGACATTGCCAGACGAAGATGACCTGTGCGCTGAAAAACCTTAAGGGCTGCCTTCCAGACAGAGAGAAGAGCCGCTTTCACGCGCTGGGACTCTCACGTCCTATTGCGGCATTGGGGGCTGTGCTGAAGCCGGGACTGGTTATCGTCGACAGCATATGCGGTGATCTTGACTTCGAGGAGGGCGGGAATCCAGTCCACACAAACAGGATGTTCTGCGGGACTGACCCGGTGATGATTGATGCTTACGGGGCGGGACTGATGGGGCTTGAGCTGTTCAGCGTGCCATATATACAGGTTGCGGAGAAATGGGGGGCTGGGTCAACAAAATTCACGCCTGACGACATCACCGACATCAATTCGCCTGAGAGTGCCGGAAGTTATCCGAGACCTTCAGGGAGAGTCGCTCACCTTACGCGAAATGTTCACGAGGACTCTGCGTGTTCGGCGTGTTATGCGGCGTTGGTTCGGGCACTGCATACTGACAGCAGCGGGCGGGGTCAGGAGATATATATCGGTCAGGGCTGGAGGGGCAAGAAGATTCCTGATGGTGCGCTGGGGATTGGGCGGTGCTGTTCGGGAGCTGGGAGAAACGTGAAGGGTTGTCCTCCTGACGCAAGGACTATAGCGGAAATGTTTTAGCGGGGGTAAAATAACCAGTCGCAATAATGTCATCGACGTTGTTTATCCTTCCCCCTAAAATTCGCGCAGTGTCAGGAAATTTCACCCGGCACTGCGTGTTATTATGAGTCTTTGCGCGAGATTACCAGCGTCATACCGTCAAGGGCAGTAACGACTCCCACATCCCCAACAGTCATAGGCTCATCGTATTTTGCCCGCCAGATTTCCCCGCGGCACTTCACCTGACCGTCAGCAATAACTTCAACCGTCAAACCTAACATTCCCTGCCTCCCGGTAGCAACTTTCCTCCGCAGTCCCTTCACGACAACATAGGCCATGACCCCGAAGCATATTCCCAGAGCAATAGCAATCCCTGCGATGAATGACAGCGATATTTGCAGCAGCTCCCCTCCCGGTGCGCGGAAAAGGAACACTCCCCCCAGACACATAACAGGCAGTCCCAGTAACGTCAAGACTCCCGAAGTCCCTGCTACAAGGTCAACCGCCATAAGGACAACTCCCGCGACAATCAGCACTATTCCCGCCCAGTTGAACGGAAGCATCTTGAGGCCGATTGCGCCAAGCAGGAGCATTACGCCGCCAGTTGTGCCGAGTATGAAGCCGCCGGGTGTGATGACCTCGAAGAATATAGCCATCATTCCGCCTGAGAGCAGGAGGTAGGCAATCT
Source organism: Synergistaceae bacterium (assembly GCA_017446055.1). Classification (GTDB taxonomy): domain Bacteria; phylum Synergistota; class Synergistia; order Synergistales; family Aminobacteriaceae; genus JAFUXM01. Next base: position 13,799 of record JAFSRQ010000136.1, on the reverse strand, counting down.
CAGGGCTTGAGACGAACTGTATCACCTGCTCCGTGAATGACATTGTTGCGCGTGAAACTGTGATTTCGTCATCGAGGGTTATTCTCATGGACTGCGAGCCGTTCTTGACCCTTCTTCCTGATACGGCCTTGATGAGGGCGTTAATGTCTGGTGCTATGATGTCGATTACGTGTTCGCGCAGGGCTTCGGTTGCTGTGAGTGAGACGCTTTCGGTAATCATGGCTTCGGCTGTGTCGATATTGCGTCCTCTGAGCTGGACTACACTTCGCATTTGTGCCTTGAGGTCGTTCATGACTTTGGTGTTCATGTCGCCTTCGGGGATGTCCTCGCCGCCTCCTGTTACGGGATGAGCCGCGCCTATGTTGGTGCCGGGGGACATGGCCGCGATGTGTGCTGACTGTACGATGAACGCTCCTGCACTTGCCGCCCTTCCGCCGGGTGGAATCCAGACTGCTACAGGGACTTGCGATGAGAGTATGGACTGGACAATCCCGCGCATGGCCTCAACGAGTCCGCCGGGTGTGTCAAGCTGGAAGATGAGCAGTGAGTCGCCGTTGATGGATGACGTTCTCACGGTGTCGCGGACGAACTCCTCCATCTGAACTCCGACTGTGCCGGATAATTCTGCGAGGGTGATTGTGGATTTTGCGTGTGATGGGAATGTGAGTGTGAGTATCAGTGCGAGTGTGAGAAGTGATTTCTTCATGTGTTATTCCCTCCTTTGTGAGTCTTTATTCTTTTGCTCCGTAATCGCGTAATAGGCTGGCGGTTTCCGTGTGTCACTCACGTATTGCATACATTAAAGCCGTATTGCCTTCCCAGTCTTTAGCGTTAATATTAGCACCATACTTCAGGAGTAATTCTGCTATCTCTGTGTGGCCATAAAATGTTGCATGCATTAAAGCCGTCATGTCGTAGCCGTCCTTATTGACATCTGCACCATGCTTAAGGAGTAATTCTGCTGTCTCCGTGTCCCCCTTCATTGCTGCTGACATTAAACCCGTAACTCCGTAATTAAAAGCAGTATCACCGTAATCGATCTTGGCGTTGACGTTCGCACCGTTCATTATGGCTTCCTTAACTTTTTGCACATTTCCTGACCCGCACAGCTCGACAAAATCATTATCACTTATCGCAGGGCGTTTAGGGGTTGGGGCTGGCTCTGTCTTGTGTCTGGCCTCCTCTGCTTTCCTCAGTGCCTCTTCTTTGCGTCTCAGTTCCTTTTTCAGGCGTTCCTCTTCCCTGCGGTGAAGCTCAAGCTCCCTCTGAATTTCCGTCTGCGCTTCATCATTCTTCGGGAAAACGTAATCCGTTATCAGCGACCTCAAGCCCGGAAAACAGTACAGGAAAACAGCAAGCAGCAAAGCCCCGATAATTTCCCCCGCAAACTTCTTCAGCCCCTCAAAGAGAATCTCCCAGAATGTCAGCCTCTCCCTCTCCATTATTCTCCCTTGTCCTTCCCGCGCCAGAACGTCCTAACAGGTGTCCCGGTGAAGTCCTCAAGCTCACGAATCTTATTCTTCACGTGGTTCTCGAAGCCCCCGTTCACAAGCTCAGGATTATTCACAAAGAATATGAACGTCGGCGGCTCACCCTCTGCCTGCGAACAGTAATACACCTTCAGCGAGCGTCCCTTCCTGTCAGACGGCAGGCGGTCAAACGCAAGGACATCGTGCATCAGACGGTTCAACATGTTCGTGGGAATGTGCTTCTTCCTGTTGTTGCTGACTGTTACGGCTGACTGCAAGATTTTCGCCACGCCCCGGCCGCTTTTTGCCGACGCGAATATCACGGGCGCATAGCTCAGGAACGGCATCTCATCCCGTATCTTCCTCGTGATTTCGTCCGCCTTCTTGTCGCCGCTCATCAAGTCCCACTTGTTGACCACGAGAATTATTCCCTTGCCCTTCCTCGCGACATGGCCCGCAATCCTCTTGTCCTGGTCAGTGCACGGCTCTTGAGCGTCCATCAGAAGCAGCGCGACATCAGCCCGGTCAACCGCCGCCAGAGTCCTCACGAAAGAGTAGTACTCCAGATCCCCGTCAAACTTTGCCCGCCTGCGTAACCCGGCTGTGTCAATGATGCGGAATTTCTGCCCGTCAATCTCGGTGCGTGTGTCTACTGGGTCTCTCGTTGTCCCGGCTATCGGACTCACCAGCGAGCGTTCGGTGTTGGTGATTCGGTTCAGCATTGAGGATTTGCCGACGTTGGGTTTGCCAGCAATCACAAGCCGGATTTCACCGTCATCATCAGAGTCATCACCCGCATCATCTGCAGGCAGTACGTCAATCACAGCGTCAAGCAGCTCATAGAGTCCCCGTTTGTGTACCGCGCTGATTGGGATTACCCGCTCAAATCCGAGGGCGTATGCGTCATTGGCTGTGTCGTCATGCTTGGGGTCATCGAGCTTGTTCACCGCGACAATAACAGGCTTGTTGCCAGCACGCCGGATGAAGTCAGCAATCTCCTCATCAGACCCGGTGATGCCCGCTTTCCCGTCAACCAGAAATATCACAGCGTCACATTCTCTCACAGCCGCCTCAACGTGAGACTTTATGCCCGCGCTGAAGTCCGAGTCCTCGCCGAAGATTCCCCCCGTGTCGACAACGTAGAAGCTACGCCCCTCGTACTCGCATTCACCGTAAAGCCTGTCTCTTGTTACCCCAGGAATGTCGTCAACGATTGCGTCCTTTGTCCCTGTGAGACGGTTGAAGAGGGATGACTTGCCAGCGTTGGGACGGCCTATTATCGCCACAATCCCGGCCATGTCAGTGCCTCCCTGCTATGTAGTCAGCAAGCTCTGAGCCTTCAAGCCCCGCCGACATTCCTACAGCCAGCTTTATGCGCGCCTGGTAGGGTGAGAGCATTCCGCCGTTGATGAGTCCCATTTCGAGAAGCTGAGACGCGCTGCCCTCGTAATCTTCCGTTGCCTGAACTATTCCGTCAGGGTATCTTGATGTGAGGACTATGGGAGTGTCTGACTTCATGATTTTGCGGAGAACTGGCACCCACGACGAAGGCACATCACCGTCACCAAGCCCGGAAATCACGAGGCCGTCAAGCTCCTCATAACGCTTGTCGAGCAGTGCCCGCAGTATCACATCACTGTCCCCAAGTGCCGCCGTCAGCACCGGGATATTCCGTGCAAGAGGCTTCTGCATGGTCTGGACGTAACGATGACGGGGGTATCTCAGCGATATATAGTCCCCGGAAGGCTGGATGAACACTCCCAAGGGCGACTCAGGAGACGCTAGCATCCCGGCCCGGTTGAAGTTTGAGATTCTCAGCACATCGGCGGGGGCATATATCGCGTCCTGAATGCAGATTAACGCACCCTTGCCCGTGCATGAACCCGACAATGCCGCACGGACTGACTGACGAAGGCGAGTCCCTGTCTCACTTCCTGAACTCCCGGCGTTGAAGATTGACCCGGTGAATATGAGCGGGGGATTGAGATTCCACACAAGGTCGGCGAAATACGAGATCTCCGCAAGCAACGGTATTCCGCAGGCCACAACGACTCCCCTCGCGCCCTCATCGTGGACGTAGCTCGTTACCATGCTGATGAGTTCACCGCACATTCTGAGGGTGTAATTGCTCACAGGCTGGAAGCTCCATTTCTGGAACACTGTGCAGCCCTTCAGGTCATCCGGCAGGAGTGCGTACAATTCCTCGTCAGTAAGCTCTGCTCCGTCCTGACGCTGTACAAGCCTTCCTCCTGCTAACAGTACTACTATCTTGTCTCTGTTCTCCATGTGAATAACTCCTCCAAATAATAATCCCTCCCGATTGTGTCAGGAGGGTTGTCTCAAGTCCTAGTAACCGAAATCCTCGCCGACTATGATAACGTGATACTTCCGCCCCTTAACGGCTTCCTCAAGGATGAGTATAGCCCGGCACATCGAGTCATCATCACCGGCCGCCGAACAGTTCACGCAATGCCCGGCCTTCACGCAGGCTGTCTCTACATTCTGGCGTATAGCGTTGGGGATTGTGGCTGACTTGGCGCGCTTCAGTCCGTCCTCAAGATCAAAGGCCAGCTTGTTGATGCTGACCACGAACAGAACGAGTCCGTTGCCCCAAGCCATGCCCGCAACCCTGTTGCCGGTGCCGTCAATGTTGATGATGCGTCCGTCCCGTGTTACTGCGTTTGCGCTCGTCAGGAAAACGTCGGCGGTGTTCTCCCGGAAACGTGCCTCCCTGCGTTCCTCGTTGGACATTTTCCCCCAGTGCTGATAGACCGTGTTGCCCCTGGCCTTGAGCGCGTCCAATGCTCCGATGTCCCTGACTGTGATTGTTCCAGGGATTCCTACTGTAGCATCAGCCGGGATAATTTCGAGGACTCGTGCAAGTGCCTGCTCACCTGTCGCGACGTATTCAGCACCGAAGCCCCTGCGTTTGAGTGCCTTCACCAAGTCATTGCCGATGATTTCGTTTGCGCGTGTTACGTTCTCGTGTACCATGTTTTACCCTCCTGTGTTATTTGGCTTCCCGCAGAAAATATGTCTCCATATCGAGAGCGGGACTCCTTCCTAATATCCGTCTAGCCTCGTCGAGAATGTGCATGCTGTCGACGTACCAGCCCTTCATCCTGTAGCTTGCTGACAGCCCGATATATGGCCGCAAATCCCGGCTGTTGAGCTTCATTGCGCGGGAAAAATATTCCAGTGCCCTCGTGTACATACCTATATTGTAGGCGTGGTTGGCCTCGCTCATGCACTCGTCAAACGTCAGAGGCTTCTCGTTCAGGATAAGGCTGACGGGGGCGGGCCTGCTGGGAGTCTCTGGTTCGGGCTTGGGAGTCGTGGCGGTCTCCTGCGCTGGTGGCTGAGTGTCGGGTGAGGTCAGGCGTATATATTCGTCATGAGCGGTCTTTGCGGTCTGGACATGGCCGAGTTTCTGCGACGTGTCAGAGAGTCCCGCGAGAATCTCCGGGTCATTGGGATAACGCCTGTGCGCACGCCTGTAGATTTCTGCGGCCTCGTCGAATTTCCCCGCCTCAGTGAGAGACTCTGCACGGGACTTCATGCCGTCAGGTGTCTCACGTCCCACAAACCACAGCGCAAGGCAGGCGAATCCCAGCGCGATAATGAGAGTCCCGCAAAGTATCACTGCCATCTGCCTGAATGGGCTGGAAGGGTCTGTGTCATTCTCAGACTGTGCGCGTTCTTCGGCTCTTTCCTTCCTGTGACGGAGTGTGTTGTGCAGACGCTCGGTGAAGTTGCGCCCGTGAATCTGGACATAGGCCGCTCCCTGAAGGCTGTCGGTCGGCTCGTAATCCGGTTCGGGGTCATCATCATTGATGTGCGTCCACAATTCCGGCGGGGGTTCGTCAAGACTCAGGGTGAAGCCTGTTGCGCGTTCCTGCCACTCGTGGTCTTGGGGGATTTCGTCAGAGTCAGCGTATTCGTTTTCTGGGACGTACTGCGTTACCCCGGCGGGCGACTCAGGGGCGGTGTATGTGTTTTCGTGAATGACCGCTTGAGGCTCAGGGTACGCTTCCGTGTCTGCCTTGCTGTTTTCGTGTACGTACTGCGTTACCCCGGCGGGCGACTCAGGGGCGGTGTATGTATTTCCGTGTATGACAGCTTGAGGCTCCGGGTACGCTTCCGTGTCTGACTGTTCGCTTTCTGGGACGTACTGCACTATCTCATCGGGCGAATCGGGGACGGCGTATGTATTTCCGTGAATGACCTCTTGAGGCTCTGAGTATGTCTTGTTGCTTTCGTGTACGTACTGCGCTATCCCGGCTGGCGATGCTGGGACGGCGTATATGTCTCCGTGAATGGCCTCTTGATGCTCCGGGTATGTCTTGTTGCTTTCGTGTACGTACTGCGCTATCCCGGCGTGCGACTCCGGGACGGCGTATATGTCTCCGTGAATGGCCTCTTGATGCTCCGGGTATGTCTTGTTGCTTTCGTGTACGTACTGCGCTATCTCAGCGTGCAAGTCTGGTGTGCTAGGCTCATTTTGCGATGGGGAAATCCCTTCATGGGACACAGGATTATCTTCCTGCCGCTCAGGAATCAACGGGGCGACCAACAGCCCTGTGTTACGAGAATCTTTCTGTGAGTTAAGCCAGCTGAATAAATCCTGCTCCATAATAGCCAGTCAGTTTAGCAACAATTCCGAAAGTTAGCAATGTTACAGTCTAGGCAACATGCTATCATTATGCGCGAAAATTTCCATCAAGTGAAAGGCAGCAGATACTATGTCATACATGAAATTTGACACCCAGCGTTTTGGGGAAGTCTCATATTCATCGGAGGAAGTATTGTTGTTCCCCCGCGGAATACCGGCCTTCGAGACAAATCACGAATGGATACTTGTCGGCAGCGATAACAGCGCGGTGAAGTGGCTTCAGTCTCTCGATGACCCCGACCTTGCCCTCCCGGTAACATCACCCGATGCAGTACAGCCCGACTACAACGCGAGAATCCCGGAAGACGAGCTGACTCTGATCGGCGGAACTAACCCGTCAGACCTAGCACTTCTCATAGTCGTATCGATTCCACAGTCAGCCCCGTGGAACATGACCGCAAATCTCCGTGCCCCCATCATCATAAACCTCAAGACACACAAAGCCGTCCAGGTAATCGCGCTCAATGAGGAGTACCCGATAAGGCACGTGGTGTTCCCTGAAGATGTCCGCGAAAAGATGAAGGCTTCAGCACAGAACGGAGGCGGGGAATAATGTTAGTGTTAAGCAGAAGGGTCAACGAAAGCATACAGATAGGCACAGACATTGAGATTATGGTGATAGATGTCCGCGGCGATGTCGTGAGGCTGGGCATTACCGCTCCCCAGTCAACACAAATCTGGCGCAAAGAGCTGTGGGATATTATCGTGAAGGAGAACATGACCGCCTCAGAAGCTCCCCTGTCAGCAGACCTCAAAGGCACTCCTACATTGCCTCTGTCAGCATTCTCGAAACTCAGCAAGATACCGACCGTGAAAGTGAGCGCGAAATCATGAAGAAAGCCGCAATAATTCTCGGCTCAGACTCAGATTTGCCCGTTGCCGAAAAATGCGTGTCAGTCCTCGACCGTCTCAATATACCGCGTGAAGTCCGTGTGATTTCCGCCCACAGGACTCCCGATATTGCCCGCGAATTTGCCGCCCATGCCCGCGCAAACGGCTTCGGGGTAATCGTGGCCATTGCGGGTAAGTCAGCCGCCCTTGCAGGAGTCATTGCCGCACACACGAGAGTCCCGGTAATCGGAGTCCCGGTGAAGTCAGCGGACCTCGGCGGAATGGACGCGCTTCTGTCTACTGTGCAGATGCCGCCCGGTGTCCCGGTTGCGTGTGTCGCCATTGACGGCGGTGCTAATGCAGGCTGGCTCGCAGGGAGGATACTTGCGGTTGATGATGATGATTTAGCGGTGAGACTCGATGATGAGGCCGCGAAAATGTCGGAAGGCGTGGTGAAGAAGGATGACGAAATCAGAGCGAGATTCAGCCAGTAACAGCTACAGGGATTCAGGCGTAAACGTTCAGGCAGGGTATGACGCGGTCAGGCTCATGCGTGAACACGTAGCAAGGACTCTGACTCCCGGCGTGATTGGCGGGCTCGGCGGCTTCGGGGGAATGTTCGAGCTTCCTGCGGGAATGAGGCGGCCTGTTCTGGTATCCGGGACTGACGGAGTCGGCACTAAGCTCAAGATTGCGTTCACGATGAATGTTCATGACACGGTCGGGATTGACTGCGTGGCCATGTGCGCGAACGATGTACTGTGCTGCGGGGCTACTCCTCTGTTCTTCCTGGACTATGTCGCTGTAGGCAAGAATATTCCTGAGAGGGTCGCTGAAATCGTTTCGGGCGTGGCGGAAGGATGCGTGCAGGCAGGGTGCGCGTTAATCGGCGGTGAGACAGCAGAGATGCCCGGCTTCTACCCTGAAGATGAGTACGACATCGCCGGGTTCTGCGTGGGAGTTGTTGAGCATGACGAGATACTTGACCCCGCGAATGTGAAGGCGGGTGATGTGATTATCGCTCTTCCGTCATCGGGAGTACACTCAAACGGTTTCTCGCTGGTGAGGAAGGTGTTTTCCGGCCATGACATGAAGGAGTATGTCCCGGAGCTTGGGCGGACACTCGGCGAGGAATTACTGACACCGACCCGGATTTACGTGAAGGACGTGCTGCCGATGATGTCCCGTGTGAAGTCTATTGCTCACATTACGGGGGGCGGCTTCTGGGAGAACATACCCCGCGCGCTGCCCGGAGGACTGTCCGCGAAAATCGACCTGTCAGCCATAAGAGTCCCGCCAATATTCGACCTCATCATGAGGACAGGCGACATTCCGCGAGAGGAGATGTACCACGTCTTCAACATGGGCGCGGGAATGATGCTGATTGTTGGACGTGATGAGGCTGATTACGTGGTGAGGTCTGTGGACGGGGCATGTGTGGCGGGCGAGATTGTTACAGGTGAAGGAGGATTGTTGTTATGCTGAAGATAGCTGTGTTAGTGTCAGGAGGAGGGACTAACCTTCAGGCACTCATTGACGCTCAGAACAACGGGGTGCTGTCATCGGGGAAAATCGCTCATGTGATTTCCAGCCGTGAGGACGCTTATGCCCTGAAACGCGCCGAGGAAGCCGGGATTCCGTCAGCAGTCGCAAAAAATGAGGACGAAATTCTCCCGGTTCTCGCTGAAGTCAGGCCGGATATTATCGTTCTTGCCGGCTACATGAAGATACTCAGCGCGGAGTTCATCGACACCGTGAAAGTGCCAATCGTAAACGTTCACCCCTCGCTCATTCCGTCGTTCTGCGGCAAGGGCTATTACGGTCTCAAGGTTCATGAGGTAGTCCTGAAAGCAGGCGTGAAAGTTACGGGAGCTACTGTGCATTACGTGAACGAGATTCCTGACGGAGGAGAGATCATCGCGCAGAAAGCCGTTGACGTTCTCCCCAATGATACGCCGGAAGTGTTGCAGCGGAGAGTCATGGAGCAGGCTGAATGGGTGCTGCTGCCTCAGTCAGTCGAGGAAGTCTGCCGCAAGATGAAGCCTCACGTTTTCCCGGAGCCTCACAAGTACGCAGGCCGGGGGATAATTGTCGGCATGACACCTTCAGGCGGGAAAATGCTTGCGTATTTCATCATGGGACGTAGCGCGACAAGCAAGGCCCGGAGGTTTGAGCGTTCCGGCAACAATCTGGTAATCAAGCTCACGAAAGAGGATAAAGATTTTGACCCGTCTCTGATACTTTACACGCCGCTGAAGATTCTTGATGACAGTGTGATAGTAACGAACGGAGACCAGACTGACATAATATATAACGCTCTCAGGTACGGCGGAACGTTTGAGGGTGCGCTTAGGACACGGACATATGAGCCTGACGCGCCGCACTACACTCCGAGAATCAGCGCGATAATGACACCTTCAGGCTACAGGCAGAGCATCCTCAAGAGGGACGGAAGATATTTCTACGAGTATGACTACATACCGGGCAAGGGCAGACTCATTCACACGTACAATCATGATGTCAAGCCCGGAGAAGTCCTGCCGTCTTTCACAGGTGAACCCCGCGAAGTGAATATCATTGATGACGTGGAAGAGTTTGCCGGGACTCTGTGGTCTGACCTAGGCGAGGATTACCGGGTCGCGCTGTACGTCAGGTATTATGACGGCGAAAACTTCAGGGACAAGCTGTATAACACGCAGGAGGCTAACTAACAGCTAGTAACAAGCTACAACAACTCACAAAGAAAGGTAGGCGAAAACCGTTACAGACAGACATAATCCCGGCTAACGTATGTGCTATAATTTCCGCTCTTGTGCTGAATATAAGCATGTACCCGTAAGTTAGCGGGGAAATTAAGGCTCTGGAGCGTTACACCAAACGTGAGTAGCAGTATCACCGTGAAAGCGGACGCGATGAACGAGCAAGGGAGCAGAAAAGTTAGCTGATAACTTCTCATAAGTCTTCTGTAACAGCACGAACGATGAACGAATACTCACTCAAATACGGCACCAATCCCAACCAGACCCCCGCAAGAATCTTCATGAGGGACGACTCACCTCTCCCTCTCGAAATCCTCAACGGTCGCCCGGGCTACATCAACTTTCTTGACGCTCTCAACTCGTGGCAGCTGGTACGCGAACTCAAAGCCTCGCTGAATCTCCCGGCGGCGGCATCCTTCAAGCACGTAAGCCCGGCAGGAGCAGCGTTAGGACTCCCCCTCACTGACACGGAGCGCAAGGTGTTCTTCGTTGACCAGAATCTCAGCGTCAATGACTCGCCCCTTGCCTGCGCATATGCCCGCGCAAGAGGGACTGACCGCCTGTCATCATTCGGGGACTGGATAGCACTTAGTGATACCTGCGACGAAATCACAGCGTCATTCATCAAGCACGAGGTCTCAGACGGGATCATCGCGCCCGGCTACACTCCCGAAGCACTCGAAATCCTCAAGTCCAAGCGCAAAGGAGGCTACGCGGTCGTCAAGATTGACCCAGATTACGAGCCTGAGTCGACAGAGACACGCGACATCTTCGGGATAACGTTTGAGCAGGGACGCAACACAGCCCCCGTAATTGACCCGGCTAAATTCGACGCTCCCGTTACGGTCAGCAAAGACATTCCCCAGTCAGCAAGAAGAGACCTGACACTCGCATTAATCACGCTGAAATATACTCAGTCAAACTCAGTCTGCGTAACGAAGGACGGTCAGACATTGGGGGTAGGTGCTGGCCAGCAGTCGAGGCTTCATTGTGTGAAGCTGGCGTGTGATAAGGCGGACTTGAGGCTTCTGCGTGAACATCCGAAGGTGCTTGAGCTTGAGTTCCGTGATGACTTGGGCAAACCTGAGCGCGACAACGCAATAAGCAGCATGTTGACGGGAGATTTCCTGAGCGTTGACGAAAAGAGAGAGTTCATCTCACGGAATGCGGGTGCGAGTCTTGGGAGTGATGCGTTCTTCCCGTTCCCTGACAGCATAGAGAGGGCGAGATTGAGCGGGGTGAAGTTCGTCGCACAGCCGGGCGGGTCAATACGTGATGACTTGGTGATCAAGGCTTGCGATGATTACGGTATGGCTATGGTGATGACGGGCAGGAGATTGTTCCACCACTAATGATTACCCTGCTGTTGTCCGGCGGACTGGGAAATCAGATGTTCCAGTATGCTTTTGCGCGGTCTCTTGCGCTGAGGAAGTGTACGGGGCTTAGGATTTCCCGGCGTTTCCTGCGGGATGATGATTTCGGCAGGAGTTACTCGCTGGACAAGCTGAGTCTCCCTGAAGATGTGCAGATGATGACATACTCGCAAGAACTTAAAGCACACTCAGAGTTTTACTTTGCGCGGAAAATTCACAGCCTCGTCAACAAAATTCGCGGACATGGCCGGGACTTCTTCACCGGGAAATACATATACCTCACGGATTATGACAGGTACGAGCCGGGAGTAATGAGTCCCAATTACGGCGGTGAGAATATCACAGTGAACGGACTCTTTCAGTCGCAAAAATATTTCCGGGACTATGACGCTGTTATATGTGATGAGCTGAAAGTGTCAGTGCCTCCATCACCAGAGAACGCCGCAATGATTCGTGAGCTTTCCGGGTGTGAGAGCGTCTGTGTTCATGTGAGGCGGGGGGATTATCTCACGCTGGATTTCGGGAATGTCTGCGGGTATGAATATTACGCTGAGGCCATGAAGAATATTGCCGGCAGAGTATCGCACCCGGTGTTCTGCTTCTTCTCCAACACTCACGAAGATATTTGCTGGCTCAATGAGAACTGGAAATTTCCCGGCCATGACGTGAGATATGTTGACCTGAGCAACCCTGACTATGAGGAATTGAGGCTGATGTATTCATGCAGGCACTTCATCATCGCAAACTCTACACTAAGCTGGTGGGGAAGCTATTTGTCCGACAGTCCCCGAAAAATCATATGCGCTCCGTCAAAATGGATTGGTGAAAGGCGAATTGAGGATACGAATATATGGCTTCCAGAATGGACAGTGATAGACACAAGAAAGGAGAATGACGCATGAACATAACGGTTGACGGTAAATTGCTGGACATGCTTTCACGTGCTGCTAATGCTCTGAGTGCTGACACAATGACGGTGCTGAACGATGCAGTGAGCGCGTACTTCAGGAGGCTAGTAACAGAAGGCAAAATCCCGGCGGAAGAAGCGTATTCATCCCTCAGCAGTAATGTCCAGGAAACAGATTACAGCCTTGAAGACACTCACGGTGTGCATGACAGCAGGAAGTACGGCCTCAGTCCAAAGGAACGCAAGACTTTGGGCGCGACTCAGCTCAAGAATGCGGAGAAGGCTGAACGCGGAGACCCTAAAGCCCCAAACGTTATGGGAACGTACTACGAGAGCGGGAACGGTGTAGCAAAAGATTACTGGAAGGCCATCTACTGGTACACGAAAGCGGCGGAACAGGGCAACCCTAACGCGCACAGTATCATCTTGCTGTGCTGTACAACAAGGCTGAGGATAACCCGTTGAAGGCGTATTACTGGTTCGAGGCAGCGAGGCTTTGCGGGTTCAACATTACGGCGTTGCATCAGGACTATATTCTGAGGCTGACTGAGAGGCTTTCACCGAGGCAGATAAAGCTGGCGCAGGATGAGGCGGCCCGGAAGTTCAGAGCAATGAAGGACGGCCAATAGGGAGGGCATATTGTGGGATTCCTGGCTGATATATTCGTGAAGTATTGGGAGGAAGTTATCGTAGCGGTTCTGCTGACTGCTACACTTCCTTTTATCCGTAGATATGTGAGGAGGCAGAGGGCGAAGATGCTTAGTATCTTCAAGGAGAGAGAACAGTTGAAGGAGGCTTTGCGTAAGGCTGAGGAAATTTCTCAGAGTGAGCGCAAGGCACGTGAGGAGCTGGAACGCAAACTTGAGACTGAGACTGAGGCGAGGAAGAAAGCTCAGAGTGAGGCTGAGAATCTGCGGGCGGAATTGGAGAAGGAACGGAAAGCGCGTGAGGAGTTAGAGCGCAAGTTTCAGGCTGAGGCTGACGAAAAGCAGAAAGCAAAAACTGAAGTTGAACGTCTGAGGGCAGAATTACAGCAAGCACAGGGGGCGCGTGAACAGGCAGAGCGTACAATAGGGTCTGAGACTGTGGATAGACGTAAAGCTCAAGAGGAGGCCGAGAATCTGCGTGTGTCATTGGAGAAGGAACGTAAAGCGCGTAAGGAGTTAGAGCGCAAGTGTCAGGCTGAAGCGGACGAGAAACACAGGGCACAATCTGAAGCTTATAATCTGCGGACAACATTAGCTCAGGAACGCAAGGCGCGTGAAGAGTTAGAGAAAAAGTTGCAGGCTAAAGCAGAAGAAGGGCACAAAGGACAGCCACATAGAGACTTAACCTCAACAGACTTACTTCTGGGAGGCTTTATTAAACGGATATTTGATGACAAATAGACAGCAAGCAATGAAAGACAACGCAATGAAGCATGAACCGTTGGTACTGAGTGAAGACCTGTTCTATTCACCCTCAAATATCGAGTACTTGAGGAAAGTTACCGCTGAAATAGATACAGGCAAAGCAAAACTGTCTGAGCATGAACTCATTTCATCAGACTTGGATAGCATACCAGAAGCAGAACCAGATGAATTTGACTTGCAGATGCTGGCGGAAATTGAACAGGATAAAGACTGTCATGAATTTATCCCGGCTGATGAAGCAGAAAAAATGTTAGGTCTTTCATAACCCTAAAGAAAGTAGGTAATCACATGAACATACTCATAATCGGCGGAGGCGGACGCGAACACGTAATCGCCAAATACATCGCCCGCAATCCCAAAGTCAGCAAAATCTACG
>JAFSRQ010000011.1 GCA_017446055.1 Synergistaceae bacterium | reverse complement strand
TCTGGCGTTCAGCCCGGTAATCTCAATCCCGGTAATTTCCGTGATAGTGTTCGTGATTTCGTTCACCATTTCAGCAATCCTCAATCACATTCCAGTCCTCAAGAAATACATCGTCTAGGCACAAAAATACCCCCGGCCATGTCGCAACCGGGGGGCAGTCTCTTACACGTTGAAGCGAATCTCTATCATGTCGCCGTCCTTCACGGTGTACTCTTTCCCCTCAAGACGCAGGACTCCCTTCTCACGGCACTGTGCTATGCTGGCGTTGTTCGCGATGAAATCATCATAAGCCACAACCTGCGCCCGGATGAACCCACGCGCCAAATCGCTGTGTATAGTCCCGGCCGCGTCAACAGCACTGCTTCCGGCCTTGAGTGTCCATGCTCTGACCTCATCACTGCCTGACGTGAAGAACGAGATCAGCCCCAAGAGCCTATATGCCTCGTGAATGAGTCTCTCCCGGCCCGGCTCATCAACCGACAAATCACGCATGAACTCTTCACGGTCTTCCGGGTCAAGCTGCTCAAGCTCCATCTCAGTCGCCCCGTAAACACGCACTGCCTTCATCCCGCGCGACTCAAGCTCGGCCATAAGCGGCTCAATCTCCGGGACATTCCCCGTCTGCGTGTCATCGAGATTCAGCACGACAAGCTCAGGTTTCAGCGTCAGGAACGCATACCCCGACAACATGCGCTTCTGCTCATCGTTCAGCGGGAAATCGCGTAATGGCTTCTCGTCCATCATGTGCGCTTCAAGCTCCTGTATCAGCTCAAGCTCGGCTGACTCCTGGGGCGTTAGCTTCTTCTTGGCTTTCTTCTCCTCAAGACGTGAGAGCCTGTTCGTGATTACCCCCAAGTCCCGGTAAATCAATTCCGCTTCAACAATCCTGTAATCCCTCAGAGGGTCAATGCTGTCCTCCGGGTGAGGCACTGAGTCATTCCCGAAGACACGAACCACATGAAGCAGAGCGTCAGACTCCGACACAAACGACAGGAAAGAGTTCCCCAGCCCCGCGCCTTTCCCAGCATCGCGCGACAGCCCGGCAAGGTCAACAAACTCAACATCAGCAGGCTTCTCACTCTTAGGCTTGAAGATTTCTACCAGCCTGTCAAAGCGTTCATCCGGCACATTCACCAATGCCCGGTTAGGCTCAGTTTTCCCTGACGCATAGGGCTTCACCTCAGCTCCTGCGCGTGTGATTACGTTGAAGACTGTTGACTTGCCCGACAGAGGCAGACCTATTATTCCGCACTTCAGCATGATTAATTCTCCCTTATTGTTACCGGCATGTTCTTATACGCATACTGCCTTAGCTCGGCGATGTCCTCATTGCTGAGACGTATACATCCCTCAGTCGCCATAGTCCCGCGAGAATCGGGGTCATGAGTCCCGTGAATGCCGATTCCCTTCCAGCCCTTAGCGTCAAGTCTCAGGAACCACGGCCCGTAAGCACCTTTGATTTTCCCCTTGCCATCTCTGAAATCGTGAGACCAAGCAGAAGCATTCTCGATTGAGACCACCCTGAAATTGCCCGTGGGTGTTCTGTGGTCGCCTATTCTCTGTTTGTCGCCGGGGTTTTTGCCGACTGCTATGGGATATTCCTTCACTATTTCGCCGTCCCTGTAGAGCGTCAGTGTGTATGTGGACTTGTTCACGTCGACGCTGTATTTCCCGCCGCCTGAAATTTTCGGGACAGGGGCAGGCTGTATTTCCGGCTTCAGGTTTGCTGACGGTGCTATGAGTCTGTCAGTCTCAGGATTAGCTTCTGACGGCAGGACTATTTCTCCGCGCTTTGACGATGCTTTGAGGGGTATCACTAACTCGCGCTGTACGGGCGGATGGCTCTCTTCAGGTTCAGGGAGTGAGGCTATGACCTGCTGCTTAGGTTCTGCTACTGCCTCGGACTTTTCCGGGCTGTTGATGCCTGAATATATCCCCGCGCCTACTATGACGGCAAGCACCCAGAAGGCCGAGCGCAATAACGGGTGAAAGCGTTTCTTGACCGCCCATTTCCCGCCGCCCCTGTCAATCCATACAGTACGGAGTGTGAATAAGTCCCTGATGAAATTTATCGCGTATTCTTTGTTCATGGGTGAATGTCTCCTGATGTGCAAGATTTTCTGTGTACATGCAATATTACAGCACCCACGCGCAAAATCAAGCGTCTTTTTCCGCAGGCATGGTGAGTTTCTGCGCTACATCGAAGAGCTTTGCCCTGTCCCCGAAAATCAGAAGGGTATCATCACGTTCAAGAACCGTCCCGCCCTTGGGTATGAGGTATTTTTCCCCTCGGTTAATGAGGAGTATTGTTACGCCGTCAGGGAAGCGCAGATCCTTGACCGCCCGCCCTATAACAGCCGCGTCATCAGGCAGGTCTACCTCGCGAGTCTCATCAGTCCCGGAAGCAGGAGTGATGTCGAAGTTCAGCGTCCACGTTTTAGCCTCTCTCACAGCCGCGTCAATCCCCAGAAATCTCGCGAACCACGCAAGGGTCTTCCCCTGTATCATTACTGACGTTAGGACAACGAAGAATATCACGTTGAACATGTACCTTGCCTGAGGGTGTCCTTCTGTCAGGGGATATGTAGCAAGGATGATAGGCACTGCTCCGCGCAGACCAGTCCACGAGACGAACAGCTTTTCGCGCCAATTTGAGCGGCTGAACATCATACCGATGAACACAGCAATCGGCCTTGCCACAAACATAAGGCAGAAGGAAATCAAGAAGCCCATGCTCATGACGGACATGTTAGCGACTTCAGACGGAGTAACCAGCAGTCCCAGTACCAAGAACATGATAATCTGCATGAGCCACGCGAAGCCCTCGTGAAATCTCTGGAGGCTGTACTTGTAGAGGAAATCGCCGCCGCCCATGACTATACCGCAGACGTAGACCGCAAGATAGCCGTTGCCGTAGACAGTCTCAGTCAGCCCGAACGTAGCCATGACGATAGATATTCCCCAGACCGGGTATAACGCCTCGTTCGCGACTCTGAGCCTCTGTATTGCCCAGCAGGAGAAACGCCCCATGACATAGCCCATTGCGCCGCCCGCCGTCATCTGAACCACGAACTTTACGGCAAGCTCATTCACAGGGACTTCGGGAGATGACAGCCAAGTTATAGCGGTAATCGTGAGGAAGACTGCCATCGGGTCATTGCTTCCTGACTCGAACTCAAGAAGGGGTCTTAGCGAGCCTCTGAGACCGACTTTCTGCGTGCGCAATATCGAGAAGACCGCCGCCGCGTCTGTTGATGACACGATTGCGCCGAGAAGGAAAGCGTCCTTGTAGGTGAACTGCGGAAGAAACGCTATAGGTACAGCCATTGCCACAGCGGTGATGAGGACTCCCAGTGTTGAGAGTACGACTCCCTGAGTAACGATGGGCTTGATGTCGCTCCATTTGGTCTGGAAGCCGCCGGAGAACAGTATGAATGCCAGGGCGAATGTGCCTACGCTGTTTGCGGCGTTAGCGTCAGAGAAGTTGAGGCCGCCGGGACCGTCAACACCTGCGAGCATTCCGATTCCCAGAAAGAGAATCAGGGCGGGGACTTTGATTTTCTCGGAGAGTGATCCGGCTACAAGGCTCAGGAAGAAGAGAAGCCCGGTTACGAGGAAGGGGTTTATTGTCTGAAGCATAGATTAGAGTATCAATCCTTTCGTGGAATTTGCTGTGAGTATAGTTGTGATTGACTGTCGGCGCAAGAGTCCGTGAAATAAGAGAAGAGAGTCCCCGTAATAGGCGTTGGGGGACTCTCCTTGCGCATAGGTTTTGTTGGCTGCTTTTATCGTGTGGGGTTAGGCTGCGGGCTGGTCGGGTGCTCCTGTTGGTATAGTGTTGGTTGAGGTGGTAGTGTTGGTGTTTGTCGTCTCTTCAGTTGCCGATGCCGAATCTTCTGTGAAAGTGGAGGTATCGCTAGCTGTAAGAACTGTGATTTTGCCCGTGATGAGAGTCATGCATAAGCTCGTAGTACTCGTTACAGTTGCATCAGCAGCATATGCCGGAGTCGCCCCCAAAAAGTCAAATACACCATCTCCCGCAAAAGCTGTAGTAGTAATGCTTGAATATCCCTTTATGTTCTTGAGTGCTTTGGCTATAGCATCTGCTTCGGGGTCATTGCTGAAATCTACTTTGACTGCCCACTTGTCAGGAGCACTTGTTGCACTAGTAGTTCCTGCAATGTAGTAAATGGTATCGCCATCAGTTGAACCCTCTGTATTCGCCTTGCCTTTCATTTCTGACCACATGGACAGTTCTGCTTCCAGCATAGTTGTTGTAGTTGTGTCAGCAAAACCCTGTTCGTCTCCGTGTTTTGCATAGTACAGAATCGCCGCCGCACGGCACGCATCCAGATTTGCCGCTATTGATGAAGCCTTTGCTTTTGCTGTTACTCCGCTCATTGATACCATCATTGTTGCTGACAGTATCGCCAGAATCGCCACAACGATTAACAGTTCCACGAGCGTGAAGCCTTTACGTGCTTTCTTCATTGCTATTTTCCTCCCTATGTTTTTTCTTCCTGAATGCCCGCCTATCATGCACTCAGCTCCCTTGTACGGACTCTCACCGCACACTCTCAACGATAATTTTTCGCGGATTTTGAGGAAATTTTGCACATAACCAATTCACGCTTTACTTGTCTTGTGATATAATTCTTACAGGACAAAGAAAATGCTATGCACGATTATGTGCGCTAAATATTCGATAAATAGATTATAGCATAAATCTTTGTCTTTTTGTTATGCCCTCACACAAATTTTTTCCTCCGAATTTATATACTCAGTCAGCAAAAAAAGAAGCCCCCGCAATCAAGGGGAGACTCCTTTCACGAAATCTGCGCGTAAAACTTTTATGTGCTACTTTTTCCTCATGAGAACGAATGCCAGTCCGAGAATTATTGCTGACATTCCCGCGTTGCATCCGCTGCCTGACGAGCCGACCAACCCAGGATTTTCGGCCTGTTCCGCTGTAGTCGTAACTTCCGGGAAATACGTCCTGCCCGTCTCAAGATACGCCGCAACATTCACGTGCTTGTTCGCCGGGACTGTGCTGACTTCCTCGCCGCTGTCGTCCATGAAGATCACCGCTTCCTCCTCATCAGACGCGCTCAGGAAATCTCCCGTAACCTTGTCCACAGCGTTTGACCGCCAGTATATCGGTTCATTCACCGCAAACTTGTCCAGTGATACGCCGAATACATACACTTTCGACTCGCTGACCTCGATAACAGGAAGGTACACCGCCGAGTCTGTGCTTGTTGCTGACTGAGTCCCAATCAGAGCCGCTGCCGGGAGCTGTGCTACTTCTGTTGTGCCTGTTACTTTTGCGGACAGCTTTCCGAGTGCGGACGTAATATCAGCCTTCTTAGTGTCAGTGAGTGCTACTGCCGGGGCTGTAGGTGTTACTGTGTCGGTGTTCACAGCCGGAGTCCTGTCTGGGGACACAGGAGCAGGAATCGGTGTATTGTCGGGCGATGTGGGAGCCGGAGTCGGTCTTGTGTCTGGTGATACAGGAGTCGGAGTCGGCCTCACGTCTTCGGAGTACGCATCACCGCCTGAACTGCCGCCGGGTGTCCTCACGTACCATGTGGCTGTAAGTCTTCCGTCAAACGCACCATCACTCATAGTACCCTCGCCTTCGTCCGAGAGAGCGTACACTTTGCCTTCCTCGGAGGGGGTAAATTCACGGTCAACAAGAACAGTCCCGAACGACATCATTATTGCTCCGTCAGAAGGAAGAAGCCCGCTCGAAACGTACCCGGTAATGTCGCGTGATACTCCGTCCGGGTAAACTCCCACAATGATTAGCCCCATGTCCCTGAGCTGTTCACCTGTTGGGACTCTCCAGCCGTAAGCGACATCAGGAAGCGCGGTAACTTTGCTCATCATGGCCGCAAAATCATTCTGGCCGATGCTGGCCGGGGTAATCGTGAACATGTGGCTGAAGCCGAGAATGCCCCGCTTGCCCGAAGGAACGTCCTTAAGCGCAACATTCAGCGTGAAGCCTGACCCGGCAATCTGGTTATCGCCAGCCGTGTAGGGTGCTGTGTCGTTGCTGTCTATCACCGTATAATCTGTGGCGTTGGCGAAATTCTGCGCGCTGAGAACCGCGTCCGTTGCGTCGCTGACTCCTGCTGGTGTGAGGAGGAATGAGAGTCCCGCGGCGTTCTTGTCGGCTGATATGATCTTGCTGTTTGCGCTGGTCGTGTACACTCTGATTGTCGCTGAGATGTTCGCGTAGGTGTCATCCGTGAATGTCGCCGTGTACGTACCCTCGCCCACATCGCCGGAAATCGTGAGGACATCGCCCGACATCGTGCATCCTGGGACTGCCTTACGGCTGCGGCCTGTGCCGGATGTTACGCCTGAGAGCTTGTAGTCCGCGCTTGCCGGGATGTTGGTGAACGTGAGCGGGACTTCCAGATTCGTCCAGGCCATGAAAGCGTGATAGCCGTCCTCGTATTTGGGTGCGACACTCGCGGAGGTCTTCAGCTTCAGGAACACATCACAGCTCACTATCTCATCAGGTAAATCCTTCAGCATGTAGGTGATACGGGTGACAGTCTTGCCCTCCATGTCGGAAGTGTAAGCATAGTTGCGTGATACACCGTGAGGCTCGACAAATTCAGCGGTCGACAAAGCAATATCCTTCGCGCTGAACCACAGGTTATTGTTGTGGCGCATGGCGTAAAGTTTGCCGTCCGAGGTCTCTATGATTGCGCCGAGGTAGTAATACTCATCGCCGCTTGAGACTGTTACATCTATGCTTGAGACTGAGAGCTGATAGTCGCCCCAAGTTCCCGGTGAAGTCAGTGATACCTTCGCGCCCTCCTGAACGTGGGTCTCAGTAACCATAGCCCCGAATGACCCGCCTGCGTCAGCGTCCTTGTACTCAGTGAATGCCTCATCCGTGAACGTGAACCGTGAGTCATTGCTCATGGCCTGGTAGACCGTCTCATTCATTCTCACGTGAACCGCCGCGACTCCTGTGATGCTTCTTCCTCCGATGTCGTTGGACTCGCTGGTGAGCTGTGTGAATCTCGTCGCGACTCTCGCTGTTGGTGAAGATATTGCGTCCAGCCCGGCAGTATACAGGTCAGCGGAAGCCTCGCCAAGTTCACCCGCATAGAACTCCGCCCAGGTCATATCGGTTGTAGCGTAGTGGTACGTGTCCTCAACCTCGAACACCACGCCTATATCCGCGTAGTCATCCGTCCCGAAAATGGCCTGATAGCGTCCGGCCGGAAGAGTCCCGTCAACCACAAGAGTCCCGTCCGTGTACGTGTAATCCGTGATGGGGGTATGTCCGCGCCCTGTCCCGGAATATAACGCCTTCAGTGTGTAGGTTGCGCCTTCAGGGAGATTCCCGAACGTGAAGGATACCGGGACATTAACGCCCGCTTTCACGTCAGATGATACTGCTACGGTTGAGTCGGTCATCTTCTTTAGGAGGACTGAGCAGTTCACGACCGCGCTCGGCTGGTTCTTGAGGAGGAAGGTAATCCGCGTTACTGTCTTTCCTTCGAGGGCTGCCGTGTACTTGTAGCCGCGTGTTACCCCGTGAGGCTCTGCGTACTTGTCATTCACTGTTGCCGCTACTGTTCCTGCGCTGAACCAGAGGTTATTGTTGTGGCGGAGACCGTATTTCGCCCCGTCAGAAGTCTCAAGCACAGCCCCTAGGTAATAATTCTCGTCCCCGCTGGAAATCACGAGTTCCTCAAGCCCGGTGATGTTGAGCATGTAGCTTCCCCATGTTGAGCTTGCACCGCTGGAGAGTGTTACGTCAGCACTTGCGATTGTCTTTGTCTCACTAACCATCGTCCCGAATGTGCCGTCAGAGTTCACCGCCTTGTACTGCGTGAAGACTTCATCCGTGAACGTGAAGCGGGAGTCGTTGCTGAGAGCCTGATACGCCGCCTGTGTCGTGAACGCAACCTGCACCGCCTTCACCCCGGTGATGTCGCGCCCGCCAATGTCGTTGGATTCGCTGGTGAGCTGGGTGAAACGGTTGGCGACTCGTGCTGTCGGTGATGATATTGCGTCGAGTCCTGCCGTGAGCAAGTCAGCAGAAGCAATTCCTACCTCGCCCGCGTAAAACTCTGCCCATGTCATATTGGTTGTGGCGAACTTCATCACGTTCACAGCCGCTGAGATGTCCGCGTATTTCCCACTCGTGAAGGTTGCCGAGTACGTCCCGGGTTCGAGATTCCCGGCTATTGTCAGGACTCCGTCAGCATATGTGTAATCGGTTATGGCCTTGCTGTTCCTCCCTGAGCCCTGTGAGACTGACGACAGAGTATATCCCGCGTCATCAGGCACGTCCGAGAACACGAACTTCACCGGCACGTTGCTTCCGGCGGGGTAAACAGTCTCAGGCTTAACGCTCGCGCTTGTTATGGGCTTGACGTATAGGTCGAGGCTCTCAATGACGACATCAGGAAGCCCTTCCAGCATGTAGGTAATCTTGGTGATGGTTTTCCCGGCCATGTCGCTTGTGTACTTGTGGAATCTCTTCACGCCCTGCCCGTGTGGCTCGGTGTAGTTTTCGCTGACGGTGAAGGCTATATCAGTGTTGCTCCAGATGTTATTGTCGTGCCTCATGCCGTAGATTTTCCCGTCGGAAGTCTCAAGGAGAACACCGCGGTAATTCCGGGCTATTTTGTCTCCGCTTGTGCCTATGTCTATGCTCACGCCTGATACGCTGATGACGTAATGCCCCCAGCGTGCCGAGTCTCCCGTTGCGAGTGATACTTTTGCGCCTGACGCTTTCACTGTCTCAGTCAACATTGCCCCGAATGAGCCGTCCGCGCTGACTGTCTTATACTCGGTGAACGCCTCATCGCTGAACGTGTAGCGTGATTTGTCGGCAAGAGAATTGTAGACATCCCCCGTCATTCTCACCTGCACGGACTTTTCGCCGGAAATCACCGTGCCGTCATAGTCTGGCGAAGTTGCGCCCCAAAGAAGCGGGAAGCGTGAGAGATGTCCCACAGTAGGAGTGCTGACAGCGTCAAGCCCGGCCGCGAGAAGCTCTGAGGATGGCTGACCAGTCTCGCCAGCGTAGAACTCCGCCCAGGTCATGTTTGCTGTCGCGTAATAGTCTGTTGCGGTGAAAGTTGCTGATATGTCCGCGTAAACGCCGCTCGTGAATGTGGCTGTGTAAGTTCCTGCTTTGCACTCCGGGAGCGTAAGTGTGCCGCCGGAATATGTGTAGGCTGTGATAGTCTGTCTGTTACGGCGGTTTCCTCCTTCAGGGATGTATGTTACGGATGACAGTGAATAGCCTGCATCGTCAGGGACATTCGAGAAGGTGAGACTCACAGGAATGTTTGCTCCTGACTTCACATTTCCCGAAGCTGACACGTCCGCGCTTGTCTGCTCCTTGAGGTAAACATTCAGCCCGGTCAGCACAACATCAGGTCTGTCTTTGAGCATGTATGTTATTGATGTGATAGTTTTCCCGGCCATGTCGGAAGTGTATTTGTAGCTGCGTGAAAGTCCGTGAGGCTCGACAAACTCTTTCACCGACAAAGCCATATCCTTAGCGTTGAACCAGAGGTTATTGTTGTGCCTCATGCCGTAGATTTCGCCGTCAGAAGTCTCTATCAGCGCGCCGAGATAGTAACGGGTATCACCGCTGCCTAGTGTTACGTCAACGCTCTGAATGTCGAGGACATAATTCCCCCAAGTACCAGGAGCTGATACGGTTATCACAGCGTCAGAAACGTTTTGAGTCTCCGTAACCATTTTTCCGAATGAGCCGTCAGCATTCATCTCTTTGTACTCGTCAAATGCTGTACTGCTCACAGTGTAGCGCGACTTATCCGCCAAAGTGTCATAGACTTCCTGAGGCATTCTCACCTGTACGTCTTTTACCCCTGTGATGTCTCTTCCGCCGATGTCATTAGACTCGCTTGTGAGCTGGGTGAACCTGTCGGCGACTCTTGCTGTAGGCGAGCTTATAGCATCAAGCCCCGCTGACAGTAAATCAGCTGACGAAGCTCCCACTTCCCCCGCGTAAAATTCCGCCCACGTCATGTTTGTAGTAACATACACGTAGTCCGCCGCAAATCCTGCCCCAGTCAGCAAGAAAACTAGAGACAGTGCGCACAACAACTTGCCTGCCTTGTTCATGGCATTGCATCTCCTTGCGTATAATATGGATTGTTGGGTAATTAAAACACGTAAAGTTTGCTGTGTCAAATTAACCTCCGTTCATGACCGCAAAGTTGACAGAATATATTTTCACCGCTACAATTTCCCGCGATTATTCCATACAACACAGAAGGGAGCATAGTTTCATGCCAGCAAAATTTTCGCCGCTGTATGTGGCTGTGTCTTTCCGTGCGTCATCACTCAAGATAAAGCGTGATTGTGTCGTTTTGCCTTAGTGAATGACGGATAATCACAATCAGTACGCATACGACAAGGGCCGCTCATTCACAAGGTGGGCGGTCTTTTTTGTGCGCATAATGACAAGGAGGATATTCTTATGACTGACAAGCCCATTTTCCGCGGGGTAGCAACAGCCCTCATCACCCCTATGAACGCTCAGGGTGTCGACTATGACGCTTTCGGACGGCTAATCGACTGGCAGTGTGAGCAGGGTATCAACGCCCTCGTAATCGCAGGCACAACCGGTGAAGGCTCAACCCTCGACGACACCGAGCATAAAGCCGTCGTGAAGTACGCGGTCGACAGAATCGCAGGAAGGTGCGTTGTAATTGCCGCAACTGGCTCGAATGACACGCGTTATGCTGTCCAGCTCACGAAGTACTGCTGTGATGCCGGGGCGGACGCTATGCTCTGCGTTACCCCGTACTACAACAAGACGACACAGGGCGGACTCGTCAAAATGTATGAGACAATCGCAGACTCGTCAACAAAACCCATCATCCTCTACAACGTCCCGTCAAGAACAGGCATAAACATTGAGCCGTCAACCTACGAGAAGCTCTCATACCACCCAATGATTCAGGGCATCAAGGAAGCGAACTCCAACATCAGCAAGATAGTTGAGACGTTCCAGCTCATAGGCGACAGGATGGACGTGTATTCGGGCAACGACGACCAGATTGTGCCGATTCTCGCTATGGGCGGGCTGGGAGTGATCTCGGTGCTGTCGAACCCTGCCCCCCGTCAGACGATGGAGATATGCGAGCGTTTCTTCGCCGGGGACGTTAAGGGTGCGGCGGAATTGCAGTGCAGGTATCTTCCGCTCATCAACGCGCTCTTCTGCGAGACCAACCCGATTCCCGCCAAGGCCGCTATGTCAGCGATGGGATTCTGTGAGGATTACTTGAGGCTTCCGCTTGTGCCGATGGAGGCCGGACACCGTGAAAAGCTGTACTCACTCATGAAGGAACAGGGGCTTCTGTAGCCATGAGGATTATCATCAACGGCGCGGGCGGCAAAATGGGGCATATGCTCGCGGACATGGCCGGGAGTGAGAGTGTTGCGGCTCTGGTTGACGTGGCTTTTGCTACTGGGGAAGGGAAATATCACGCTCTCGATGACTTCAACGGGGACGCGGATATAGTTATCGATTTCAGCCACCACACAGCGACTCAGGCCGTAACGTCATACTGCGTCAGGCGGAATTTGCCCGTCCTCATAGCGTCAACAGGACAGACAGACGATGAGACAGCGATAATCCGTGAGTCCTCCGGGAAAATCCCCGTGTTCATCTCGCCTAATATGTCGGTCGGCGTGGCACTCGTAGCAGACATAGCAGAGAGAGTCGCAAAACTTTTCGGGGACTGCGACGTGGAAATGATAGAGGCTCACCACAACCAGAAGCTAGACGTTCCCAGCGGCACAGCACTCATGCTCGCGAAAAGAGTCCAGTCAGCAAGAGAAGGCTCAACCCTCAACGTTGGCAGGCACGAGAACGGGAAGCGTCCCGCAAATGAGATCGGCATTCACTCACTGCGTTACGGCTCAGAAGTCGGCACTCATGAGGTCATATTCTCCAACGGGCTGGAGACCATCACAATCCGGCATGACGCTAAGAACCGGGCATTGTTCGCGAAGGGGGCATTGTCGGCGGCAAAATGGCTCATCGGGAAGAAGCCGGGACTCTACGGTATGGCTGACTACATAGCGGGTGAATGACATGGACGCGCAGGAAATCATCAGGTTCATTGCTGACGCGAAGAAGGTTACCCCCGTCAAGATTTATCTCAAGGAGAAATCCCCCGTCGACTTCACCGGGACTAACGCGAAAGTTTTCGGGATTGGCGACAAGGTCATTTTCGGCGACTGGACGGAGCTTCAGCCAGTGATTGACGCTAACCGGGACAAGATAGCCGACATTGTGATTGAGAACTCGGCACGTAACAGCGCGATTCCCCTTCTCGACCTCAAGGACATTCCCGCAAGAATCGAACCGGGCGCAATAATCCGGGACAACGTATCAATCGGCAAAAACGCAGTCATTATGATGGGAGCAGTACTCAACATTGGGGCGGTTGTAGGCGAGGGGACAATGATAGACATGGGAGCTGTTCTCGGAGGAAGGGCTACTGTCGGCAAAAACTGCCACATCGGAGCGGGGGCGGTGCTTGCCGGAGTCATTGAGCCAGCGTCGGCAAAACCTGTTGTCGTTGAGGACGGCGTTCTTGTAGGGGCTAATGCGGTCGTCATCGAGGGCGTGAGAATTGGAGCGGGGGCTGTTGTGGCGGCGGGAGCTGTGGTGATTGAGGACGTTGCGCCGGGAAAGGTTGTCGCCGGGTGTCCTGCAAGAGTCATCAAGGACAAGGACAGCAACACTACCCTCAAGACAGCCCTTCAGGAATCACTGAGGAAGATATAGACATGACGATAAACTTTCTTGACGAGGCCGAAAAGCTCCGGGACAAGCTCACCGACATACGCAAGGAGTTCCACCAGATACCCGAAATCGGCGACCACGAATTTCACACGGCTGAACTCATCGAGAAGTATCTTGACATGGCCGGGATTCCTCACAGGCGGGTGATAGGCACCGGGATTATAGCTAGGGTTGACGGGAATTTGCCCGGTAATCACTGCGCTGTAAGGTCAGACATTGACGCATTGCCAGTAACGGAGGCTACCGGGTGCGATTTCGTCAGCAAAAATCTCGGAATTATGCACGCCTGCGGCCATGACGTACACATCACGGGGGCATTGGGGGCGGCAATGATACTCAGTTCACGCAAGGACGAGCTTCCCGGGTCAGCAACATTCATCTTCCAGCCCAACGAGGAGGGCGACGGCGGTGCTGACAGGATGATTGCGGCGGGCTGCCTTGAGGGAGTCGGGGCGGTGTTCGGATGCCATGTTGACCCTGCGCTCCCGGCCGGGCATGTCGGGATAAAGTACGGGGATTTCTACGCGGCAAGTGCTACGTGGAAAGTCTCGGTAATCGGCAGGACATCACACGGTGCGCAAAGGGACAAGGGCATAGACAGCATAGAAGTTGCCTCCTACATTGTCCCGGAAATCTTGAGGATACCGGGCGGAGTCGTCAGCGTCGGAATGTTCCACGCAGGGACAGCCAACAACATACTTGCCGGGCGGGCGGAATTGGCCGGGATTATACGCACTTACGGACTCGAAAAGCGCACGGCCATGTGCAGACAGCTTGAGGAAGTGTGCGCTAACGTCTCAGCGAAATTCGGCGCAAAGTCTGAGTGCGAGATTACCGACTCATGCGTGGGAATCGTCAACGATAACGACAACATCACGGCCATGTGCGAACGTTCAGCCCGTGAGACTTTCGGGGACTCTAGGGTCGACATCATCAGCAAGCCCCTCTTCATCAGTGAGGACTTCGGAAGCTACATCATCGCCAAGACAGGCTGCTTCTACCACATCGGCGCAGGGTGTGAATATCCCCTCCATTCGGACAAGTTCCTTCCAGTGCCGGACGCTATAATCACGGCAGCGGCTATGCACTCGTCATCAGCATACAACTACAACAAGACAGGAGAGTTACAGTGAGCAGGACAATCACGGCGAAATTCGGCGGTACATCATTGGCGGACGCATCCCAAATCCGCAAGGTAGCAGACATCATCAAGTCCAATCCTGAACGGCGGTATGTCGTAGTCTCAGCTCCGGGCAAAAGGTCATCCAGCGACATCAAGGTTACAGATCTGCTCTACAGCTGTTACAGTGAGTTCGCTAAGGGCGATGAGTATTCCGGGACTCTGGCGAAAATTAAGGAACGTTACGCTGAAATAGTCTCAGGACTCGGTATAACGTTTGACGTTGGCGCGGAAATAGAGCGCATAGAGGACGAACTCAGGCGTTACCCCCCGGCAGATTACCTCGCAAGCAGGGGGGAATACCTAAACGCGAAAATTACTGCCTCGTTCTTGGGCTGGACGTTTGTTGACGCGGCTGAAGTCATCTTCTTTGACGACAACGGACACTTTGACGGCGAGCGCACATTCATGGCCGTTAACGCAAAGCTCCGGGACATTCCTCACGCTGTCATCCCCGGCTTCTACGGCTCAATGCCGGACGGCAGCATCAAGACATTCTCACGCGGAGGAAGCGACATCACAGGCTCAATCGTTGCACGGTCAACACAGTCTGACATCTACGAGAACTGGACCGATGTATCAGGAATGCTCAGTGCTGACCCCAGAATCGTCGACCGCCCGCGGCCTATCACACATATAACCTACAACGAACTCCGCGAGCTGTCATACATGGGTGCTAGTGTGCTTCATGAGGACGCTGTTTTCCCGGTCAGGAAGGCAGGTATACCCATCAACATACGCAACACAAATTCCCCCGATGACCCCGGAACGCTCATTGCCGCCTCAATCCCGGAAGGCATAAAGCGCAGTCCCGTAACAGGAATCGCAGGCCGCAAGGGCTTCACGTCAATCCGTATCGAGAAGTCCCAGATGAACGGTGAGACAGGATTCGGCGCGAGGCTTCTCTACATTTTCGCACGGAACAGTATACCCTTTGAGCATTGCCCGACTGGTATCGACACAATAAGCGTTGTGGTCAGCTCGTCAGCTTTTGACGCAAAACGTGAGGAGATTCTACGGGAACTCAAGAACGAGTTATCGCCCGATTTCGTCATGATTGAGAAGAACCTTGCTGTTATCGCTGTCGTTGGCGAGGGCATGATTAGCACAAGAGGAACAGCGGCAAAAATATTCGGCGCATTGGCTGAGGCTGGCGTGAATATACGCATGATTGACCAGGGGTCGGACGAGATGAATATCATTATAGGTGTCGATGAGGCTGACTACGAGAAATCAATCACAGCACTGTACGGAGCAATGATAGGATGACGCAAAGCCCCCTGAAATATGGGGGTATTTTTTTGCCCTGACGATTATAATTATACATATTTCCCATTCATATACTTCATAAGGAAGTGAGCTGTTATGAGTGATGTAATTGTGTCAAAGTTCGGGAGTGCGGCTTTCTCGACTCCTGAAATGATAAAGAAGGCCGCAGAAATAGTAATGTCAAACCCTGACCGCAAATTTGTCGTCGTCTCTGCACCAGGCGCGGCATCACGCGAGGACATGAAGATTACCGATATGCTGTTCATCATGAACGCCCGCTATAATAACCGTGAGAATTTCGACGAGATGATGACCAAGATACGCGACAGGTTCACAGGGATTACACGGTCTATAGGGGTGAACTGCTATATTGACGCTGAGATAATGAACCTGAAGAAAAACTTGTTCTTCGGCAGGGGAAATGATTATGTCGTGAGCCGGGGCGAATATATCATGGCAAAAATCTTCGCGGAGTATATCGGCTGGGAGTTTATTGACGCGGCTGACTTCATATTCTTCTCGAAGGACGGTACGCTTGACCTCGACAGAACATTTGCCGCAGCTGAAAAAGTTTTCGCCAATACTGAGCACGCCGTGATACCGGGCTTCTACGGGTCAGCAGGAGCAAACACCATAAAGCTGTTCCCCAGAGGAGGAGCTGACATCACCGCCGCTATAGTCGCAAGAGCCGTGAAAGCTACACTCTGTGAGAAATGGAGTGAGACCACCAAAATCTACAGCGCAGACCCGGGTATAGTCGACAATCCTGAAGTCATACGGCAGATAACATACGAGGAACTCAAGCAGCTTACCTACATGGGCATCAACATATTCCACGAGGACGTTATACTCCTCATGCAGAATATTGACATCCCGATAAGCGTCCGCAATATCAATGACACTGACGACTTGGGAACATCCGTAACAGCAGAACTCCCGCCGGACTCCAAGCGCGGAGTCGCCGCCTGCATTGCCGGGAAACGCAACTACCGTATCATACATATACAGAAATTCGGCCTCAACAGGCTTACGGGTATAGGCACAAAAGTTTTCGCCATCTTCACCGATCGCAATATCTCCTGCGAACACTACATGTCTGGGATATACAGGTTCTCGATTGTCGTGAAGAACCCCCTGTTTGACCTCAAACGCGCTGAAATACTCGCCGCTCTCAATGACGCAATAAAGCCTGAAGATATAACAGTGGAGAAAAATTTATCCCTCATTACAGTAGTAGGCAAAGGTATGGGGACGGTAAAGGGGATATTCGCAAAAATGTTCAACGCTATTGCTGAGGCCGGAATAAAGGTGAGAATGATTGAGCAGGGAAGCGATGACCTCAATATTATAATCGGTGTGTACGATGATGATTACGAAGCTACCGTGCGGGCTTTGTACGGAGCTATGATACTGCATTAACGTGGAGGATATATACACATGGCGAACAACGCGCTGGGATACATCATCATAGACGGGACAGAGAGTCAAATCAGGGGTGCGGCTCTGGTTACTGACGCGAAGGGATTTCCTCTTGACTTTGTGAGGACAGACCCCTTCAGGCCGGATCAGGTCAGCAGAATCTTGTACGGCGAGTCTTTCGGGAAGTACGCAAAAGAGAAGCTGATACTGGAGAGCCTCCTTGACGCTGTGGAGACTGACCCGCAATTATGGATATGCAATGACACGGACATACTCGCGCCCTTGAGGAATTACAGCCGTATAAAGTCCGTCCTGCTTGAAGAATCACCTCATGTTCCACTGGAGGCGGCAGGGCATATTGAGACGACAGCAGACCCGGGAGTCTTCCTCATTCAGGCGAACACTAACGGAGCACCATTCAGGGCAGAATTTCCGGGTGGCATAAGGCCGGAAGAGATTCAGCAGACAGCGGCGGCATTGACAGAAGCAGCAGAGACGATGAATATCCTTGAGCCTTTTGCGAGATTGGAGAAGGCTATGAATTTGCTTGCTACAGGAGCGCGGTAATGGGATTACGTGATTTCCTTGCGAGGAGATTTTCTCACAAGGTCAGCATTTACAGGATTGATGATTTCAGCATTGAGCCTCCGCAGACCGTGAGCATGATTAAGCGTGTTGATACTGTGAGGGTCAAGCCGGAGATTTCCTGCCCTGTGTCGAGGCCGTATGACTTTGAGGAAATTACAGAGAGCTGCAGGAAGAGAGTACGTGCTGTGAATGTAAAGATGACGGTGAAAGATGTCAAGGCGAAGAATTACCGTCTCAAGCATTACGTGAAGGAAGACATAAAGACTCACCGCCATAAACTATTCAGGACACCCCGCACATCAAGTATGCTGAAACAGTCTCAGGCACTCCCGCTTGAACTGCCTAACGTCCTGAGATACATGAAGAAGCGTCCTGATACTTTGCGCAGTGAAGTGATACTTGCATGTTACGGGCCAATTGTTGAGGGCGGCGTGTTAAAATTAGCGTTGAACAAACAGCGAGGGACTCTTTTGGTCTGGTACAAACCCGGAAGCCGTCAGCTTAAGGCAAAATATCTGTACCTGATTCGCCGTCTGGGATTGGGCGGTAAACCTGAGTGGCGCTGGGAGTAACAAAATCTATATTCAGGGGAGCAAGAGTTTCACATGGCCGAGCTTAACACATCAGCCGGAGTTGAAGTAGGAGAAGTTGTTGACTGCACCGTGGAGCAGATTATGCCTTACGGGGCGTTTGTGAGAATAACGAAGACTGGCCGCAAGGGTATGATACACATCTCGGAGCTGTCGTATTCGTTCGTGAAGGATATAAACACGGTACTGAAAGCGCAGGATAAAGTACAAGCAAAGGTCATCAAGATAGACGAGAAAGGGCGCATAGACTTATCCCTCAAGCAGATGCAGACTCCCCCCGAAAGACCGTCAAGGCCGCCTAGAAGACCAGTTCAGCCCCAGGACACTAACGGTCGTCCGCCAAAAGACTACAGGAGCGTAACACGTGAGAACCGGGGCATGAGGGATTTTCGCGAGATGCAGTCGGAATACCGTGAGGCTAACCCGGAAGAGTCTGACAGTTTCGAGAAAAAAATGGCATCTTTCCTCAAGGCTAGCGAGGCTAAGATAACCGACCTTAACACGAGGAATTCTGCACGTTCGGGACGCGGCGGTGTCAGGCGAAGGAACGGCGGCAGAGACTATTAGGGATGACGGGAAGAATATTCAGCGGGGGGTGTCGGAAGGCATCTCCCGTTTTTGTTGCGCGGGAAATACGTTGCAGGTTCGGCCATGTTCAGGTTCAGGTGTGCAGGCCATGGGGAAGGAAAGTTTTCCCGACTAGTTTCTGGCTGACTTGTCCCTATCTCGTGAGGCTTGCGGGGAATATTGAGAGTTCCGGCGGCGTTCATGAGCTGGAAGAATATATCATGAAGCGCGGTCTCGTTCATGAATGGAGACGCTACAACCTCATGCACCAGGTGATACGGCTGAAACTGGGCGGCGTGAATGTGAATGCGTTTATGCGGCGTTACAGGGGGAAGATATTCCGGGACGTTATGTGCGGCGGTGTCGGGGGTATCAGAGTCGGTGAGGGCGTAAACGTGAAGTGTCTGCATCTTCAGACGGCATCACTAATCGGAACGGGTCATCATACGGCGGGGGAATGGCTGAAATCACGCGGCCTTTGGGGGGATTGCGGGAACGGTCTGTGCAATATCTTTGCGGGCCGTCTGTGAGTTGCCACAGCTGTCTAACTATTCCGGTCTCAGTGGTTGGCTTGCTTGAACATCACATGATAATAGCAAATATGAACACATAACTCATATATCAACCTTTCAGTCAGTTATGCAGCTTACTCGAAAGGTCATGATATTATGCTCACAATCCCACTCCCCAACTTCCACTACAACCCCCTCGTACTATATACCCACGCCACAAACGCATCATCATACCCCGCTCCATCACTCAAGAGCTACTTCATTGACGCTCAAACCTACCACTGGCCACTACCACCCTTCACCGCAAAAAATATCCGCACCATTCTGGCTATGGCCATGGAAGCACGCAGTATCTCACAGTCCCACCTAGCTCACAATGTCGGTCTCAGTCAGCCTACAATATCAATGTTCCTCTCAGGCAAAACTACACTTCTGCTCAATACCTACAATAGGATTGCCTACTCCCTAGCTCATCAGTACCTCCCTATGATATTCCCGGCAGCTGATAGCCCCTATTCCACCGATGTCATCATCAAGCCCGTACCAGTCTTCTACACCAAAGCTCACACACTCTCCTACGCTTATATCTTCTTCAGACTGTTACACGGTTTCACCGCCAGCGACATCACCGCACTCACTGACATTGACCCCGAAATACTCGAAAAGCTCGAGGACAACAATCCTACATGGCCGGGTAATGATACAGCTCATCAGCTCTCACGGCTCTTCATGTGGGATCAGTTCATCATGAAAGGAGAAGAAAAGTATTATGCCGAAGTGGTCTTATAGCAGCATGAACAATCACACAATCCCTGATGGAGTCTATTACGCGAAAATCATCAAGGCCAACTTTGACGCCGTCAGCAAGAACGGTAAAGCCCTCTGGCAGTTCACACTTCAGCTTTCAGGCGTGAAGGCTACGTTACTCCATAACATAGTTGTTGACGACTCAATTCCTCAGGCTTGGGTTGCAGGATGGATTGCGAAAATGGCTGAGTGCTTCAGCGTCCCAGAAGGCAGTGAAGACTATCTTGACTGGGTTAACACCGTTGGCATCATCGAGATTACTCACAAGGAATATAACGGTGTCGACTATCCCCGCCCCAAGTTCTATAAGCCTGAAGCCGGAAAGAAAGCCCTTGCACAGTTCAAGGCCGCTAAGGATGCCGAGCATGCAGCGCAGATAGAGTTCGAAGAGTTCAGCCGTGAAGCAGGAGTTCCGGAAGAAGATTTGCCCCGGTCAAAGCAGACGGCTAAAGATTTCCAGTTCGCAGACGACTTCAAAGCGTTTGACCCTGACGAGATTACGTTTTGAGACAAGTATTCTCCCGGTGCAATAAGGCCGGGGGGGTGCGCAAAATCATGAAAGGAGCAAGTAATACATATGAAGAATTCTGCTAATGACATCGCGAGAATGATACGCGAAAAGTGGTCTGTCCTGTCCTATTGCCGTGACGTTCTTGGCCTCCCAGTATACCATGATGGAGACCGCTGCGTAAGTCCCCTGCCTACGAGATGCACTGACCGGGCCGACGCATTCATCGTTCATGAGGATTGGTGGTACGACTTCAGCCAGACCAAAGGCGGAGACGTTATAGCCCTGTGCGCTGAGATAATGCATAACGGTGACCGGGGAGAAGCATTCCGTGAGTTAGGGCAGGAGTTCTACGGAGGGGTCAAGGCATCATCGTACACTCAGCATGCAGAAGCGTTGACCCGTTTAATCGGACGGTGGCACAAGGCACTTCGCCCGCAGGACAGGGAATATCTTCATGAGCGCAGGATTACTGATGAGACTATTGACCGCTTGCAGATGGGTTATTGCGGCGACCCTAAGTCAGGCTTTTATGACCGTATCATCATTCCCTATTGGGATAACGGGCAGGTCGTCTACTATGCTGGGCGTGATTGTTCGGGTAAGTGGAAGGACAAATCAAGCGGAGTCAGCAAGTACAAAAAGATGTGGACGGGAAAGAATGAGTACAGCGAAAATACTATGTGGGGATTGCACACACTCCGTCATGACTGGTGCGATGACCCGGTGAAGGATGAGTACCTGTGCATACTGGAAGGTCAGTTTGACGCGATGAGCTTTGAGCAGGAACGGTGGCATGTACTATCACCCATAGGCGGACGTTTTGCGGGGAAATTGCTGCCGATAGTGAAGAGTATCTGCAAAGGGTACAAGAAGGTGTTTATCTGCTTCGACAATGACGGACCCGGAATATCATTTCAGCGGTTTATGGCACAGTTCTTGTTTGAGAGTGGGATACCGTTTGTGTGCGGGCATGTACAGCACATGTACGGGAATACGGCGATAAAGGATGTGAGCGATTACTACACATTGGGGGGCGATTTGGCACAGCTAGTGATGAATGCGTCTGACGGCATGACAGATTTGGCGGCAAGTTTCACGGAGGAACGCGATAAGGAGTTTCTTGCGTTCATGAAGCGTATCGGTCGTTACTTGGACACGGCGACAATAACGATGTTCGCAAAGAGGGTGAAACTTCCGGAAGATTTCGTGAAGGAATGCGTCAAGATAGCGAAGAAGCCCCCGTTAGAGTCAGACATAGCCGCAGAGATACTGAAAGCGCATAACATTCTGTACATGGTGAACGATGGCTACTATGAATATGAGCATGGAGTGTGGAACGTGAAGCCGGGAGTGGCTGTGCAGGGATATGCGGCTGATGTACTCGGCAACTATGCAGTGAGTGGACGCATGATAAGCCTGATGAGGCATGTAGCCGCAAAGAGGTGGAACGATGGCCAGTACAACACGCAGAACGTAATCAACTTCAGTAACGGAGTGCTTGATATGGAGACGATGACATTCGGCGGCCACAGTCCCAGCTACATGTCGAGTATACAGCTGACGAGGTGCTATGACCCGGACGCGAGATGTGATACGTGGCTGCGAGTGCTAGGTGAGATAACCGAGGGTCGCGAGGACAAGATGAGGCTGTTACAGCAGATGGCGGGATATATATTTTGGCCGGACAATAGGCTTGAGACAGCATTTATCCTGAAAGGTTCAGGCAGTAACGGAAAGAGCGTAATCATCGAGACGTTACGGTATGTACTAGATCCCCGGAATTGCAGTGAGGTAGACCTGTCGAAGATGGGTGATAACTTTGCACCTATGGCGTTACGGAACTCACTGGTGAATTTCTGCACGGAGACGAATGTAGACCTTAAAGCGTCTGAGTCGGCAATCAAGAAGGTAATATCCGGGGAGACGATAATGGCGGCGCATAAGGGAGTGGATGCAGTAGCGTTTGTGCCCCGGTGTAAGCTGTGGTGCTCATGCAATACGTTCATGGCGAGTAAGGATACGACGTATGCGTTCATGAGGCGGCTAAAGATAATGGAGTTCTCGCGTACATTCACAGCGTCGGACAAGGATACCGGGCTGCGAATGAGACTGCGTGATGAGGCAGCCGGGATATTGAACTGGATGATAGCGGGAAGCATAGACCTTAGGCGGTCGAATGGATTTGTGCGGACGTCAGAAGAGTCGCAACTGAGGGAGGATTTTCTAGTGCAGGCGAATCCGTTGGCAGGCTTCATACTGGAGAAGATGACACGGATGCAGGGGAAATATTTTACGTCTGAACTGTACAAGCTCTATGAGACGTGGGCGAAGGATGGCAATGTAGGAGTGATGAGCAAGCCCAACTTCAGCCGTGTATTACGCGACCTGATGAAACAGATAATGCCCCAAGCGGAATATTCCCGGTCAGGAGGCTCACACTACATCATGAAGCCTTCACCCGTCAACCCAACAGACGCAACAGTAGGAGATGATACGCTATGACAATAAAGCTGACGGAAGAGCAGAATCGTAAGTGCTGGTGTGAATGGAACTACCTCAAGCGTGAAGGTATAGTGCCTGGTAATGTTGATGAGGGTGGAGACTGGTGCAGGTGGCCGGGATATTATGACAGGTGGACGGATAATGACGGAAGGCGTGTGAAGTCGACAGATTTCGGGACGGGCTTCAAGGGTTATGTCTGCCGTAAGTGGGAGGCGATAATGTATGCGCTGTACAAGGCCGGACAGCCTCATACGTTGAAGGACGCAATCAGGTACTACTATGCTATGCAGCCGGATGATGAGTACCGTGAAATTCCTGCTGAGATAGCAGAGTACGCGAGGCTTCATCCTAATGCAACGACGGAGGGAATCTTGCGCTTCACGAAGGACTACTACGAGAAGCACCCTGATGATGAGCTAGAGAGATGGCCAGCGGAGGATATGCTTGTTGACATGTGGCGAGAGGATGACGTAATCGCTCAGGCTGTGGTAGAATTTGTACAGATGAACGAGTGAGTTATAGAGAATAACAGGTTTCAATTCCCCCTTTTGCGGTTGAAAGACTGTGAGAGGGGGAATTGTTATGTTTACGGGAAATATTCAGACGGATTAATTTTTCATACAGAGGAGTGCGAATCATCTGCACCATCTGCACAAGAGGGTATAAAGTCTTGCTATGACTGGGGAAAAATTGTGCAGATACATCTGCATACATCTGCACAACATCTGCACATCTGCACAAAGATACGAAGTCCCCCCGGTAAAGTGTCGGGGACTTCGCCGGGGGGTAATTGAAATAGTTTATGCATGTTCTGAAGTGAGGTGTAATTGTTCTAGCTGTGGCCTTATTCCTGATATAGCGTAATGGTAATGATACCAGTATCACCGCTTCTGTCAACCGAATTAACCGTGAACTTTCCGCCGTCAAAAGACACCGTATCACCTTCCTGCACTTCTGTAATCTTAGGCTTAGAGACCGAGTCGTATAGAGTGAGAATTACCGTTCCCGTATCGCCGTCAACAACAGCCGAGTCGACAATGTAAGTAGTATCACCAGATGTGATGATTTCGCCTGTAGCAATGGGTATGACCGGGTCACCAGCCGAGGCGCCGTGCTCATAGGGGTAAAGGTTGCTGACAGCTTTAGCTAGGATGTTGATAGCGTCATCGTATGCGGCGAACTTGTCATGAATTATGGCTAGTATGTTGATGATGGACTTTGCGCTGTTCTCGGACTCGTCGGAAATGCGTTCTGCGTTGTCGTTTGCTGACTGTAGAGCGAGGTTTACGGCTGACTGTAGGTCGTCAAGCTCCTGTTTGTTCTTAGCGCGTATGTTGTGTATGTTGATGGTGGTCTGAATGGAGGCCGAAGCGAGGTCGTTAATCTGGTCCTGCAACTGAGGGATAGGTTCACCAGCCATGCCTTGAGGACCCGGTTTGTCGCCATATCTGACCGGGCCTCTTCCGTCACCCATATCAACGATGATAATCTGTTCGTCAGCAACAAAATATGCGCGTCCTCTTTCTAGTTTCTTGGGGAGCATAGATTCAGTAGCGACATACTTAACGGAGAAGAGCGGTCTGCTCACTTGTCATCATTCCCTTCATCATCTGGCTTAGGCTTGCGAATAGTACCCATAAGTGACACCTGCTTTCCTGTTAGTTGTTGAAGACTGCTGTAACCTTGAAGACCTGCACGGGTTCAGACGCCCAATCATAAGATACTCTGACAGATTTTCCAGAAGGGGCGGCGAAACGTACCAGTCTCAAATCCTCCATGAGGGAGTAATTGCTTCTATCGAGAGTCTTCCATGAGGAATCATAATACTGCATGGAGGATATCTGAGAGGCTCTGCGCTTCATCATGGCCGTCTGCATATGACCTGTAGCAGTTCCGAGAGTCTCATTGCTTATTGTGCCACTAGTCCCGGCAATCTCAATCATGAATGCTGCAGCTGAGTATTTATTGTCAGAATCGGTGTAAAAATACTCACTCATGGTGTAATCCGGGAGGGCATATCGAGAGTCAAGAGTCATTTCGTGCCACGTCTCTTTGTCCCAGCCGTAAGCATAGTCGCAAGTGATGATGCAGCCTTCTGGAGCTGTGAGAGTAACGCGTCCAGACTGGCAATTAAGCTCGAAGCCTGAATATATTCTCTGACTGTCAGCATATAGTCTGAACGAGTCGTACTGTATGCCGTTAGTGTGAGCAAGCTGGTATGTTTTTTTGCCGCTTGGAGCTGTGCCGAGTGATTCTGAGACTGTGTATGACGGTGAAGCCCTGAATGCGACATAGACCTTCATGGTTGACTGGCTGAGAGGAGAGTGATTGATGTTGACTCTGGCGTGCTTGATGGGAGTGTACCAGTCTTCGGTGACGGAATATATGCGGCCTGTCCCGGAAGCTGCGGCGTAATTGCTGTTGTAGTAGAGGATATCGGCCTGTGAGAGGCTGGCTGATGACGTGCCTATAGTCGGAGCATAGTATGTACACCGTAACTGCACCGCTTGAGCACGTGAGCCGTTAATGTTGCTGACAGGCAGCCAGTCAGATTCGGAGTCATCATCACGGTAGACTTTAGCGAGTAGGTCAACCGTCCCATTAGAGGCCGTAACCTTGCTGAACGGTATAGATGAGACTAAGGCGGAATTGCCCAGGTCAAAGACAGGAGAATATGCGGTGTAGGAGTTCTGCTGTGATGAGGATGAAGCGTTTACCGAGAGCTTGACGTAAGGCTTTGAGCCTTCAGTTGTTGACGATACAGCTATAGCTACACGGATTAACTTTCCGGCGAATGCTGGTGTCTTGGTTAATGCTTTGAGTTGAGCCACCGTGTTACCCTTTGAGGCTACGATGTCATATGATGGTGTACCCGTGCACAGAGTAACAGCCGCGCCCGCAGTAGAGAGTGTGAACCAGTTATCCCCGTCAGCAAAAGCAAAGCGGATATCCGTACCTGACGGCTGAGTGTATGTGATGGAGAAAGTTGTTACCGAGTTAGCGTTACGGCAGTCAAGCCCGGTGTTCTCGCGGGAAATGACTAGTCCGTAAGATGTCGATGAAATGTTGTCGAGTGTGTATATGAGGTTGTTCTGACTAGATATGTTGCTCATAAATCATGGTCCTCCTCTGAGAGAACTATAGCAATAGTGATGAAGAACACAGCGATATCGAGAGCGAAAAGCCAGTCCATTAAACCAGCTC
This sequence comes from Synergistaceae bacterium, assembly GCA_017446055.1. Taxonomy (GTDB): domain Bacteria; phylum Synergistota; class Synergistia; order Synergistales; family Aminobacteriaceae; genus JAFUXM01. The sequence goes on along the minus strand of JAFSRQ010000011.1, from coordinate 16,114 downwards.
CCCCGCTAAGTAGCAGCAGCCTGAATAGCCGTAAGACCATCCGCCATAATCGAGAGCCGCCGAGTCAATAGCCAGTTTCCGCGCCGCAATGAGAATGTTAGCCCCTCTGTTAGCTGAATGAGTGCCAATCATGACGGATTCATCGCCCCGCTTGCCGCCATAGCCTGGTGAAGCCTGACCAGCTGCCGTACCTACCGAGCCTATACTAGCGGTTGACGGAGCAGTGAAAGTCCCCCCGCAGAAGACCAGTATGTTGTGAGTTGGAGTCATTCTGTCTGGTATGTCAGAGTGGCACATCTGGTGACTTCCCCTGTAAGCCTCAAGGGATATGGGGCGATAGTCGCCGCATTGGCCGTTCCAGTGTACGTCACCCGTGCAACGAAATGCTGTAACATGGCCGGATGATAGCAATGTGCCTGTGAACGTGAACGATGAGAAGTGCGGTATCTTGTAGGCGTAAACGTAGCACTTGCTGAAAGCGTCTGACATGTCGAACTCTTCAGTAACAGATTTGTCGACGGTGAAAGAGTTACCAGATACGCCCGTAATATTCCTGAAAGCGAAACGTCCGATTAAGTCATCAGGTGATGAATTGCCTTTGTGGAAGACTAAGAACATGACTTCATCGCCAGCTTTGATTGATGAGCAGAGTGTAGAAGTTTCCCAGTTAGCGGTGAAAGCTAGACCGTCAGCCTTAGAGACTTTGCCAAACATGTTGACGGAGACAGTAGAAGCCGAGTCGACATTGACCGTGCCATCTCTGCCCGAGCCGAATCCCCCTGCCTTAGTGATGTCGAGAGTTCCCTGATACGGAACAGTAACCGAAGCAGAAGCGGCCTTGTTCATGAAGCAGAACTCATCAAGGAAAGCATGAGAGCCTCCCACCCTAATAGCCGTAACTTTGAGGGACAATCCCGATGTGATAGTAGTATGAGCGTCCTGCACATTGTTCACGTAGAGGAATATATCACCCGCATTAATCACCGCTCTGACATGTACCCAAGTAGATAATCCTGCTGTAACTGTCCCGGTCAAAGACAGAGACCAAGCCGAGCATGTAATCTTGAAGGTACGTGATGTAGTGATGGAGAGTGTGAGAACGTCTGAGTTACCGCTGACGAATGAGATTATGTTACCTGCTGACGAGTCTTTAGGCTGAATGAATACCTCGAAGGTGTACGGTCCAGATGAATTGATGTCGAATGTGCCGTGAGAGTTTGACGCTGTAACATAGTCTGTTGACGACTGCGAGTATAAACACCTGTAGCCGAATTTGGGCGTGTTGCTGTCAGTGTAATCAGCGGGGGAATATTTGCTAGCGGTCATGATGTTACCGTGTCTCGACCAAGTTTCTTGTGAAGCTTCGTCCTTAAGGGCAGAGTTATCCGCGTTGTAGTGAGGAAAGTCGAAGTGTAACAGGGACAAAATGCCCGGAAAATTCCTGCGAGTATACATATTAGCCTCCTAAAGTAACCGAGCCTGCCGAGCTTAGAGAAGCGTTGCCAGACAGGTAGAAGCTTCCAGCCGCCGCAACTGATGAGTCCAGTGAGACGGTGAAAGACTGAGAAGCCGACCGTCCCGTCCAAGTGATGCCCGGAATCCATGAGAGCCTGCGCTGAACCGCCGAGCCGTAAGCAGAGCCTCCGCTGATGTCAGCAGTTGAGCGAATGAGCCGGCAGTTTCCCAGAGTGTATGTGTTCTTGACCGTGCCGTAAAGTATCACTCTCATGATGCCGTTCTCAAGGTTGACCGATTCCACCTGTACATTCTCAGAGTTAGAGCCGTCTGTAACAGTGTAGACCGCTCCCGGAATGAGTCCGTTAATGGGTGTGCAGTCGATAGAGTCGTCGCCTGCTACTATGGAAGTAACTTGAGCTGTGTACAGGTCGACAGTATCAGGGTCAATGAAATCCTCGGCCATGAAGCGTGAAGCACCTGGTGAGATTTCCTGAACGTTGAGAGCCAGCGACAATGACGCAATAGCATCTTCGAGGGACTTCACCCTGTCAACCAGAGACGGAATATCACTAATCCCTGTGAGAGCGTTTCTTGTGTCATCGAGGGATAACGGGCGGAGTCTGTGCGTGTCATTAGCCTTGAATGCGAAGAAGCCTGCCGGTGTATCTTTTGCGGCGAATAGTGCTTCAAGTTTGGCGTCAAGGCTAGTGGCTGTAACGTAGGAATTGCTGACGGTGATATTAGCTGTGATGTTCTGTGCTGTATCAATGACCGTGATTAGTGAGAGCGTGAAGTGAACCGGGTTAGTTCCGTCAAAAGCCTCAAGGTAGCCTGACTCGTTTCCCTTGTTACAGTAGGCGTAAAGCATTTCGGATGATGAGTCTGAAGTCTTAGCGAACAGTCCGTATTCTTTCATGAAGAAGCCGCTTGTGATGTTTTCGTTTGTGACTTCAACGGTGATTTCGGCAGTTCCAGTAGCAGAGACTCTCATAGCTGTGACTGGGAGGTCTAGTTTTTTTGAGACGAGAGCGGTTATTGTGTAGGGATTGCGTGAACCTAGGTCGCCGTTGCCAGTGGCGGCTTTTGTGAAGGTGAGAGTTTTACCGGATAAAGCCTTAGCGAGGAGGTTTCTCCCCGCGTCAGTAAGTGTCATGCCAGCCATAATTATACCCTTTTCGTGTCAGAATGGAATGTTATCGTGAGTTTTATCTTTGCCGATGATGTCATTTATCCGTGAGACTATAGCGACAAGGACGGGGTCATCGTTGCCTTTTGCTGACAGGGACTCTCGTATGTCATTGAGGAGTCTGAACATGGCCGGGGCTTTAGCGCACAGAACAGCGTCCGGGTCATGCTCGAAGGTGGCGATGTCAAGTTCCTGCATGAGTGGAGAGTCAGGTATGCATACGACAGAGCGCAATACCGGTTCGCCGTTGTGATTGATGACGGCCTGCCAGTAGCCTTGAGTGAAATCAGTCATGGTGCTTTGTATCCTTTCTGCAAAAATTCAGGGCGGAATCAATTTTCAGGCACAATCCTTCCCATTTTACCGGGTCATCTTCAGCGAGCTTTGAATGAATCTCATTAAGGAGTCTGAACATGCCCGGAGCGTGGGAGCAGAACAGTGCATCGTCAGGGTCATTAAAAACTGCTACGATATGGACAGTAGGCAGAGCGGAATTGTATGCGTAATTGACATTGACGGCTGCAATCATGGGAATATAAGTGCCGTCATCGTCAAATGTGCGAGCGACCCATTCGCCTGGTGTGAAAGCTATGCTAATGGTTCATCATCACCTTTCCAGCGTAAAAGCTCAATGACTGTGTTAATTTTGTCATCAAGAGCTTTGTACTGAGTATCAATTTTAGCATTGAGGACAGCTTCCCAGTTATCAATTCTGTTGAAGATACGTTTCTCGAACTGCAGCAGCAATTCCTGCATAGTGTCTAAGTCAACTCCTATATTCTGACTGTAAGCTCTGTGAGTGATGATGCCCGCGTAAACTTTTGCGCTAGCTTCGCGTTCATGGTGTAACGGAATGATGTGCTGACCCGAGAGTCCCGTGAAGACTGCTGAGTATATCTTTTGATGACCGGGTGCTTCAGGTCGTGAGTGAGTGATAGCGGCATGGCCGGAGAGTGCGCGAATGAGTCCGGCGTAATGTGATATGCGTTCGGAGAATGATAGCCTGGTGTCCAAGTCAACCAGAAGAGACCTTGCAGACTTAGCTTCATTAACGGCGCGTGTTATGAGGCGTGTTATTCTGTCTTTTCCTGCCCCCCTGTAGAAGTCTCCTGTGATATTGGCCTTAATCCTGAAAGTGTAGGGCTGACCTCCGAAAGTCCACCACGGGACAAATTCAGCGTCAACGCCAAGGGACTTTAACGCGGAGATAATTGCTGACGGAGTGCCTTTCCTCATGTGCCAAGTGAGAGAGTCGCGCACAGTCTCACGCTTCATGGTGTCAGTTCCGGCCAGGTCGTAGAAGTCTGAATGCCATTGCCACGCGAGCCAGTCAAGAATGCTGACGGGTAAAGAGTCGAGATGAGCGATGAGAGAGGAAGTATGAGTTTCCTGTGAGACATCAGCAAGGACGGGATTAAGAGCAGTGATGACGGGAGAGACGGACGGGTCATCAGCGAGATTCGGCGGGGTAATGAGCCTCAGTGCCGGAGAATATATATCGGTCAACAAGAATCACTTCCTGTATAATGAGATTATCCCCCCAAGAAAGAAGGATTGCATGATGACGAGTACAGACCGTGAAATACTGATTGAGATTAGCGGGCGGCTAGTGAGGATAGAGCAGAGGCTTGACCGGGTAGAAACAGGGCAGGGAGTATTGCAGGCGAATCAGGTTGAGTTGTCGCATAGGCTTGATGTGATAGAGGCACGCTTTGACATGCTGCTATGGGCTGTTACGCTGGGGATGGGACTTCTAGCGGTTCTAGTGACGTACATGGGACTTCGCCAGCCGAAAAGTGAAAGCCAGCCTCAGCCGGAAGGAGACCGAATATCGTTAGGCGGCATGAAAGACCTGATGAATTTTCTGCGGGGCTATGACTCCTCCAAGCCCATGTAGTTTATGAGCTTCTGAGAGCATGAAGCGGTCTGCGAGTTCTTGAGCACGGTGAAGACTGGCGAATGTATCACGCACCTCTTAGCCCCCGCCTGAATGACTCTGTGAGTGAGTTCCGACGGGTTAATGTCCCTACCCAGTGAAGATTTCTGCCACACAAGCCAAGTCTCAATTGCCTGCTCTATGTTCTGCTTAAGGCTGACAGCGACCGCCGAATTCCCCGCGTCAATCCAGTAGTCTATGTTGAGTGTGAACGTAACAGCAGAAGGTTTCTTCACCGTGACATAATCAGTGTCCGGCCTTACGGTGTCCGCCGCGCATATGTTTCTGACGGCTTCAAGGACTGAGTCATCGGGCATAGCACCGCCCTTCATGAGTGGGTAAATTTCGACATGCCCCGGTTCAGTGTCAGGTGGAGTGAGTATCTTCACGTCAGCAATATCCGGGTGAGCCTTCCGTGCGTGGAACTCATACGCTTTAGCCGGGCCTGCAACGGAGAAACTTTCGGGTGCAATTCTGATACGTTCTCGTAAAGACTCGTCATCCTCACCGTCAAGTCGTGAGACACCCAGCAATGCCCCTATGTGGTCAAGGTATGAGCCTTCAGCATAAGCCAGCAGGTTGTTCTTTGCGGCAATGTCTATGAGTGTGCGCTGATGGGCGATGATGAGTGCTATCGAGTGGAGAAACAGATATACCGGGTCAGACTGTGAGAGAGTTCTGTTGCTGACCGACTCATAGGCCGCAACGATTTGGCGCAAGACTGAAGCGGTGTCAGTGTCAGCAAAAGAAACGTCGTCAAGGTTAGGGAACAGGTCAGACTTTTTCATGACTCCTCCTTAAGTGTGATACTGATTCTGAGAGACAGCTTGCCGTCATTATCCGGCTCAAAGTTTATGCGTGTGATTTTTGCCCTAGGCTCATATTTCCGCACGGCCATGATGATATCAGCTTTGAGTTTTGCTGACGCTTCGAGGCTCGGAATGTCGACAAGCTCACCGTCAACCCCAAACTCCCGGAACAATGGCACAGAATATTTCGCGGTCGTGATGATAGTCCTGATGTTCTGCACAACTTCCTCCCAGACATTAGCCGGGGCAAAGTCAACAGCTTTATCCTTAGTGATTACAACGTCATACTGTATCATCGTCTACCCACTCCTTAAGCGATATGTCCGCGCTTGCCCGGAAGATGAAGCCGTCATTGTCGACAATCTCAATGTTAGCGTTAATGCTTTCGACTACCCACAGTCCCAGGCCGATAACCTCACCTGCAAGCACAAAGGGTACAGGCTCGTGATTGGTCATTAGGTCGCGTAACTGTGTCATCTCCTCGTAGGGATTGAGTCCGAATTGAGCGTCAAACGTAACCTTAAGCGAGCATGTAGCAGCGTCAAGCCCGGTGAACTCTAAGAGTGAATGACGGCCAATAATCTTGTGCTCGGCGTATGAGGCTTTTCGTGAGACCGACAAATCCCGGAAAGTTCGCAAATAATCCTCAGACGCAACAAACGTAACAGTCCCAATTGAGCCTATCATATATTAGCCTCCTGCATAGACATTCGCGCTTCCTTCAGCCACAGATGAGCCGCAAGAAACCGGGTCGCCAATCCTGCCTATCTGGTGTCCGTCAGCATAGACCGTAGAGCTTCCAGACGCTAAGACTCCGCCGTGGCAGCCGTGCGGGCAGTCCGGGTGAGTGCAGCAGTGTACTTCCCATGAGTCGCCTTCACGGTGGACAGGGATTCCGTTGACGTAGACAGAGTAGCTTCCAGTTGTTGACTCGCGAGATGGCCAGCAGTCATGGCCGGTGCAGGAGTCTCCTCTTCGTGTTACTGGCGGCATGTGTGGACCTCCTTGTGATGATATAATATGCCCATCCCCAACAAAGAAAGGAACGGTAAACTATGACACTTCGGGAAAAGATAGAAGCTAATAACCGCGAGGATGAGAATTACAGCGTGCAGGATAAGGGGCCGGTATGGGCGTTCAAGGTAATGCTGACCGTGTATGCTGTAAGCACAGTTATAGCTTTCATGATAATAAGGATATGGGGATAATGACACAGGAAGAAAGAATCGCAGAACTTGAAGAAAGAGTGTCAGCCCTTGAGGAAAATCTGCTCCTTGTCTATGACAATCTGGACAAAAGGCTAAAGAGCATAAAATCCCGCCGCGTTAAGCCTATAAACTGGACAAAAGCAGGAGTAATAACAGCGACAATAATCGGCCTCGTTCAAATTGTGGTGGCTATATTCGCAGTCATCAAGTGATGCCCTAATTCAGGTCAATGCGGCTACCCTCAACTATCACATTCCCCGCCGCCATAATCACAATATCCCCCGCGCTGTTCAGAGTCATAACGTGCTTCTTCCTGTCATATCGCACATACCCCCCGTCAGCAAAAACCATCAGCGCAACATCTTCATCACCCGTACCCGGCTTGTTGGTGTCATCGTAGAACGCTCCCAGTATCACGCCCTGCTCGCAGCCTTCTCCGGCCATGAGGCAGGCCACATGAGTCCCGGCGTCAACATGAGCCTCCGTGAAATTCCCGCCCGCAAAGCTCACCAGAACAGGAAGCCATCCCGATACCACATTCTGGCCGGGAAAGTTCACACGCGCCATATGCCGGGCAGCGTCATATTCTTTCACATGGCCGAAACGTAACAGCCCGCTAATATCCTTCTGAGTCGTCCGCAAGCAATATTCCTCCTCCTGATTTGGCTTTGGCCTTCACTTTTGCTTTTGCTGACTGGACAGCTTTCTTCGCGCCGCCTCCCATTTTCAGCGACAACTGAGTCGTCCAGCCGTTTGTGATAGTGTGCGTAACCTTGTCGGCAAAATATTTCCCGCTGAACATTCCGAAGCCTGACAGGGTGATATTGTTCCCCGCCGCGAATATGTCCCCCGTCAAAGTCAACTCTGCCGTAACTTCTTTGCTGTTTGCTGACGTGAGAGACTCCTTTGCGATTTCTTCTGCCTGCTGCTGACTGTCAACCGCCTCATAGAGTTCAAGCTCCTGCTCTGTGCCTTCAGCGTCTTCATCTTCATACTCTGCTTCATAGACTTCATTCTTGACCGGGTGATGATACTTGACGCGAGCCTTCCTGTAGATTTTTGCTGACTTGCTCGTGAACTTCACCGTGAGAAGCCTGCTATCCTCTGACGATATTTCGACCGCTGAATCATGGCCGGAATATTCCCGCTCCGAGTACACCACAAGGGTATCATCATGTATCTTCACGTTGAGGCCGAATGAGCCGCACAGTTCTTCCAGAAACGGAAGGTCAGCCTGGTGTATCTGTTCTTTCCTGTCGACCGGGAAATCCTCAGCGTCATAGTACAGGCTCAACCCGGAAGCCTCAGCGATTGACCCGGCTATGTCTTTGACGGTAACAGACTCCCATGCCTGATTGTGATTCTCGAAGCGTGCCCTGCCTGTTACTGCGCATGATACGGCCTTGATGGACAGAGTCCGGGGAGGATATGAGTACGATATTTCGTCTGCCTGAAACGTGCCGAGGTTGTAGCGGTAACCTTGTGCGATTATGGCCGGGCGTATCACATCACCCTTTGACGGCATCCAGTCATTGAGCCACAGTGAGTCCCGGTCTTCAAGCGTTAGGGCTATGTCGTCAGCCTTGCCGCTTGCGTTGTCGGTGTAGGTGAAGGCGGTGATGAAGGGTGCGATTTCCTGAGTGATATTTTTCCCTTCGTAGGTGATTTCTATGTATGCTATACTAACCACATCCCCATTGAAGAAAAGAGTGAATAACCATGAGTGAAGAATATGTTACCAGATATGAGTTCAGTGATTTCATGAGGCGCACGGAGCAGATAATCCGGGACAATGAGGAACGCATGAGACTCCGCGAAGAAGCCAGTGAAGCCCGGTGCCAGGCTCAAATCGCAGAGATACGCGGGGAAGTCAATGAAATACGCGGGGAAGTCAAAGCACTTGATGCAAAGCTGGACAGCAGGCTTGAAACAATGAACGCCAAGCTCGAAGGGGCAGTAGACACATTGACCGTAGCAATTCGCGACATCAAAGACAGTGTGAACGACCTCAAATCGTGGCGGTATAACATCATGGCCTGGGTGATGGGCTTCTGTGCCATAGCCGTAACAGCCACAAGCATATATCTCACTGTCAGGGGAGGGCATTAATCCTTCCTGCCGAACTTGTTATCCGCATGCTTCATGATGAGCTCGTGAATCTTATGGTAGGTCTCATCAAGCAATGTCCCTCCGCCATACCCGGCAATCCCCGCTATAACGCACTGTGTGTGAATGTCGAAACCTAATGCTGTCGTAATCTCATAGCTCAACAATCCGCTGAATGCTGACGTAACAATTGCCGCAAAAATTTTCGGCCAGTTAGGTTTGTCCCCGTTCTTGAAAAAATTTGCTATCCCTCCAAGCACAGCAATACCTATAGCCATAAAGAACGACTCAAATTCCGCCTCACTCTTGCTTATTGTGCTGTTCATCATCCTCACCTCCTCCACGGCGGAACATTCACGTATTCCGCAAAGACTTCATCGGGCGCATAGATCACAATCCCCGCCGGAAATATCACATAGTCAGCATACTCTGAATTGGCCTCAATCAGCCGCGGCATGTTGGACTCACGGCCTGTCTGGGGATAAAGCCTGTACGCTATCATGTCCCACGTATCACCTTGCACCGTCCTGTACTTACGCATAGGCTACCCTCTCCTGATACCCGGCAATCTCACTCAATGCGTCAATCACTGCCTGCTTTATGCGCGACGCTATGTCGGTGTCTGCTGCTGACCCTGTAATGTTGACCGTCATATTCACTTGCGGAGAAATGCCAATATTGCGAGTATTGTTATTGCTGACAGTAGAAGCAGCTCTATTATCTCCGTATCGCTCATGAGTATATGCCTCCCTAGTTGATACGATTGTATTCGTTATGTCCGTTATATTTGCTGACCGGGTGAATATTCCTGTGCTTGCTGACCGGGTGCTTGTAATGCTGTCTGCTGACTGAGTGAGTGCCGTTGTGTTTGCTGACCGGGTGCTTGTGATGTTGTTTGCTGACCGGGTGATGTCTGTTACGTTTGCTGACCGTGAGACTGCCTCGTTCATGCCGAGTATGTTCATGGCCTGCAGCACCAGCGGGATGCCTCGAGCCTTGTCGCGCAACGGTATGATGGCTTCAGGTCCTGCTTCTGCGACGAGTCCGAAATGTGGCTGTGTGAGTATGCCGCCTTTAGCGTGTGGCTGGTACGGTGCGTATGTGGAGTTCATGACCGCCAGTCCGTAATCTGGGTCTGACCGTGAGAGTGTTCCTGCTTTTGCTGACTGTACTTTGCCCGTGTCGAAATTCATCATGGCTTCCCCGGCTTTCGTACACCATTCTGTGATCTTCTCCCAGTTCTGCCAGATGAGAATGCTTGCCGTAACAATTCCGCCAATAGTAACAAGAACAGTCGACAAACTACTCCCAAAGATTCCTGCTGACGCAGCCGCGCCCCCCATGTTAGCCGCCAGAGTCCCCGCATTAGTCCCCATAGCCGCCAAATTCGCCGCATGTTCGGCAAGTTTCAGTTCAGCCCATGCCGCCGGTAACTGTATCAATAACCGTGTGTACTTTAAGACCGTCCCGCCTATCTTCCACGCCGCATAAGCCGCCCCGATTTTCACCGCAAGCTCCGCAAGTATCTCATGCTTTTTCACAAAGTCCGTTATGACATTGAGCGCGCTGGTTACGGTCTGCACGATGTTTCTCGACCAGTCTTGAAGGGGATTGCCGACTGATTCCATGAAGCCCTCCCACGCTGAGGACAACGATACCAGGTCGCCCGCAAGATTATCATTCCTGACAGCGGCCATGTTACGCGCTGAACCGTTGCGTTCTTCCTTCAAGCCTTGTGTGAGAGTCTCAAGCTCGCCGGAGAATATGCCCTGCGCAAACTTCAGCATGTCTCCGCCGTAAGCCTTGCCGAATACTTTCATGAACGCCGCCTGCTGTTCTGCCGGGCCTTTCTTCTCTGTTGCGACAAACAGCTTGCGCACAATCTCTTCCAGCCTGACGAGTCCTCCTGAACGTGTCTTTGTGGCTATCTTGTACTGGGTTAATACCTTGTCGGTGTCTCCTTTGCGGACTGCCAACGCTGAAATCGAACGCTCAAGAGTTGTAGCCGCCTCCTGTCCCTGAAGACCAGCCCTGTTTGCGAGAACTCCGATATACGCTCCGACCTGCTCAGGCGTTATGTGCTGGGTGAACGCTGTCCCGGAAACTCCCTGCATAGCCGCGCCTGCCATTGATACGTTAGTTGCCGTATGCGATGAGACGTAAGCGAGAATGTCCCCGATTCTTGCGGCCTCCTTCTGTGTGTCATGAGCTGAATCGTGAAGGTTGAAGCCCCTCATAGCACCTGAAATGATGTCAGCGGCTTTTGCGATTTCCATACCGTCCGACGCGGCAACATCAAGAACAGTCGGCATAAGTCCCAATATCTGACGGGTATTCATTCCCCCGCGGGCTAAATTCTCCTGTGCGTTTGCTGACTGTTTCGCGCTGAACTGAGTCGTCCGCCCTAACATCAATGCCTGTTCGCGCAGCTGTGTGAACTCTTCCTGCGTTGGATTGAGGACTGCTTTCACCTGGCTCATGGCCTGCTCGTAATCCATCGAGATACGCAGAGGCTCACGCAAAGTCATAGCCAGACCTGCCGCTGACATGACATCAGCCTTGATATTCCCCCAGTCAAAAAGCCTTGACCGAAGGGAGGAATAATTCTCCTGCGCACGGGTTAAACGGTCCTGTGCCGCCCTCACCTTGTCCGTATTGGCCGCCAGCTTGTTCTGCTCATCAATCAGCTTTGACGTGTTTACCCCTGACTTGACCAGCTCCGAATTGAGCGTTGCAAGACTCTTCTGCTGACCGAGCAGTTTTTCCGCCAGCCTTCCCGCATCTGCCTGCGCCTTGCCGAATGCTGACTTCATGGCCGCTGTAGGCTTCTCTGTCCGGCTCATTTCCGCACGCAAAAGCCTGACCTTCTCACGGGCTGCTACTAGTTTCTGCCGTGTAGCCTCAATAGCTCCGCGCTGTTTCTGGAATGCCTGTATCTTTCCGGCTGACTTCTGCAGCTCCTGAGCCTTGCGCCCCAATTCAGACAGTGATTTGCACGCCGCGACCGCCTGTGTAGCAATATTGCCGCTCATCAGCATTGACATGTTGATGCCGAACTGCAGCACATTCGCCATTATTTTCACCTCCTTATGCTAAAATATTCTCATCCCAACATTAAAGGACTGGTATTCTCATGGATTATGTCCGTGAATTTTTCCGCGTATTGTCTGAATACATCAAGGCTATGATGTGTTACGCGATTCTCCTTGCGCTGTCATACATGATATTTTCGCTGTCGTGGCAGGCTTGGAGTGAGTTCCTGTGATGATTATCGTTGCCGCTTCAGGGGGGATTATCGGGGCGTTGGGGGCTGTGTACCTCATGTTTTCTATCTGGTTCACCGCCTACACTTACGCCAAGAACCTGCTCATTCAGTCTGACATTTACCGTGAAAGCCATCCTCGCATGTCCGCACAATTGCGCTTCTTCGCCAGGCTGTACATGTGCGTGTGCTACATCTTCATAGCTTCCCTCATTACAGGGGGATTCACCGCCGCATTCTTCATCATTCACGCCCTCATTTCTTCCTGAGACGCTTCAACACTTCCTGCTGGTATTCGCTGACTATATCAGCCCACTGTGCTATATCCTTCAGCGGTATATTCATCCAGTCAGCAATACTCGTACCAAGTTCACACGACGCAAGCGTTACGATTAATCGTCGGTAATCTCTGGTACTGACACTTCCGAGGCCATGTCCCCGAAAAAACTATACGCGCTGTTTATCACCCTCATGTAATCCTTCGCGCATAATCCTTTGAGCGTTTCTGCCGTAACATGACAAGCACGGGCGGCTATGTACAGCATGTGATACGAGCCGAATAACTGTCCGTCAGGGTCGGCCTTCCTGTAATTGCCCTCGGCCATGATTAGGTCGTTGCCCGTCAGATTGCCGTAATCAAGCTCAAGCTCCGTCAGCTGTGTATCCTTATAGCTGAGTGGCTGTGTTAGTGCTAGCTTCATTCTGTGATTCCTCCTGATGTTATAATGTTCTATCTCAAATGAATCGAGTGATTGATATGAATATATTCCTCCGCGACAAGTTCACATGCCGTTACTGCGGGCGGAATGGTCTGTTACAGTGAATGCAGGAAGCCCCGTGAAAGAACTCCCTGCACAGTCTCACTTACTGCTTGCCTAAAGCGCGTCTTGTCTGCGCAAAATAATCCGTCCCGCGCACCTTGTACACAAAGTTGTATTTGTCCAGCTCGATAACTTCAACGCCGTCAACAAACATCTTCATGTAATACACTTCATGAGTCGACTTGGTATCACTCGAATCGTTCACCACAAGACGGCCAAATTCCACTTCTTTCGTTACCGCCTTCATGTAGATATTCACGCTCTTGCTGACGTACTCACCCCTGCCAGCGTCAAACGCAAGCATCTCTGAATACATGTCCAGCTCATGGCCTTCCGGTATCATCAGGTCAATAAACCTGTCCGTGATTGAACGCCACGTAAGCTCAACCGTCATCGACTGCATATGTCCGAGACCGGGCGACTCAATTATGCCCGCGACTCCTCCTCCGCGTATCTCACTGGTCATAAACTGCCCGGAAGGAAAATTACCCTCGGCTATCCCGGACTGCTCTTCACCGTCTATGTACACAGTGAAATTATTCATCTTCTCAGGTACTACGTTGCTCACTCCTGCTCACCTCCTTTCATGGGCTATGTCGTCTGAAGGGCTGTATCATAATCTCCCGGCTAGCTCCGCACCGCACTGTACAACGCGCTCAAATACTGCGGGTCATACTCTAATATCCCCTCAATCGTCTCACTGGGCTCTGGCGGCGTAACATACACATGAAACCTGATTATCCCGCTCATCAAGTCCGTTAGTCCGTTCTCATCCTCACGAAACTCAATCCTACCTCCTAGTATCATTTCACGCGCCGTTAAGCCATTCAGATACAAGTTATAGCTGCTTACGATTTCACGTATCAGTCTCACCGTCAAAGGCTGGTCTGCTTTCTGCCAGAACGTATTGATGAACGTGTTGCCGATGTAGTCAAACATCCTCCGCACTGAGATGAATACCTCTTTGGGGTCGCTTGACGCCGGATATGCGCACGTCCTGTTCCCCCACACACGCCAGCCTCCCGTCCAGTTGATTGCGGTTACTATGCCCTGACTGTTGAGATAATTGGCCTCACCAAGAGTCATTATCACCTCATCACCTGAGTCATTCACCGTGCCTTCTGCCTGTAAAAGCTCGTTGCTGGGACTCTTGTACGGTACATCATCACGCCCGGCATCCGTCCTGTTTATGACACCGCAGATGTGAGTCGACATGTGATAGACCTTATCGCCCAGCTTCACCTTAGGCCAGCACAATAACTGTCGGCCTGACGTGTAATTCTTGCTGGTCTTCCATGATGGTATCTCCGTGTACTTGTCACCAGGAGCATCGCACAACGCTATGCACCTGAATACCTCCGATAATGACTCAGCCTTCGCTTTCATTACAGCCGCTACTTCAGGTTCACGACTCCATTTCGGCGCAAGAATTATTCCCGGTATCAATCTGTACTTGTGGAAGACCTCACTCACAAGCTCAAGCCCGGTCTTTTTCCCCGCTGACGAGTTATAGCCCCCGATTATCGCCGCCTTAGTGTTCGCGCTCGCCTTCACCAAGACAACGGGACTCTGTCCGTAAAGCACAAAGTGTGAGTACATGAACTCGCAAAGTGTGTGTGTCGACCAGTCATCACTATAGCCGAACGCCTTCACCGCTTCCTCGTATGTGTATATAAGTTGCGGACTGTCTGCTGTTCCTGACGGACTCGTGCCTATCACGAACGGTAAGCCTGAGTAACTCGTTACCGGGCTGGTTATCGCTGTATCAGCCTCGTGCACATATACTCCGTGTGTGAACGCCATGCGGTTTAGGCCTCCTTCCGTGCTATCTTGGTCAGCAGCTCAACAAGCATGTGATATTCCGCGTCATCTGGGGACAAATAAAGCCCCCCGGCATAATCCGAGAGGCTTGCGAATAATCCCTCCAGCTTGTCGTACTTCTCAAGCATGGCCGCTATGTAGCCGGGATATTCACCCACATACACAGCGTTATGCTCCAGTCCCAAAGCCGGAACTCCCGGCCCGGTGTATATCCTGATCTCGTCATCCATTGCTCACATACCCCCTGTAAACATAATCTACCCCGCGGCCTACTCGCCCGGTCTCAAACATTACTTCCATTTCTCCGAAGTAAACCGGCCATGTGTCTGCCTCAACAAGTCGCGTAACAAGCGGCATCTCTATCCTGAAACGCCGCGCTATCACTCGTTCCTTCAGCCATTCCTGACGTATCTTCTCCATCATGCCCGCAACATCTCGCCAGCCGTTACACACAGGATTCGCATCATACACGCCGCATAACAGCTTCACACTTACGCGGTTCATGTCTAGACGCTGCTCTTCCTGGTCGGTCATATCTCCTAACTTCACGATTATCCCCGGAAAATTCTGCTCGAAATCCTCTCCCGTATAATTCTTCAGCCCAGTATTCTTGTCATCAAACGTTATACCGCTCGGCTGGGGCATGTACTGCGCAAATATCCTCACTTCCTGCAACACTCCGGCCTTGTTCGGCAATGTGTAGCCACGGAACATCCGCCGCAAGTCATCACACACCGCCTCCATCATGTTTATCATCGTCAGCAATCTATATCACCTCCCTGCTAACAACCTCCCCGCTAATATGTGTAGCGAGTCTATTGCTGACTGCTTGAGTCTTTCTGTTACTGCTGACTGCACTTCTTCATTCTCCATCATCTGAGGGATTGCGGGACTGGTCAGAGGCTCGTAATCGGTTCTGCCTTTGCCCGTGCGAACCATCGCAAGAATTTTCCCTGAACCACGGCCATGTATCAGGAAACCATGACGAATAGCCTTCATGCCTCCCCTGCGCATTACCGCTGCCTTGAGGCCATTCTTGCGGCGTTTTCCGGGACGGGAAGGTGATACGTGGAAGTCGGCCAAATTCTGACGAGTCCCACGCAGAATCACATTCATTCCGCTTGTCGTTATCGCCTTGCGCACTCGGGCTTGCTTTATCCAGTAGACTTTGCTCGCTTCGGGGGGGATTATCTTTTTGGCTGACTTGATGAGTTCACGCTGTAACTGACGCTGTATCTTCTTGCTGTTACCGGGTATGCTGGATAGTATAAGCTGTAACCGGGCTATGTCCTGCGTGTCAAAGTGTACTGTCAGCATTGGCTACAGTTAATTTCGCACTTGACGCTTCTTAGGCATGACAATAATTCCGTTACAGAAGACTTATAAAAAGTTATTAGCTTTCCACTTAAAACTAACTTTTACGCTTTCTTCCTCGTTCACCGCGTCCGCTTTCACGATGTTCTGCTACTTACGTTGATATGACGCTCTAGAGGCTTCAATTCCCCGC
>JAFSRQ010000135.1 GCA_017446055.1 Synergistaceae bacterium | reverse complement strand
GCTATTCCCGCATGTCCTCTGCTTGGATCGGGGCGAGAAGATTCGAACTTCCGACCCCCTGCTCCCAAAGCAGGTGCGCTAACCAGACTGCGCTACGCCCCGTAAACCGCGTATCACAAGGAGGAATTATACCGCTAACTCTCATTTTGTCAACACTGGCGGCCAGCAAAAATTTCCCCCTCCGAGAACAGAGCCGCCTTCCCGGAAATTATCACCCTTCCCCCGTCATTCACGCAGTAAAGCCAGCCCCCGCGCTCTGATGCCTGGTACGCTGTGATGTCATTCCGCCCAAGAACCCCCGCCCAGTACGGCACAATGTGGCAGTGTCCGGAACCGCACACAGGGTCTTCCGTTACTCCCAGCTTCGGCGCAAAGCTCCTAGACACGCAGTCAGCCCCGCCATTACCCCGCGCTGTTATGTGCAGCAGCAACCCGTCAAGCTCCTTCACCTTATCCATGTCAGGAACGCACCGCCTCACCCCGCCCTCGTCAGCAAGAACGCACAGCAAATCCCGCCCAATGTACGCGCATACAGGCTCAGTGCCGATTGCCGCCGTCATATTCTCCGTTACTGGTACAGGCTTGAGGTCATACGCAGGAAAGTCCATCGCGTAAAGGTCATCATGCCTCATCACTGTCAGGTCTCCGCTCATCGTCGAGAATGTTACAGTGTCAGCGTCATCATAGAACCTCATCACGACATACGCGCTCGCGAGGGTGGCATGTCCGCAAAGGTCAATCTCGCCGCCGGGAGTGAACCAGCGAAGGCGGTATTTTTCCTCGGCCCTGACTACAAACGCGGTCTCCGAAAAATTATTCTCGCGGGCAATGTTCATCATCAGGTTTTCGCCAAGCCACGAGTCCATCACGCACACAGCCGCAGGGTTGCCCGAAAATATCTCGTCCGTGAATGCGTCAACTATATACTGCTTCATGACATATGCCCCCTTCAAGGAATGGTGATATTATAGCAAGGTACATTCAGGTTTATTCATGGGAGGAGCGAGCTTAATGCAGTACGTTTTTCCGACGGTAATTGATTATGACAGCGAGGCAGACGCTTACAACGTATATTTCCCTGACCTTGAGAACTGTTACACTTGCGGCTATGGATTGTATGACACTCTTCATATGGCGTGGGACGTCCTTAACCTGACACTTTTTGACATGGAGATAGACGGAAAAGAAATACCCCCTGCCAGCAATCACAAGGATATTGACGCTGGAGAGGGTTTCGTTCAGTACATAAGGGCTGACACAGAGAGTTACGCGAAACTCCTTCAGGCACTTAACCCGGAGGAAGCCATAGACACATCAAAGCTCAAGCCCAGACAGAAGAGGCCGGATCGAGATGATATACCGTACGGGACTGTCCAGAGGATTCTTGATGCGGCAGGCATAAGCGAGGAAGAGATTATGAGCTGTCTTGAGGATGATGACGATGACGATTAAGCACCCGGCCATGTCAGCATATCTCACGTATCATTGCCGCTAAATTCTCCGGGCTGTCATTCTCACTGAATATACGGGCGTTAATTGCCATCTTCACGAACTCTTGAGCGTTCTTCACTTGGTGGTTGTCCATCGCTCCCGGCCAGGGGACTGTGATTGCAGGCATTCCCCATTTCAGGACTTCAGCCAGCGTTGAGCCTCCTGACCTGCACACTAGGACATCGCAGACGGAGTAGAACGGATTCATGTCCCACTGCGGCGGGATGAAGTGTGTGTTGCCGTCATCGTGTCTTTCTTTTGCTGACAGGAATATGAACTCACACTCAGGGCATAATTTCGCGGCTGACTTGAGGATTTCGCTTAACGGACCGCTGCCTAATGAGCCTCCTGCAACGCCGACAATCCTCGCGCCCTCACGCACATTCACGCCGAGAGCCTCAAGAGCATTCTCACGTGTCATCCTCACTGGTTCACGCGCCGGAGTCCCTGTATAGGTGAACGACTTTATCCCCTCGCAGACCGGCCAGCCCGTTATGATTCTCACTCCCAGTCTTGCGGCTGTCCTTGCGACTCTTCCTGCTACTGTGTTCTGTTCGTGGAGGGTTACGGGAATCCCTCTGAGCTTTGCGACTATGAGCGGCGCGAACGATATGTACCCCCCGAACAAGTACACCTCATCCGGGCGGAATGCCTTGACGTATCTCCATGTCTGACGCAACGACCTGACTACATCGAGGAGGCGTGAGAGAATCTTTCCCGGCGATTTCGTCCCCATAGGAGACCCCGCAAGAGGCAGTATTACCGGGTCAATCCCTGCCGAGTGATATATGTCTGACTCAAGCTGACGCGAGCCGCAGAGCCACGATACAGTATCGCCCTTGTCCTTAAGGCTTTTCCCGAACACTATTGCCGGGAATATATGCCCGCCCGTGCCGCCTGACGCTATAAGTATCCTGCTCATGTGCTTTTGTTCTCCATCTTTATCGACATCAATACCCCTACTTTTGCCCACATCACTATCATAGAGCTTCCTCCCGCGCTGAGAAACGGCATAGGAATCCCGGATAACGGCATGAGCTTTGTTACCCCCGCGACATTCACGAACATCGGGAAAATCACCGAGGCCGTCAGTCCCAGTGCCAGCGATTTCGTGAAGGGAGTCTTAGCGTCCCGGTATATGTAGTAGACTCTCCACGTCCACAGAGCATAGAGTATCAGCAGGAACATAGTCCCAACAAGCCCGAACTCCTCGCCTATTGCCGGGAAAATATAATCCGTGTCAGACTCCGGCAAGTATATTTCCTCCTGAAGGCCCTTGCCTATGCCGACTCCAGTAAGAGAGCCGTTAGCGAAGGCAATTAGCCCCTGTATTATCTGGAAGCCCTGACCCATAGGATCAGCCCAAGGATCCCAGAAGGCATTGAACCTCCTCAGCCTGTAGGGAGCAATAAGAATCAGCACTACCACTGCCGCAGCCCCGGCAATCACGCCCCACACGGGATATTTCCATCCGCGCCTCTCAATGTGCATGACGAAGCATATAGCCGTAACAATAATAGTCCCGCCTAAGTTCGGCTGAAGCATCAAGGGTATTCCCATCATCATTATCACCATAAGGGTCGGGCGTATGAATGAGTGAAAGTCTCCCCTAGTGCTGATATTATGCTCGTCCGTCAGCCTGTCAGCCATAAATATTGGGACTGCGAGAAGAGCAAGCTCCAACGGCTGGAAGCGAATCACAGCAAGGTTCAGCCATCTACGTGCGCCGCCTACCTTGATGCCTATTCCGGGTACAGCAGTCAGCACAAGAAGTAAGAATGCCGCTGTGAACAGTTTACCGCTGTGCTTCTTCATAGAGCTGCTCGGCCACGCAAAGCAAAGCATCATGAACGTCAGCCCTATTCCGATTAGCTGGAACTGCTTCAGGGGTGCCATGTAGGGATTTCCTCCGGCCATGCTGTTGCGGAGTGAGAGCGATGAAATCATCACGAGTCCGCAGCCGCTCAGTATCAACGGTATCAATATCTCCATGTTACGGGGCAGGATTGATTTTCCGGCGGACTATGCTGCAGAAGTGCTCGCCGCGTGCCTTGTAGGACTTGTACATATCCCAGCTGGTGCAGGCAGGAGACAGTAGCACGACCATTCCGGGACTCGCCAATGACTGTGAGATGTCAACAGCTTCCTCCATTGTTGAGGCCCGGCGGAAATTGGTATAGCCTTCACGCTGTAACGCCTCCTGAATTTTCCCGGCCTCCTCGCCTATCAAGACCGCGTAATCACACTCAGACTTCACGGCCTGCGCAAGGGGTGCATAGTCCTCGCCTTTTCCCTGTCCGCCGAGAATGATTATCTTCCTGCCCGGTATGCACTTCATCGCTGTGATTGTGGCTGCTACGTTAGTGCCTTTGCTGTCATCGATATAGTGAACGCCATCAACAGTCCCGGCATCCTCGCACCTGTGGGGCAACGGCCTGAAGCCATCGAGCAGGAATTTTGCCCGGTCAGCAATATCAACGCCCAGTAATTTCGCGGCGCATAGACTCATTGCAACGTTCTCCAGATTGTGAGAGCCGATTAATGTCGTGTCAGTGTAGGTGAATAGTGCTGACGACTCGCCGTTGATGGTGAGTATTGCGCGGTCATCGGCCATGAAGATATGACCGTCCGTTTTGTGCTGAGGCTCTGACCATGAGAGTGTGATAATTTTCCCTGACGGCCTGAGAGTGTCATAATCCCTGTCCTGAATGATTCCCCAGCCTTGAGGGTCTCTGAGAGTCAGAACGCGGGATTTTGCCTCAACGTATGCGTCATAGCTGCCGTGCCAGTCGATATGATCGGGCGCAAGGTTGGTGATGATGGCGACTTTTGCCCGGAGATTCTTCGTTGCCCTCGCAAGCTGGAAGCTGGAAAGCTCAAGGACTACAGCGTCAAAATCTTCCTGTGTGAATCTTGCTGACGAAGTGCCGAGGTTGCCGCCTGTGCCGGATTTGAGTCCTGCCCGCGCAAGTATGTGGCCGATGAGTGATGTTACTGTGCTTTTCCCGTTGCTGCCTGTAACGCAGACGAGATTGTGAGTCTTTATGTGAGGGATGACGAAATCGAGCTCGCCTGTGAGGGTGAGTCCGAGTTTCTGAGCATCCTGCAATATTTCTGACTGGGGGGGGATTCCTGAGCTGATTAGGATTTGGTCGCAGTCAAAAACTTTTGGCGAGTGTCCTTCCTCGTAAGCAATATTATTCTGTGTGAAGAGAGATTTTGCGTCTTGGGTGATGGATTTCTTTTCTGACACGAAGACCTGACAGCCGAGATTATGAGCGAGGACGGCGAGACCTTGGCCGCTGACTCCTGCGCCTATAACTGAAACTTTCTGCATGTGAAGATTTCTGCCTCCTGTGAAAATTCTGGTGAATACAGCAGATATTATAGTGCAGAAGAAAAGCCCCCCGGAGATTGTTCCGAGGGGTTTGTGATGATAAAGCCTAGTCCCTAATCCTCACAGCGATAACAGGCTCGTAAATCCTGCCCGGCTCAAGCCAAGCTGATACTGTTACACTGTAGCTCTCTGGGACTATTTTGCCGTCATGGTTGAGGAAGGTTGCGTTATCGTCCTCTTTTGCGGTGAACGAGAAAATAAAAGCCCCCGGCCATGCAACCGGG
>JAFSRQ010000134.1 GCA_017446055.1 Synergistaceae bacterium | reverse complement strand
TCTTGCGTACCGTGCGGGAATCGAGCTTCCCCAGCATGAACATAAACCCGGCGAACGCACGGCCTATGAGATTATGGAGCTTGCGGCGAAATTCTACGCTGACAGCCTTATGCGTGGCGCGAGGGGCTACCTTGAGCGGCGCAAGATTGACAGCGCGGACATTTCGAGATTCTCACTTGGTTACGCGCATAACTCATGGAATTCACTGGTGAGATATTTGCGTGGCCTGAATGTGTCGGACAAGCAAATGCTGGACTTAGGGCTGGCGTTGACTGGCAAGCACGGGCTTTACGACAAGTTCAGGGGGCGCGTTATATTCCCCATCAGGGACATTGCCGGAAGGGTGATAGCGTTCGGGGGTCGTCTGATTGACGGCGAAGGCGCGAAGTACATCAACAGCCCCGACAGCGAGATATACCGCAAGCGCAAGAATCTGTACCTTCTTGACCGTGCGAAGGGCGCAATCCGTGAGAAGAAGCGTTCGATTCTTGTGGAGGGATACATGGACGCGATCAGGTTACACAAGTGCGGTTTCACGGAGGCTGTTGCGTCATTGGGAACGTCATTAACGCCGGAGCAGGCCGGGACGTTGTCGCGATTTGCTGACAGGTGCTATATCTGCTACGACTCTGACAATGCCGGGCAGAAGGCGATGTTACGTAGCATGTTTGTGTTGCAGAAGCACGGTCTTGATGTGTACGTCATCAACATATCCGGCAGTAAAGACCCCGATGAATATCTGATAGAGCATAGCCCGCAGGATTTCGAGGACGCTGTGAGGAATGCCCGCCCGCTTGTTGTGCAGTACACGGAAGCATTGAGAGCCTCGCTGTCAGACCCAATGACGCGGAAGTCAGCGATGAGGGACTTGTTCATGACACTGTCGGAGCTTGATGCCTGCGAGGTGTTGCAGTACAAAATGTATCTCAGTGAGGCAACGGGAGTCCCGCCGAGCAAAATTGAGGAATGGTTTTTGTCGAGGCAGAAGCGTTCATTGCCTGAAGAAGCCCCCGTGCCTGTGGAAGTTCGTGGGACTGAGAATCCCAGTGAGGCGGCATTGTGTTCACTGTTGCTCCGTAATGCCGAGTGCCTAACGAGCCTCAAGCCGGAAGAAGCCATGAAGTTCTTGCGCAATCCTACAGCTCGAAATGTGGCCTCAGCAATATTCTATGACAGTCCCGAAAATCTTTTGCTGTTATGGACACAGCTCGGAGAGACGGAGACTCTTGCCCTGATAGCGCGTGGAGATGAGATATGCGCCCGGATGAAGGGGCTTAGTCTTGCGGAGAAGTGGCGTAGTGCTTACGGTGCGCTGAGGGAGAAGTATATTTCGCGGCGTGTCCGTGAACTTGTCGGCAAGCTGAAGAAATCGCAGGCTACAGCGGAGGAATTATCAGAGCTTAGGCGGCTGAAGTGTGAAATTCACAGGTGAGGTGAGGAAAAATGCGGCGACCCCGAAAAAGTTCATGGGCGAGATTAAATAGGGTAACTGACTTGATAGAGCTGATAATCACGTGTCATCCGCAGGGTTTTGATGTATTGCTTGGAGAAGTTGAAGCTCCATCTTCACGCGAAATACACGTAATGATGAACTCGGGGCGTAGCAAGATGCCAGAAGACTTCAAGGCCACGATGCTAAATCTTGAAACCGAAGCCGAACGCATAGTGTATGACCGTGAATATTTCGACAAGTCTGTGGAGCTTGCGGGGGGCTGGCCGCATATACATTTGGTGTCGAAAGAGTATCGCGACTCTGACTCCCGAATGTGGAGTGTTGTAATGGATCACGTGAAGTTCGTGGGGAACGCATCAACGCGCAACGCATCACGGCTAAAACGAGTTGCAAATAAGCATGGTATGTCAGCGAATACAGTCATGAAATATCGGCGGGATTTCTCGATGAAACTTGCCGAGATGATTCTGATGCCGCCGAGCGATGACGGTAATTTTTATCTCATGCCCGGTTATGTGGTGAAAAAGTAGATGTGATTATAACGTTGATTATATTTGCTATTATAACGTTGATTATAACGTTCATCATAATTCGAGAAAATGCGGTAAAATATTACCATTCGAGAATACTAACGAAGAGAGTTCCTGAAGTCGGGGACTCTCTTTCTTTATGCAGAGAGGTGAGACGATGACAGACAGGCTCAAGGTAGAATACATATCCCCCTCAGAGTTGACCCCTTATGACGGCAACCCAAGAGTCCACACGGACGCACAGATACAGAAACTAGCGGCGAGCATACAGGAGTACGGGGTAGTGTTGCCCGTTCTTGTTGACGCAGGCAACGTGATAATCGCGGGTCATGCGGTAGTTGCGGCGTGTATGAGGCTAGAAATCCCGGAGATACCCTGTGTTCGTGCCACACACTTAAGCGAAGGCCAGATCAGAGCCTACATACTTGCGGACAACCGTCTTGCTGAGGACTCAACGTGGGACAAGACCAAGCTGAAGGCCGAAATGCTGAAGCTCCGTGATGAGTACGGTCTCACTCTCGAACACACAGGCTTCGAGACCCGCGAGATTCTCCGTCTGAGACTGGACACAGCCGACACGCCCAAAGACGAGGACGCAACCCCTGACGCTGTCAGCAACCCGGTAACACAGCCCGGCGACTTGTGGCTTTTGGGTGAACACAGGCTGATATGCGGGAGCTGTACGGACGCGGCAACAGTCAACAGAGTTCTTGCTGGTTCGCGGCCTCACATTATGGTTACCGACCCTCCTTATGGCGTGAACTACAACCCCGAATGGAGGAGTCAGATACACGACTCGCCATCGTTGCGAACAGGCCGTGTTCTGAATGATGACATTGCGGACTGGCGCGAGGCATGGAGGCTGTTTCCGGGTGAGGTCGCGTACATCTGGCATGCCTCAATTCACGGTGAGACTGTTGCGGAGAGCTTGCGGTCATGTGGCTTCAACATCCGCGCACAAATCATCTGGGCGAAGCCTAAATTTGCGTTGTCTCGTGGCGATTACCACTGGCAGCACGAGTGTTGTGCATACGCACTCCGTGATGACGGGGGATATTTTCCCGGCTACGATGGTTGCTGGTACGCAATCCGTGATGGTGAAAAGAGCCATTGGCAGGGAAGCCGCAGTGAGTCGACATTGTGGACGATCGACTACAGCAATCAGGACGCGCAGACGAATCACGGTACACAGAAGCCCGTTGAGTGTATGCGCCGCCCAATGCTGAACAATTCAGCCGTCAACGAAATTATATATGAGCCATTCAGCGGGAGCGGTACGGCAATCATAGCCGCTGAGTCATGCAGGCGTGTGTGCTACGCGGTGGAGCTGAATCCTGAGTATGTGGATATGGCGGTGAAACGCTTTCAGGACTTCACGGGCAGGAGCGCGGTGCTTGATGGGACTGAATACACATTTGAGCAGGTAGCCGGAATACGGAGTGAGGCCAGTGAATGACCCGCGCTCACAGGGCTTATACCCGAAAGAGACGATAGCGAGCCTCCTGAACATTTCGGAACGCCGCGTAGAACAGCTCGTGAAGAAGCGAGTAATCCCGAAGGCCGGGCGAGGAGTCTTTGACTTAGGTCAGACAGTCAGTGCCTATATACGATACTTGCAGGGATTGTGTCAGGGGTCATTGAGGGAGTCAGAGCCGTCCGAGCTTGACCGCAGGCTGATGGAAGCGCGAGTGTTGGAGCGTGAGTCGAAGGCGCGTCAGGCGAAATACCGTGCTGACATGATGGAGCATGATATGCAGGACAGCAGGCTACGCTCGGAAGTCAGGAAACTTCCCGAAAAGCTGAGGCCGCTTGTGTCGGATTATGATTCGCGGCTTGTTGAGCTTGTGATGATAGAGCTTGAGGCTTTAATCGGTGAGATTCTTGGTGATGCCACGTGAAGGAGAAACACAGCAAGACCGTCCAGCCAATACGCTCACAGTCCGACCGCAACGCTATAGACAGCTACCTTATGCACAGGAATCCCCGCGACCGAGTGATGTTTGCATTAGGGATATACACAGGCCGGAGGATTTCGGACTTGGTGCGCCTGAACGTCAGGGATGTGGCATACATTGACCGCAAGGGGCGATTGTGTGTTGCGGAGCGTCTCACGATACAGGAGCAGAAGACGGGTAAATTCGCGGACGTGCTGTTGCATCCGAAGGTGAGGCGGATATTGAGCAAGTATCTCCATTGCCGCCGTAAGCATTCTGAGACGTTGGGAGTGTTGCTGAATGAGCCGCTGTTGAAGTCGTTGAAGGCGCGGAGGGACGGGCAATTTCGTATCACGCGGCGACATGCGTTGAGGGTGTTGACGAACGCGGCGAGGAATTGCGGCCTGACGTACAAGATCGGGACGCAC
>JAFSRQ010000133.1 GCA_017446055.1 Synergistaceae bacterium | reverse complement strand
CCAGACCAGACCAGACCAGACCAGACCAGCTTACGATTCGTCTTTTTTCCACACGAAATATTCAGGCAGGAAAATACTCGTGCTATGCCCCCACCAAGACGACGAGATTAATGTTGCAGGAAACGCGATACAGAACTTCACGCAGGCAGGCGCAGAGGTCTATGTAGTTTATGCGAACAGCGGCGATCATGGAACTCATTATGATTTTGACGTGAGAATGACCGAGGCGGCAAACTCCCTCAAACTGTTGGGCGTGGACAAGTCTCACATATTCATATTGGGTTACGGTGAGTCCTTCAACAACGCCGAATCAGGGCATATATTCTACACAACGGACAACGCGATAACGTCAACCAAAGGACACACGGAAACTTACGGGGCAATAGGACTTCAGGATTACGGCTTCCTCGCGCACGGAGTACACAGCCCATATTGCAGGAACAATTACGTCCGTGATCTGAGGGAGCTTATGCTTCAGGTCAGGGCGGA
Source organism: Synergistaceae bacterium (assembly GCA_017446055.1). Lineage (GTDB taxonomy): Bacteria > Synergistota > Synergistia > Synergistales > Aminobacteriaceae > JAFUXM01. The sequence goes on along the minus strand of JAFSRQ010000133.1, from coordinate 19,998 downwards.
CGTTATCATTGCCACCGATTTCGACTACCACGCCGACCACCGTATGATGTCTATCTCTTTCGATGAGGTTATCGGGCAGATATTATCGCGTCCCGGCAATGACTATTTCCCGGAGGTCTTCAGACGTTTTGCCTACTGTACAGGCTGGAGGAACAAGCCGGATTTCTTCGACTCTGACTTCATACTGTCCACAGCCAAGCCCGTCCCAATGGTTACAGTCCAGTACGACCGCCAAATCATAGACACATCATATTACTCATGGCCGGAAAGAGTCCGCTTCCCCGTCCCCGAAGCAAGCCGTGAGCCTTACGACCGCAACATTCTCGCACAAGCCCTAAAGCAGCACGTCTCGCAGAAAGCACATGCCCACGCCGAAAACGTCATCAACTCAGACGAAGTGTCATGGAGAAGACGTACAGACAGCCTCAGTTTTTCCGCGAAAGTTACAGCGACTTCCGGCAACCCTGAGTATGTACACGATTTCAGGCTTCTCAATGTGTCGGAGATTGATTCTGACGCTCCGGCCTGGGAAAATTACTTGTGGATTCCAGATGAGGACGACAGCGCAAAGGAACTCGTCTTCACTTGGGACTCTCCGCAGGAAATATCGCAGGTCAGGCTCTGGGGCAATGTTGACGGCGCACCAGTTGAGCGAATATCCGTCAGCATGAATACAGGGTACAGTACCGAGGCCGGGCCGCTCCCGGAGAAGGGACTCCCCCTGACGCTGAATATCCCGGCTCAGTCAGGCGTAACAGAATGCAGGTTGAGGATACTGGCTCAGGGCAGCGGCGGTTCAGGGCTTGCGGAAGTCGAGTTCTTCGCGCAGGACGAACAGCCCCCAGTGGTTATGCCTTTCGTGCAGATTACTACAGGCGGGAATTTCGTCTACGTTTACCCCAGAAGGCCAGACGAGTTGAGCATACCCGTTGAGTGTTACTGCTACAGGTGCGGCTCTCCAGTGAAATGGACGGTTGAAGGCTCTGCTAGGCTTGAGGGCGGTAATCTAGTGTTCGAGGCCGGGAATACTGGTGATGTTGTGCTGACTGCTGAGACTGGGAACGGTCTGTACTGCCGCAGCATCTTCCGGACTGTGAGCGCGGGTGATATTGCGGAGGGCAGGAAAGCTCGCGCCCGCGGAAAAAGGGAAGTGAGGTTCGCGGCTTTCGTTTACACTAATCAGGGGCGGCTGAGGAATTACGGCAATCTTCTGTTCAGGAAAGGGCCTGTTTTCATGCTGAAGACTCTTATGGGGAAGGTCACGAAGAAAATCAGAAGAAGGTTGTTCAGGCGGTAATTGTCGTGTGATATTATTACCGTCATTATGACAAATCCAGCACTCTTAATCATAGCAGGAGTAGGGCCGGGAAATCCTGAGCTTGTTACCCTTGAGGCACTGCGCGAGGCAGAAAGCTCCGACATCATCATTGCTCCCCGCTCGCGTCCCGGCGAAATAGGAATCGCGGAAGGCATTATGCTTCACCATTTCCCGCAGAGACTCATCACTCCTGTATATTTCCCGATGACGAAAGACCCAGCCCGCCGGGACAGTATCATTCTCTCACAGGTTGCGGCCATGAAGGAAGAATTGCAGGGCAGGAGGATATTTTTCCCGGTAATCGGAGACTCTGTGCTGTATTCCACAGGGGTATACTTTCTCGGCGCAATGAGGGAGATTATGACTGCTGACGTGAAATTTATCCCCGGAATTTCGGCGCATTCACTCGCTTCATCGTGCGCGAAAAGATTCCTCGCAATGTCCGATGAGATACTAGCCATAATCCCCGGCACTGCTGACCCTGAGAAAATCGCGGCGGCACTCCGTCATTCAGACTCAGCGGCAATCTACAAGCCTTCAGCAATCCAGAACATACGCGGCATAATCGCAGGTGAAAATTTCAGGCAAATAATCAGGGTGGACTATGCCGGGATTCCCGGACGCGAGAAAATATACGAGGGCTTGTCGGCTCTTGATGATGCTGGCGAATATTTGTCGGTGATACTTCTCCACAGATGACCGGGCTTCTCAGGGGTGAGCTGCTTCTTACTGCTGACATAATCGCGGGCTTAGTCATCGCTGAAATCATACTCAGGCTGAAACTGCCCGATATTCTCATGAAACGCTTCATGCCACGCAGTATTCCTCCTGTTACCGCCCTTGCTACAGCCGTCAGCGCAGGTTCGTCCAAAGCCGGAGCCGCAATACTCTCGTCATCATTCACGCGCGGAGAGATACCCGAACGGACTCTGATGTGGTCAGTGATGATGCTTCCTCTGCCGTCATATCTCAGGCGTTGGCCGTCAACATTCATGCTTTCCGTGAGCATGGCCGGGACTGCCGGGGGAATCTTCGCGGCCTCGCTTCTTGCGCGGAGCATATTGCGCTTCGTGATTGCCCTGTTCATGGTCAGGCGTGAGGGGGCTGGCGTGCCGTCATCGTCATACAGTTTCAGCGGCGGTGAATATCATCACGGAATGCGGCGGAAAATATTTCGGACTCTCCCGGTTGCGTGGCTAATGTTCGGGATTGCGTACAGCCTCGTGCCTGTTGCTGAAGGATACCTGCGTGGGAAATTCGCGGGGGGATTCCTGCCTGTTTCGGGCTGGGCTGTGGCGGCGGCGAGCATAGGCCATGTACGCGGGGCTTTGTCGCTGGCAGGAGGGGCAATCGAGGCCGGGAATCTGACTGTGACTCAGGGAGTGTTCGCGCTGGTTCTGGGGTCTGGTCTTGGGACTGTTACGAGGGTTCTGCGGCAGGACGCGGGATATTATTACGGATTATTCCCCCGGTCAACAGCTACAAAAATGCTCATCATGAATCTTGCTACTATACTGCCGTTAATCATGATTAATTTGCTTTTTGCCGGATTAGCTTTATCATTATCAGCATGAACACCAACACGATAAATATATATGCCGCAGGGAAGAATATTGCCGCCGTCCTTGAGACTGTTACAGCTCCTCCCGGCTTGGCTTGCAGAATAATCCCCATTGAGTCCGGCACTAGGATAACGTCTCAGGCAGTGAATGTATTTATCCTCAGAAAACTTCCCGCACGCCTCATCAACGGCGCAAAGTACATACTGTGCTGTAAGGAACATGCCAGTCTTCCGCCCGAAACTCTCAGCACTCTCTATGATTTGTGGCCTGAACCCCTGACCCCCTCACTGCTGAAGTTCCACTACTCGCGGCTATTGGAGCGAATCAGCCTCGAACAGCTCACGACCTCCGAAGAGACCGAGCACCAGAAGCGCATTCTCGAGATGGCTAGGCAGGATTACCTGACGGGTCTGGCTACACGCTGGTACTTGCAGGAATATATACGACGCAATCAGGACGAGCAGAACGTAACATGCATATACTTGGATCTGGACAACTTCAAGAAGGTCAATGACACTTACGGGCATCAGGCAGGCGACAGGGCTTTGGCGGCGACCGCTGAAATGATGCAGCAGGAATTTTCCGACGGCTTCTGCGCGAGAATGGGCGGGGACGAGTTCATGATTGTGCTTCTGGGGGTGCGCGGAATCTCTGACGTTGTGAGGAAGGTCAGTACATTCATGGCCGGGCTTATGGCGTATTACTCAGGCACCAAGACGATGAAGGCATTATCCGTAAGCGCGGGAATATCACAGAAGACTCACGGCGACAAGAAATCTATCGACCAGCTCATTCACGAAAGCGACATGGCATTATACGAGGCGAAAAAGTCGGGGCGTTCATGCTGCAAGGTCTACAGTCCTTCCCTTGAGGCGCAGAGGAATAACGGCAGTGATACAGAGTGCAGGAACTACTACCTTGTTGACTACGAGAATGTTCACTCGGCAGGTCTTGACGGCATCCACAAACTTGACGCTGACAGCACCGTGTGTATCTTCTACAGCCGCAACGCAAGCAGTGTAACTTCAGGGCTGAATCTCGGCATAATGGAGTCCAAAGCCGAAATCACATACCACCACGCCGAAGCAGGAATGAAGAACGCGCTCGACTTTCAGCTGTCATCATATCTGGGATCAGTCATAGCAGAGAACGCCGGGAAGAAGTGCAGGTACTATATCGTGTCAAAAGACAGCGGATTCGCTAGCCTCGTCCCATTCTGGAAGGAAAAAGGCATAGAGCTTGACGTAATTTCGGACATCTCCGGGAAAAATATATTATCTGACGACACTTTAGCCCAGAAAGTTGCGCTCTTCACAGGCGAAGTACAGTACGCGCCGCAAATAGCCGGGATAATCCGCCACAGCAAGACCAAGACAGAAGTCAACAACTCCCTTCAGAAACTGTTCAGGGGCACGAGGAAATGCGGGTACATATACCGCACAATAAAGCCGTTAATCGAGGACAAGCCCGGAGGAAATACACAGTCTGACACAAACACGCCCGCCCAAGACTCACAGTCTCAGCAATAGTGCTATAATTCGCGGCTGTAACAACTACACATCACAGAAAGAGGCATCAATCCTTTGACACTACTACTCAGCACTGCATTCGCGCTTTCAGCCGGGCTTCTCATGACACGCGCCTTCAAGTACACAGTCGGGCAGAAGGGCATAATGTTTCCTGACGTTACAGCGTTCCTCATCGCAGGGGTAATCGTAGGACCTTACGCGCTGGGGAGATTAGGACTCGGTTTCGGCTCATCGTCAGAATTATCATCCGTGAACATACTCTCAAGCATAGCACTGGGCTTCATAGCGTTCGACATAGGGAGCGAGTTCCGCGCGGCAAGCCTTAAGGAGATGGGCAAAGCGGCTCTCTTCATCGGAATATTCCAGGCGGTAACAGCTACAGTTTTTGTTGACGGGGCATTAATCCTCCTGAGCCTGAAACTTGGTGCTGACGTTCTCCCATTGCCGGCGGCCATAACTCTTGGTGCTATAGCTAGTGCTACTGCTCCTGCTGCTACATTGATGGTTGTGCGACAGTTCAAGGCGAAAGGCCCGGTAACGGATCTCCTTCTGCCTATAGTTGCGCTTGACGATGCTGCCGGGCTGGTGATATTCGCGGTCTCAATAGGAATAGCACAGGCCATGACGGGAGGCGCGGTGAATCTCGTGTCAGTCGTAATCAATCCTATAGTAGAAATAGTATGCTCGGTGATACTCGGCGCGTTAATGGGCTATATTCTGACTATGCTGGAAAAACTGTTCTTCTCGAACTCCAACAGATTATCCATGACAATATCATTCGTGCTGATGACGATAGCATTATCCTCGCGTGAAATGTACATAGGGCAGGTGAGGATAGCATTCTCGTCATTGCTGGTGTGCATGACTCTGGGTACTGTGTTCTGCAACATGTGCGAGTATTCCGAGGACATAATGGGGCGTTCACAGAGATGGTCCGCGCCATTGTACGCTGTATTCTTCGTGCTGTCCGGGGCGAGGCTTGAGCTTAGTGTTCTTGCTGACTGGGGGATTATGCTTGTCGGAGCGGTGTATATACTGGTGAGGTGCGCGGGGAAATATTACGGCGCGCTAATCAGCTCAACGGTCATGCACTGTTCGGAGAACGTGAAGAAGTATCTCGGCATTACGTTATTCCCGCAGGCCGGTGTTGCTCTGGGAATGGTAGTGAGTGCGCAGAGCCTGGGCGGTGAGATTGGCGGGCTGATACGGAACATAATACTGTTCAGCGTCTTGGTGTACGAGATAGCCGGGCCTATGATGACTCGTATGGCACTTACTGCGGCGGGCGAGATTGAGCAGAAGAAGCCGGAGCATGTGAACCGGGCGAGATTCCAGAAGTCATAGTGTATAATGTCGCATAAATTCCACAGAAAGGACGATTGACAAATTGAGCTTCGGGAATAAGATTCCTTACGGCTTACGGCTTACGGCTTACGGCTTACGGCTTACGGCTTACGGCTTACGGCCATAACCATGTAGCTTTTCACGATGATAAGAAGCGTCCGTTATCGGGGAGGAGTAATCCCTAATGACGGACGAGAGTTTATCCCTCACACGAAAGATTCAGCTCAAGGAACTCGAAATCATCAAAGTATTTCAGGACATATGCAGGCGGCACGGTCTCAGATTTTTTGCTATAGGCGGTACGTGCTTGGGTGCAGTGAGGCACAAAGGCTTTATCCCGTGGGATGATGATGTTGACTTCACGATGCCTTACGAGGACTACCTGAAGTTCGCTGAAATCGCAAAGACAGAATTACCCCCGAATTACGAGCTTTACGGCAATCATTCCCCGCGTCTATTCAGCAATGCTTACGCTCTGAGAATACACGACAGGAATACCGCGTTCATTGACAGGAAAATGTTAGGTATCAGGGATTTGGCGATAGGCATACATATAGACCTTCTGATAGCGAACGGCCTTCCTCCTGAACCGGAACGGAAAAAGGTAGTCATTCTCAGCCTGCTTTATGAGCGTCTCAACAAGTTAATGAGGCTGTCGAATGTCGCAAGAAATTTCTGGAGGACAATCGCAAAACGTATCATCAACATTCTTCTTGCCCCCGTGAAATTATTTCTCCCTTATGACTATTTCATCACGAAAATGGAAAATCTGCTGGGGAAATATCCTATTGACTGCTCGGACAAGATCATATTCCCTTGGACCAACGGCGGAGTATACCGAAAAGGTTTGTACAGAAATGTATTCAGCTACGAAGACTTCAGTGACTCAATAGAGCTGCCGTTTGAGGATACAATGCTGACTGTGCCGGTTGGGTATGACCGATTTCTGACAATGGAATACGGCGACTACATGACTCCTCCTCCTGAAGACAAGAGAATACCGGGTAACACAAGCAAGATTGTCGACCTGGATAAACCCTATACGTACTATCTTGACAGGTCTGCCTCAGAGTAGACACACACAAAAAAATCCCCCGGCCATGCTTCAACCGGGGGAATAATTTTACGCTGACAGTGAGAGCAAGTTCCTGTATATCGGGTACGGCCATATATCCGCCGCAATAGTCAGCTCGGCCATGTCGCATTTAGCGCGTATCTCGTTCATCAGCGGAATGATTGTCCCTGTCAGGAAGTCAGACCTTCCCCGCGCATCCATTCCCGCAAGCCTGCCCTTAAGCTCATAGAGATTATTGGCATCACGGATCAATGCATTCTTCGCACGCCCGAGTCCGCCGACGTAATCGCGCCACGGTGTCATGTCGCCGAAGTCCACGTTCTCGAAATACAGCATAGACTCACGCTCAAGTGTCAGCTGCTTCGAGATTGCCGGAAGAACTCCTTCCCACAGCATGTCGTAGAGCACCGCCGCTTCAACCTCAAGCCCGGTAGCAAAACTCTCCATTCTGACCGCACGAAGATTCTCCAGCTCATGAGCACGGTAAACACCGAGGGACTCTAACATTTCGCGGTTCTCCGGCTTAAGCAGAAGGTCTATCTTGTCGGGCATAGTCTCAGCCTCAATCAGTCCGCGCTTCTTGGCTTCATCGTGCCACTCAGACGAATACGCATCCCCCTCGAACAGGACATTTCCGCCCATCCTGAAAGCCTCTTTTGCCGCCTCAAGCACAGCGTCTATAGGGTCTTTGCCCTCCGCGATTCTGGCCTCCGTCATTCCCGTAAGCTGCTCAATCCCCCATGCCCACAGTGATGCGAACATGGTTACGGGAAGCGCAATGCTCTGGCTTGCCCCCGGTGCGCGGAACTCGAACTTGTCCCCGGTGAATGCTACAGGGCTTGTGCGGTTGCGGTCTGAGTCGAACGGGACAATGTCAGGCAACTTCGCCAGTCCTAAATCCATGACTCCCTTTTCCGGCAGTGATACATCGGAATTATCGAGCCTCCGTATAAGATCCGTCAGTGATGCGCCGAGATACACGCTTATGATTGACGGGGGTGCTTCATGGCCGCCGAGACGGAACAAGTTCCCGGATGTTGCTACTGATGCCTGCAATAGGCTGTGGAACTTCGACACACCCAAGACTGCCGCCGACAGGAACGCGAGAAACACTATGTTGCGGCGGTGTGAGTTTGACGGCTTGAGGAGATTCCTGCCTTCGCTGTCGACAAGCGATATGTTCGTGTGCTTGCCTGAACCGTTCATCCCTGCAAACGGCTTCTCGTGGAACAACAGCCTCAACTCATGCTGACGGGCTAACTTCCTCATCGTCTCCATCAATATCTGGTTCTGGTCGCAAGCCCTGTTAGCGTCAGAATACAGGTGAGCAAACTCGAACTGGCAGCGGGCTACCTCATTGTGCCTGGTCATTACGGAGACACCGAGCCGGGCCAGATCTCGCTCAACGTCATCCATATACCTCAGCACACGGCCATGAATCGCGCCCATATAGTGATGGTCTAACTTCTGGTCTTTGGCTGGCTGGGCACCGATGAGAGTCCTTCCGCAGAAACGTATATCCGGCCTCAATTGCGCTCTTGGTCTGTCGAGGAGGAAATATTCCTGTTCCGCGCCGACTGTCATCTTCACGTAGCGTATACCCCTCTGGCCTAATGTCCGCAGAAGCCTGAACGCACGCCCCTCCACAGCATCAAGCGCACGCAGTAACGGTGTCTTCAGGTCAAGGGGAGTGCCGTCAAAAGAGAGGAATACTGACGGGATAAACAGCGTTCCTCCTTTGGGTGTCTTGACGATGAAGGCAGGACTCGATATGTCCCACGCAGAATAGCCGCGGGCCTCGAACGTTGAGCGTGTTCCTGCTGACGGGAAACTTGATGCGTCCGGCTCACCCTGCGCTAGGTTGTGCCCCCTGAATGACTCTATGGGATTCCCGTCCTGGTCTGATACGGTGAAGGCAAGGTGTTTCTCGGCGGTAAGTTCTGTCTGAGGCTGGAACCAGTGAGACCAGTGAGTCGCGCCCTTCGACACTGCCCAGTCTTTCATGGCGTTGGCTACTATGTCAGCGGCTTCGGCTGAAAGATGCTGCCTTCCTTCCATTGCCTCAATAACCTGCGCGTAAATATCAGGATTGAGCTTCTCGCGCATAACACGCCTGTCAAAAAGCATTGACCCGAATATCTCATGCACAGTCCTGTATTCTTTTTCCGGCATTATGCAATACTCCCTTCATGTTTAAGCGGTGAATTATCGGTAAATTAATGTTTGACAGCGGAGTATTCTAGCCTAATAATATTGCCGTGTCAATTTTTGCGGAAATATAAACGTGCAGAAAAAATCCCCCGGGCGTATAATTCCGCCTGAGGGATTGTAACTATGTTGCGTTCCTTGCCTTACGCGCTGAGATCGTATTCGTTCTCGCTGGTCGTTACGGTCTTTGCGCTCTTTGCTGTTACGGGGACGCTCGCGAAAATAACCCCGTTCGTGATTATCGCGTTCATGAGTGCTTTCACTTCCGTTGACGTTGCGCCGGGATCAGCATAGCTGAATGTCATTGATGTCGTCTTGTCGTCGCTGGTCTCGAACGTGCATACTAGCTTCGTTCCTGCTGCCATATCGCTCACCTCCTTTCATGGCTGATTTTTGCTTGTGGTTACGCCGCCGTGATAGTGCTGACTTCAACCTTCTCGACTGAGTACACTGTTTTGCTCAGGCAAGGCTCTAATGCCCCGATGATGGCTATTGCCTTGTCCGCGTTGAAGCTGTCCTTGCTGAGTGTTCCCAGTGGCACGCTTACTGTGCGCTGATTCCCTTCGCCGTCTGTGCCGTTGTCCAGCTTGATGTTCACGCTGACCTTCTTTAACGTTGTGCTTGCCATATTTCCGTCCTCCTCCTTTCTTTGTCATTTTGTCTTCCGCGGTTCGACAGTGAGAATTATACAGCATATTTGATTTGTGTCAAGCAAAAGATTTAAATATCTCACAAATACTTTATATGAGCGGGAAATCAGCCACAAAAAAACCGCCCGCATATTTCACGGACGGCCTTGCTTGCTGTTATTGTGTTACGCTAGGAACTCCTTTGCGATGAACAATACCGCAAGGGCAACCATCAGCAATGATATATCCTTCATCTTTCCAGTCAGCAGCTTTATTGCGACGTAAAGAACGATGGCGAACTCGATTCCCGTCGCTATGCTGTAGGCAAAAGGCATCATGAAGAAACCTACGATTGACGGTATAAGCTCTGTCCAGTCGTCAAAGTTCAGATCGCGGAGGCTCATCATCATGTACACACCTACGATAATCAGCGCGGGTGCTGTGGCATATCCCGGGACGATTTTCACCAGAGGCGTGAAGAATATTGCGCACACGAAAAGCACTGCCGTTACTATTGCCGTGAGACCTGTGCGTCCTCCCTGAGCGACTCCTGATGACGACTCAACGTAGCTCGTTACGGTTGACGTACCCATTGCCGCGCCTGCCATTGTAGCGACTGCATCGGCCATCAACGCACCTTTTGCGCGGGGCAGGTTTCCGTTCTCGTCAAGGAGTCCCGACCTGTTGCAGACTCCTACGAGAGTTCCGAGGGTGTCAAAGAAGTCAACAAAGAAAAACGTGAAGACTACTACCCAGAACTGAGGCTCTTTGATGAGGGAGAAATCAAGCTGTCCTACAAGGGGCATGATTGAAGGGGGCTGTGAGACGAATTCCGAGGGTATTTCCACGAGACCGAGAGCGGCGGCTACTCCTGTAACAATGATTATGCCGAGAAGCAATGCGCCTTTCACGTTCCACGCCGTAAGCACCGACATGATGAACAGTCCCAGAAGAGACAGCATCATTGGGACGTTGCCGCGAATACTGCCCAAGCCGAGAAGGGTTGCGTCATTGTTCACGATTATTCCGGCTGACTGTAGGCCGATGAACGCGATGAACAGCCCTATTCCCGCCGATATGCCTATCTTGAGGGACTTCGGGATTGAGTTCATGATTGCCTCGCGTATTGATGTCAGAGTCAGGACGGCGAATATTGCTCCCTCGATGAAGACCGCCGCAAGTGCCATCTGCCATGTTACCGGGGCACCGTTGATCTTCATGTTGAGGACGACACCGAACGCGAAGAACGCATTGAGTCCCATTCCCGGCGCAAGGGCTATAGGGTAGTTGGCGAAAACGGCCATCATGAATGTACCCAGAGCAGACGCAAGGCACGTTACGACAACGAGCGCGTCAAAGTCCATACCTGTGTTGCTGAGGATGCCGGGGTTCACGAAGATGATGTACGACATTGTTACGAACGTTGTTATTCCCGCAAGAACTTCGGTCATGAAGGTGCTTCCGTTCTCGCGGATTCTGAATAATGACATTGATTATCACTCTCCGTTATGTGAATGAGCCGTAATTATCTCACAAAAAGAGGCTGTTTTCCCCCTTTAGTGATGTCTATATACCCCTGGTCCGTAATCCTCAGTTCAGGTATCACGCTGAGGCACAAGAATGACAGCACCATAAACGGATGCGCTATCCTAACGCCCAAGTCCCCCGCGGCATTCTCCATATTCGTGAGGTTGGCGCAGACTTCTTCCGGCTGAAGGTAGCTCATCAGTCCGCCAATCGGAAGAGGGAATGAAGCCTTCACTCTTTCACCGTCAGCAGCAGCAAGCCCCCCGCCCATGTCAGCAAGAGCATGAAGAGCCGTAACTATGCTCACGTCATCAGCACCTGCCACGACGAAATTGTGAGCGTCATGTGCCACGCTTGAGCCGACCGCGCCGCGCTTTATCCCCAGCCCGTGAACGAAGCCTACACCGAACCTTCCCGTGTCATGATGGCGTTCAAGCACGACTATCTTGGCGATGTCATTATCCCCGTCAGCAACAGCAAAGCCGCCTTCAGCTTTCACCGGGACTTCAAGCGTCCGTGTAATCACTGTGCCTTCTGTTACGCCGATAACGTTCATCACATGGCCTTCTGCCCTCACCCTGATATTCTCTTCCGCCGGGACTCTCGTAACCTTCACGCGTATTGCTGGGGCTAAATGCTCGTCATCATTCGCGGCGAAAACGTCATCATCCCTCACTACTTGGCGGCCATTCTTCCACACAGAATGAATCCTGAAGTCCTCCGTCATTGTCTCAGCGTCAAGAATCGTGAAGTCAGCAATCTTCCCCGGAGCTATTATGCCGCGGTCATAGAGCCTGAAATACTCGGCGGGTGAAAGCGTTACCATTCGGAGAGCCGTGAAGGGGTTGATGCCCTCGCGTATCATTATGCGCATCTTCTCGTCCATGTGTCCGCGCTCAAGCAAATACCGGGCTGTGATGTCGTCTGAGACTGCCATACATCTGGCGGCGTTGAGGGGATTCTCACGGATGAGGGGCAGTAACGTCTTCAGGTCAAGGAAGCTCGCTCCCTCACGAATCATCAGCCACATTCCCCGCGATAACTTTTCACGAGCCTCGTCCAGTGTGGTGCATTCGTGATCGGAGTCTATTCCCGAAGCAAGATAAGCGTTGAGGGATTTTCCTGTTACGCCGGGAGCATGGCCGGTTAATGGCACGTTCCCCGCGGCAAGAATCTTCCCCCATGCTTCCGGGTCTCCTGCTATGACTGCCGGGAAATTCATCATCTCCCCCAAGTGCTGAGTGATATTGCGGTCAAACATGGACTTCACCGCCGTCATGTCAAGCTCCTCGTAGGGTGTCTCGAAGTCAGATGCCGGGACGCATGAAGGCGCGCCGTAGAATATATCGACCGGGAGTCCCTGTGAGGCTCTGTACATGTATTCGAGTCCTGACATGCCGAGGGCGTTTGCGATTTCGTGAGGGTCAGCCATTACTGTTGATGTACCGTGAAGGGCGGCTGTGTATGCGAATGCCGGAGGGGTCATCATAGTATCCTCGATGTGAATATGACCGTCAATCATGCCGGGTATAACTGCTCTTCCTTCAGCGTCATAATTCACCCGGCCTTTGTAGCCCGTCCCAATGCCCGCGATTTTCCCGGAGTATATTGCTATGTCGGCTGACTCGTATTCCTGCGTGAAGATGTTTGCGACCCTGGCGTTGTGTATCACTGTGTCGGCGGGAATGTCTCCCCTTGCGGCGGCGGCTAGCCTGTTCATGATTTCTTGCCCTCCCTGAATATGAATAGCTTGCTGGCAACGAAGTTCAGTATTATCACGATGATGTTCGAGACTGTCTTAACGATAACGTCATTCAGCCCGAAAAGGTCAGCGAACACATACATGATGACGACATCAAGAAGCCCCGTCGCTATCCTGCACATGAAGAAGTAAAGAGCCTCGAAGAACATTGCGGCAACAGAATTATTCCTGCTCCTGAAGACATACTTTCTGTTTGACCAGTAAGCGAAAAGGACGGCTGTGAACCACGCGGTTACAGTTGAAGCCACTATGCTCAGTCCGAAAGCCCGCGAGACTGCCCAGTACATGAGAATGTCAATCAGGGTTGAGAGAACGCCGAATATCCCGTAAAGTATGAGCTGCCTGAAATTCATTGTGTGAGAAACGCTCCTTAGAATGTGAGTGAGATTGCCTGATTTTAGCACAAGCTGGTGTTATCATTAGGCCGATAATCCACAGAAGGAAGGAATAATGTTCATGGATGACGGAAAGCGTTTCTACATTACCACGCCGATATACTACGTCAACGACATTCCCCACATCGGCCACGCATACACCACAACAGCATGTGATGTTATTTCCCGCTACAAGCGCATGAAGGGCTGTGATGTGTTTTTCCTCACAGGGACGGACGAGCACGGCCAGAAGATTCAGACGGCGGCAGAGGCAAAAGGCGAGACACCGCAGGAGCTTGTTGACCGTGTTCACGTTGCCTTCAGGAAGCTGTGTACTGCACTGGGCGCGAGCAATGACGACTTCATACGCACGACTGAAGACAGGCACATACGCACGGTTCAGGCTGTATTCAGCAAGCTAATCGAACAGGGAGACATATACAAGGGCACTTACTCCGGGTATTACTGCGTTCCTGATGAGACTTATGTACCAGAAAACGCAATGGGGCCGAACCACACCTGCCCTGACTGCGGTAGGCCGCTAATCATCATGGAGGAGGAAAGCTACTTCTTCCGCGCCTCAAAGTATGTTTCCCAGCTCATAGAGTACTACGAGAAACACGCAAGAGCCGTAATGCCCAAGATACGCTACAACGAGATAATGAGCTTCCTGAAGGGCGGAGTACGCGACCAGTCCGTCAGCCGCACAACCCTCAAGTGGGGCATCCCTGTTCCGGGGGACGAAAAGCACGTGATATACGTCTGGTTTGACGCTCTCGTGAACTACATCACGGCGGCGGGCTATCTCGATGACCCGGAGAAATTCGCGCGTTACTGGCCTCATGTCAGGCACATGGTCGGCAAGGACATTATCCGCTTCCACTGCGTAACATGGCCGCTTCTTCTGCTGGCACTGGGCGTGAATCTCCCGGCTGAGATATTCGCTCATGGCTGGTGGACTGTTGACGGAGAGAAGATGAGCAAGACGCGCGGAAATGTTGTTGACCCCTTCAAGATGGTGGAGGAATACGGAGCTGACCCGTTCAGGTATTTCATGATGCGTGAAGTTCCGTTCGGGAATGACGGCGATTTTTCCGAGCTTGCTTTAGTCGGCAGGATAAATTCAGACCTGGCCAATGACCTGGGCAATCTACTCAACAGGACTCACAGGATGATTCAGTCTTACAGGGGCGGTGTTGTCCCTGCGAGTGATGAGCCTTGCGACTTGTCGGAGATGTCTGCTGACGTTATGAGGCGTGTTGACGCGGCCATGAATGACTATGCTTTTGATGACGCGCTCAAAGCTATATGGGAGTTCATCGGGAGGTCAAACAAGTTTATTGATGAGACTATGCCGTGGAAGCTCGCGAAGGATGACACACAGTCGGCAAAACTGGATTATGTCCTCCTGAACCTGTACGAGGCTCTGAGGCTGTCGGCCATGCTCATAGCTCCCGTGATGCCTGACACAGCAAAACGTATATGGACACAGCTCGGCATTCATGATGACCCGGTGAAGTCCCAGTATGACTCGTTCACGTGGGGGAATGGCGCGGGGAATAAGCTAGGCGAGTCGGAAGTGTTATTCCCGCGTATAGACATCAAAGAGTGGCAGAAACACAAGGAGGAACAGAAATTGCAGGAAGAGTCAGCAAAGAACGCAGAAGCAGCCGCAAACGCAGATACACAGTCAGCAAAGACAGAGACACCTGAAACCGAACATGAGCCGGAAATAGGCATAGAGTCATTCAAGGCAGTGGAGATGAGAGTCGCCCAAATCACAAAATGCGAGGAGATCCCCCGCTCCAAGAAACTCTACAGGCTGGAGTTAGATCTAGGCTATGAGTCCCGCGTAGTATGCTCAGGGATAAAGGCATTCTTCACGCCCGAAGAGCTGACCGGGAAGCGCGTAATCCTCGTAACCAACCTCAAGCCCGCGAAGCTGTGCGGAATAGAGAGCAACGGAATGATACTTTGTGCCAGCGTCAAGAAGGACGGAGTATCGGAGCAACTGACACTGATAACGCCTGAGAGTGATATACCGCTGGGAAGCCGGGTGAGCTGAAATGCCGTCAGCAATCCGCAAAAGGGAGATGGATTTCCTCAGCTTTGAGGCAGCCGGATGGGTTGAGGACGGAACAATCACGAGCGAGCAAGCCTCCGAAATCATGTCACGCTACGAGGTTAGGCCGCGCAACGTCCGCGCTGTGATGCTCACTGCCGGGCTGGTGCTGCTGGGACTTGGCGGTGTCAGCTTCCTTCTTGCGAAC
The DNA here is from genome assembly GCA_017446055.1 of Synergistaceae bacterium. Taxonomy (GTDB): domain Bacteria; phylum Synergistota; class Synergistia; order Synergistales; family Aminobacteriaceae; genus JAFUXM01. Next base: position 4,400 of record JAFSRQ010000133.1, on the reverse strand, counting down.
TGGCACGAGATAGACAGGGTGATACGTCTCTGCATAATCGCAGGGTCATATATAGCGTCATTGTGCGCATACTTCTTCGCGGGCAGGTCGTCAGCAAAAACGGGAAAGTCATTCCTCATGCTTTCGAGCGCGGTATTCGGCGGAGGGATATACCTTGTTACGCACATGTACGACATCCCGATAACGCTTGCTGACTTTCTCGGTTACTGGGCGGCTGAAGTCATAACAGTCTCGATAATATTCCGCGATGAGTGGCAGGTGTACCTAGCGGGCGCGCTGTCTCTTGCGTGGATGAATGAGACGGGGGCAGTGAACGCATTCGCACTGTATTTCGTGAGTACTGCACGTCTGCCATTGACGGAATTTTTCGCACCCTGGAGCGCGTTTGCACTTCTTGCGGCCATGTGGGGAGCGTATTTCTCCGTGAAAGACAGAATAGCCCTCATGATAAACGTGATGATAACGGTGCTGCTGCTCGCGTCAAGAATGAGCTTGTGCTTCGGAGGGACGTGGACGCTGATTATCCTTGCTGTTGCCGGGGCTGTGATGTCGTTTGCCGGAAGTGCTGACATTGGGATTATGGGCTTGCTGATGACGGGCGTATTCGGATTGCTTCTGACGTGGCCGATGTTCTGGCGGGGTGCTGAATTTGCGTCAGGCCGGAACGTTTACCCTGTAATCAATGCTGTGATAGTGGCGGGCTTGATGCTTGCGAGCATATGGCGGGGTCATTCGGGAACCGGTATAACTTTCTGCGTGATACTTGCGGGAAGATACTTCTTCGATCATCTTTTCGGCTACCTGCCCAAGGCGTGGGGATTTACTGCGGCGGGAATAATACTGCTTGCGGGGGGAATATTTTTCGGGAGGATACGCAACCTTTTCACGAAGGAATAATGACAGGGGCAGTGCGTGTAACGTTCATGTGCTGCCTTCCTGCTGACCTGTTCAGCCACCAAGCCGTAATTTCCCCGTGAGATACTGAGGAATTGACCTGTGCGTGTACGTTCATGCGCTGGTTTCCTGCTGTTACTGTTCAGCCTCCAAGCTGTAATTTCCCCGTGAGACGCTGACGAATTGACCTGTGCGTGTAGGGTCATGTGTCGTCTTCTTGCTGACCTGTTCAGCCCTAAGCCGGAATTTTCACGTGAGACGCTGACGAATTGATTCGCGCGTGTGTTCATGTGCTGCCTTCCTGCTGTTACTGTTCAGCCTCCAAGCCGGAATTTTCACGTGAGACGCTGACGAATTGACTTGCGCGTGTGTTTCATGCGCTGGCCTCCTGCTGACCTGTTCAGCCCTAAGCCGGAATTTCCCTGTAAGACACTGCCGAATTTATTTGCGCGTGTGTTCATGCACTGTCTTCCTGCTGTTACTGTTCAGCCCTAAGCCGGAATTTTCACGTGAGACACTGCCGAATTGATTTGCGCGTGTGTGGTCATGTGCTGGCTTCCTGCTGTTACTGTTCAGCCCCAAGACGGAATTTTCACGTGAGACGCTGACGAATTGACTTGCGCGTGTGTTCATGTGCTGGCTTCCTGCTGTTACTGTTCAGCCCCAAGACGTTTTTCCGCCTCATCAATGCTCCCCTGAAACTCAAGCCGGAATTTTCCCCTAGTGATTCTGTCAGTCCCAGTGAGAAAAATCCTCCTGCCGAACTCCTTCTGCCATTTTCCGATAAACTGTGATATGTATGTTGCTGTGTGATTGTCCGTCTGAATGATGAACGCCTCGGCGTTATTCGCTCCTGTAACTTTGCGGATGAATCTCTTGATGCTGACGGCTATATTCTCTTCGCGCTCAATGAAGCCGTTATCCCCGCACAAAGGGCAGCTGCGAGTGAGGACGCTCTTCAGGTCGGGAAGCTCTCTCTTGCGGGTAAGCTCAACCAGCCCCAGACGTGTAAGGCTGAATATCTTAGGCTTCATCCTGTCGTGGTCCAGGAAGGACTGAAAGCGTGTCAATAATTCGTGCCTGTCTGAATCATTGTCCATGTCAACAAAATCAACGACGATAATCCCGCCTATAGCCCGGAGTCTGAGCTGACGTGCTATTTCCTCGGCGGCCTCAATGTTTGCGGCTAACACTGTGTGCCTCATGTCGGGCGCGGATGTGAACTTGCCCGTGTTCACGTCAACAACTGTGAGTGCTTCGGTCTGGTCAAACACCAGGTACGCTCCAGATTTCAGCCAGACTTTACGGTCAAGAGCCTTCCTGATTTCGTCCTCAATCCCGAAATACTCGAACACCGGCGTGATTCCGTCATAGAGGGTAACATTCGGCTTCTCCTGGCAGAAACGTTCAGCGAAAGATTTTGCGGCCTCGAAAGCGTCAGCATCATCAGCAACAATCTCATCAATTTTCCCGGAGACTTCATCGCGCAATACCCGACCTAACGCGCCCATGTCCCGATACAACATGCAGGGAGTCGTGGCTGACTGTGCTTTTGCGGAGATTTCCTGCCACAGTTCCAGAAGCGAGTCCAAGTCAGCGCGCAGAAATTCTTCCGGGACTCCTTCTGCGGCTGTGCGTATGATTATTCCGTGGGGGATTTCGGACTTCATTGTGTCAGCAAAATTCTTGAGCCGCCTGCGTTCGGAGCTGTCTGAAATTCGCTGTGAGATTCCTGACTCTGTGCTGTTGGGCACGAGGACGAGCCATCTTCCGGGTATAGAGATGCGCGGGGTAACACGGGGTGCTTTGTTCTTGCGGGCATTGCGGATTACCTGCACTATGATTTCATGGCCGGGCTTAATGCTTTCTTCGTTCACATACATGAATGCGTTGTTTGCGCCTTTGGGACTGCCTGATGATTTCGGCGACAATTTCAGGAACGCGGCGTTTATGGCCGGTACGAGAGTCTCAACACGAGCCTTGAAGATGTCTCCCTGCCTGACATGGCCGGGCAGTATTCCGTCATCATCACTGTTGAAGTCGATGAAAACCTCAGCCAGTTTCCCGTCCTCAAGCAGAGCTATCCTTGTCTGCTCAACCTCGCGAACGTCAGCAACAATCTTTATGATGCTCACAGGCTCACGCTCCCGTCTTCAGCGTCATACATACCTACAGCGACCCGGACAACGTTGACCTCATGCCACCCGGCAAGAATATTTTCCCCGATGAGATGACGAACGAGTCCGCCGACGGGGTTCTGCGCGGGGTCTGAGACGACAATCCTGCACCAGTTTTCGACCTTCTCGCTGGCTATGACGGATCCGCCCCAGAAACTTGCGGCCATGTCTGAGATGTCGAGGCTAGTAGTTGTGCGGATGAGGTATTCTGCGGCCTTGCACATTTTGCCGAGGCCGGGCGAGCCTTCCGGGGGGAAGATTGCGCGTGATACGGTGAATCCTTCGGGCAGTGCGGCGTTCATGAGGGCGGTGATGTCTCCGGGCGCGTCAGTGAGGTACATATCGACAGGCTCATTGAGTGCGACGACTCCGGCGGGCAATTCCGGGCCGAAGGAGATTTTTGCGCGGGGTGAGAAGCCCTGAGTCATTTCGAGGGTGAGTCCTGCGCGTGAGGCAGAACGTGAGAACATTTGCGCGAGGGCTATATGAGGTACGAAGCAGGCTCCTCCGCGTTTGGAGTAGATGAGGCGTGTGCGTGTGGTCATGGATTATCTTCTTTCTGTGTCAGGGTTCAATGCCGACAAGTATAACAGGTACGGAGGGATTTGACCTGCCTTCGCGGACTACATTGGCAAACTTCAACCGCCGCCCTGTCCTTCACGAAGCCAGCCTGATTGTACGTCCTGTAGGCTGTGAATCCCCGTTCCTGACTTCATGCCAGCCCCATGCGCTGAACTGTTCGCGGAATAACTTGTTGAGCTTGGCGGGCGAGTACAGGATTCTTCCCTGCATGGTCTTTTCGCGGCTGACCTTGTCGAAGGCTAATCCAGCGTCTACAGCGTGTATAACGTCTTTCACTTCCTGCCACAGCTCCGGCTTCCTCACGAGCATAAATTCCAGCCCGTTCAAGTGCGAATATACGTGAGCTACTTCCATTCTTCCGGCCTCTGTGCAATCTTGTCATCCGGCGACGGCTCATAGACTGCCCGGTAGATCGGCCTCGTAACCAGACTGCCCTCACTCAATCTGCATATCCTGTCCCGGCCAATGTCGACATACTCACGCACATACTCACTGCCCAGCGCGACACGCTCATTCTTCAGCGCGGCAATCAGCGTAGACCCAACCCCCGCAAACGGATCATACACAGAGTCGCCCCTGTCAGTCAGCGCAAGCACACAGCGTTCCGCAAGCTCAACGGGATACTGGCACGGATGACTGAGCTTCTCCGGGTGATTGTTCTTGACGTTGGGGATGTCCCAGACCTGAGCGTCCCAGTCGTCAATGAGGCGGTCAATCGTCATCTCCCACAGGTCTTCGGGATTCTTG
>JAFSRQ010000132.1 GCA_017446055.1 Synergistaceae bacterium | reverse complement strand
TGCGCTGTTTGCGGTGAGTCCGTGCGTGTTAATCAACGTCCTTGACCCGTCAAAGCACAAGGAGACAGTAGCCCCCGCAGACTTCACAATTTCGGACGGCGTGGCTAACTTAGGGCAGGACGTAATTCTTGCGAACGGCTTAACGTTTGACGGCACAACGACATACACAGCGGGTACAGATTACTCGGTCGGCTATGACGATGACGGCAACGCGCTTCTCTCGGTCATCAAGGGCGGAAGGTTAGCGAGTGCCAGCACGGTCAAGGTAGGATTCACGCGCCTCAAGCCCTCACTGGTAACAGCGAACGACATAATCGGCGGAATTGACGCGGAGACGGGGGATTATTCCGGCCTCGAACTGGTCAACAGCGTGTTCCCGAAATTCAGGCTGGTGCCGGGACTCTTGGGCTGTCCGAAATGGTCATGCAAGCCCGAAGTCGCCGCCGTAATGAGGGCAAAAGCCGGGAACATCAACGGGATTTTCACTGCGATGTCGGTTGTCGACATTCCGTCAGACAGTGAGGGTGCGGACAAGTACACAGAAGCCCCCGAATGGAAGTCATCCCATAACTACACGGGCAGTCATGAGATAGTTTGCTGGCCGAAGGTGAAGCTGGGGGATTACACGTTCCACCTTTCGACACAGCTAATCGGCCTAATGAACAGTGTTGACGCTGGCAATGACGATACGCCCTACGAATCGCCGTCCAACAAACAGTTGCAGATGGATTCGTGCGTGGTTTCGTCAGGGAAGGAAGTCGACTTAGGGCAGGAGCAGGCCAACTACCTGAACGGTCAGGGCATAGTAACGGCTTTGAACTGGACGGGAGGCTGGCGGGCTTGGGGAAACAGGACAGCGATTTACCCCGCAAGCACAGACGTGAAGGACTGTTTTATCCCGACCCGGCGCATGTTCGACTGGGTAGGTAACACGTTTATCCTGACATTCTGGCAGAAGACGGACAAGCCGATAACACCCCGCCTGATACGGTCAATAGTCAACAGCTTCAACATGTGGCTGAACGGATTACAGGCGCGAGATTTCCTGCTTGGAGGCCGTATAGAGTTTCAGAGCGTGGAAAACCCGGTAACGGATTTGCTCGATGGGATATTGCGGTTTCACATATCGTTTACGCCGCCGCCGCCAGCAGAGCAGCTCGTGTCGATACTGGAAGTTGACCCTGCCTATCTGAACGTCTTGTTTGACGCGATAGCTTAGGAGGTGGAACGATGAGCAACATAATTCCTGAGAAGAGTATTAACTTCAAGGTTTACCTGAACGATGAGGACTTGCTGGGAATAGCTGAGGGCACGATACCCGCGCTTGAGGCTATGACGAGTGAGGTCAAGGGCGCAGGTGTTGCGGGAGTTGTGGAGAGCATAGTACTAGGACACTTCAACACAACGACACTCAGCCTGACATGGTGCACGGTAACAGACGACTTCATGAAGCTCTACGCCCACAGGACGAACAACATCGACCTTTACGCCTCGTTACAGCGTTACGATGCGGGGCTTGGTGAGTACAAGACAGAACAGCTTCATGTGTACCTGAAGGCGACAACGAAGACCAGCACACCCGGAAATCTCGTAGTCGGCGACAACATGGACACGCAAACAGAGTCCGAGATCACGTACATGATGATTGAGCTTGACCACAAGGAGCGTGTGCTGATAGACAAGTACAACTACGTCTACCGGGTTGACGGGGTGGATTACCTTGCGGGAGTCCGTGCAGATTTGGGCGGGCAGTAAACAGGAGGATGAAGGATGAAGATACAGCTGAAGAAGCCAGTGAAACACAAGGGGCAGGAGCTATACACACTGGAAATACCGCTTGAGGATTTGACGGGCAATGACCTAATCGAGGTTGAGGAATTGATTTTGCGGACGGGGAACAACCCGGTACAGTCGCTTGATTTCTCGCGTGTCTATGCGATTAACGTAGCCGCCCGCGCTTTGCACATGCCTGTCGAGGTACTGAGGCAGATGAATGCCCACGATTTCGCGAAGGTAGTTACAGAGGTGCGGAATTTTTTGGCGGTCTCGGACTCAGACGAAGATACGACCGAAAGCGAGCCAGTCCCGGAGACTCCCCTCGCAATATCCTCAGACGGATAGCAGTGAGATTAGCCCGCGCAGACACAGGAACACCCGCTACCGAATGGCTGAAGTTCCCTGTAGCGAGTATGCCTGAATGGGTGAGTATTGTGCGGGATGAGTCAGAGAAGTTAGAGCGCGAAATCGAGAGACGCAGGAAAGGCAGGTGATTCCACAGTGGCAAAAGCGGTAGAGATAACATTTGCGATCGGAGCGGCATTAGCGGGAAGTTTTGCGGGGACGTTCGGCAAAGCAGGAAAGGCGTTGAGCGACTTCCAGAAACAGGCCAAGCAGTTGCAGAAACAGTCGGGGCAGATAGAGTCGTACCAGAAGATGCAGGGCGCGATAGTGAAGAACGCCGCCGAAATGTATTCCATGACCGACCAAGCGGAAGCCCTTAACGCACAGGCCGCCGCCTCGAAAGCCCGGACACAGGATTTATCCTCGCAGTACCGGGTTGCACAGCAGGAGGCCAGCAGGCTTAACGCCGAGAATGTCCGCAACACAGACGCATACAAGGCCGCCCAGCTCAATGTGAAATCACTTGAGAAACAAATAGCCTCATCAAGTCAGCCTACAGCGGAATTGCAGAAACAGTACAAAGCCGCGCAGGAGGAAGTCCGCCGTCTTGAGGGAGCAATGAAGCAGAGTTCCGCCGCCTATAAAGCCGCCCAGCAGAACGCGCAGGGTCTCAACCGTCAGATGAAGGACTCTAAGCGTGAGACGAAATCATTGACTGACAGGTCGCAAGAATTG
>JAFSRQ010000131.1 GCA_017446055.1 Synergistaceae bacterium | reverse complement strand
GGGAACTTCTTGTACTGGGAGTATTGTTGCGTGGACGGCAAAGGGTCTCCGAACTTTTGGGGGACGAATCCCAATGATGCGACATTCGGGCTTTGCGACCCGGAAACGTTCGATTCATTCGTCAAAGTTTGCGCCAGAAAGATAAAGGAGTTCCTCGAATTTCCGCCGGAGTAGAAGATGCCAAAGGATATGACATCGGTGCGGCATGACAGGCTTTCACGGGTGATGGCGTTCCTTCAGTCAAAAGTGAAAGCGACTCATGACGAGATATTTTCGGCGGGCGAGTACAGAAGCAACAGGACGCTTCAGAATGATTTGTGCTACTTGCGGGGGATATACGGGGCTGATATACGCTACGACATCCACAGCAGGCTTTACGTCATGGAGAGCGCGGGGATATTCCACCTTGACCTCAAAATCTCGGAGAACGAAATCACCGCCTTAAGCGCGGGGCTGAACATGGCCGCACATTTCCTGCCACACCTGAAAGACTCTGCCCGTTCGCTCTGGGAGAAGCTCGGAAAGTATATCCCCGATGAAATTCTGTCGCTCGGCTCGGAGATGACACGGTCGACTCTTAACGCTGTCCCGGTCTCAGAAGTTGACGCTGAAGTTTTCGGGACTCTCCTTGAGGCTAAACGCTCGCAGAAGGCCGTCAACATCCTCTACTCCGCACCGGGAAGAATGCCGAAGCAGTGGACTTTGTCGCCGTATGACGTGTATTTTCGCGGGAATGCGTGGTACATGGCCTCGTTCAACCATAAGTATCACAATCTCGGAATACACAGGGTCAGCCGGATAATCAGCGCGTCAGTCTCGGATGATGAGTACGTCAGGCCGGAAGATGCCGGGTTCACGGAGGACTATGTGCTGTCGGCGTGGCATGTGATTCCGGGCAATGACAGAATCCCCGTGAAGGTCAGAATCACAGAGCCGCTCGCAGAATCATTCCGTGAAGTGAAGTGGCATCCTACGCAGAAGGTGAGTGAGTGCGGTGAAGGAGGGATGATAATCTTGACGGCAGAAGTTCCGAGCCTCTATGAGTTCGCGAGATGGGTAATGTCAGGTGCTCCGCATATTATTGTGATTGAGCCGGAAGAGCTGAAGGACATTGTGAGAGAGTTTGCGGAGGAAGTATCAGCGCAATTATAATAGCAGCATCCAAAGGAGGAAATTACCGTGAGAGAACACACTAACAGGCACATGAATATCTTTATGCCTTACACGCAGGGAGAAGCGATAGAGGACAACGTTTCGCGCTCACTGGCTATAGTGCTTGAGGGGAATCAGCTTCTCTATGACCGCCTGGCCGACCTCATCAGCGCAAAGCTGGCCCGCGGGAATCAGACCCCAGTCGCAAAACCAGAAAGCCCCGAAGACTTCAGCATAGAGATTCAGCGCAGAGCCTCAGACATAGCCGCAAGCCTCGAAGGAATACGCCGAATCATACCCGTTACCCTCACCCCCGAAGAAGCCGTGAAGGAAGACATCAAGGACGGTGCTTCTGACCCTGAGACCGACATCTGCATCGTCAGCGGAAACGGTGAAGTCTCTGATATCGTTATTATCGAGGTGAAAATAGCCTCCAACATAGCTGAAGCTCAGGTTAAACATCAGGCCAGCACCATCATCAAGATGAATGACTCCCGCGATAACGTTTCAGTGTCTCAGGCAGTAAATCTCACGTGGAAGGAAATCGTGAAGCTGCTCCTTTCGGTGTCAGAGCTTCAGGGGGGAAAAGACTTCCTTCTTGACCATTACCTGACATACCTTAAGCAGAATTATACGGAGTGGTTTCCAGCCGAGCCTTTCTCACCGGCCATGAACAGCGGTAATATTCAGGGAAGACTTGACGTTCTCGCAAACAACTGTGCAAACATACTCAGCACTAATTACCCGGTATGCACAGCCGGAAGCACATTCACACCAAACGGCCGCAAAATCTCGCTTGGGACTCCTCCGGGCTACTTGCGGGAGTTCCACATAGTTGCTGACTTCGGGAATGACGACAAACTGAAGGCTATAGTCATAAAACTTTGGCCGGGAAACAACGCGGCTCAGAGCTGGCAGCTTTTTGGCGACGGGACGAACAATAATATGTCGTGGACTGCCCTCACAGCATTACAGGCAGGAAGCGAGACCCTGAAGTGCAGCGTATCACCGTACCTGAAGTTCTCGCACATCAACGGGCGTTTTGTCATGTCGGCTTACCTTCTGCAAAGCGCGCTGGGAACGGACAAGTCATCGATAGTTCAGAAATTCGGCGGCCTTAACGGAACGTGGACAAGAACGGGAAATTACTCGTGGGCTGTCCTGAAGCAAAATCTCCTTAACGCAAGCCCCGCAGTTTTCAGCGATGAAGAGGCAGAGAGATTCAAGAGTGAATTTGCGGCAAACTTTGAGAACAGCGGAAAGAATTTCACCTACGTATCATTAGGCTACGAAATATCGATAGAGATCCCGGTGTCAAAACTTGAAGCACTCGACAAGAATTTTTCCCACAGAGCGGCAAACCAGGACGATACAGCACAGCTCACAGCCTCAGCGGTAAATTCTATTCTGGGAATGATGTAACAGGAAAAACAAATGCCCTCAGCACATGGCCGGGGGCTTCGTCATCCTTACAGCCCGAAAACTTTCGCCGCCTCAGTCATATTCTCACGTATCTTCACCCCGAACGGGCAGCGTCTCTCACATGCGCCGCACTTCACGCACTCCCCCGCATGATGCTCAAGAACACGGTAATGCTCCCTCACAGTCTCAGGAACACTCTCATTACCCCCAGCCTGCGCAAGGTTGAGGAACTTCGTTACGGTTGCGATGTCAATTTTCATCGGGCAGGGCTGGCAGTGTGAACAGTACATGCAGTGTCCCTCCCAGCTGATTTTGGGGAACGACGCGAACGCCACCGCATAATCCCTCTCGGACTCACTCGCTGACTCGTAGGCTATGGACTCCCTGAGCTGTTCGACACTATGCGCACCCGCAAGAACACACGCCACACCCGGACGGCTCAAGGCGTAGGCTATGCACTGGTTCACGGTCAAGGCCACTCCTGCCGGGGACATTTCCGCGCTCAACAAATCCCCGCCCCCGAAACACTTCATGACTGTGATTCCGACACCAAGACGCTGACATGTCTCGTAGAGTTTCTGACGCTCAGGGTTCATGTTGGTGAGATGATTCTCGTAACTCTCATCCGCCCACAAAGACTCTACGTCCTCGCTTGCTGGCTGAAGGTCATAGCATGGGTTGACGCTGAACATAAGCACCTCGATTGCACCAGTCTCAACGGCTTTCTGTGCTACTTGGGGATTGTGGGAGCTGAGGCCGATATGATGAATCTTCCCGGCGGCTTTCAGTTCGCGTGCGTAATCGAGTATCCCGTTACGGATGATTTCGTCCCAGTCAGACAGAGCGTCGCAGTAATGTATCATCCCCACGTCAATATACTCCGTCCGCAGAAGCCGCAACATTTCCGCGAAGCCTGCTTTGACCTCAGCAAGATTTCTCGTCCTCATGTACTGGCCTTCCTTCCAGACAGAACACAGGTGAGACTGAATGATGAATTTCTCGCGGCGACCCGTTAATGTTTTGCCGATTGCCGAGCGCAAGTCCGGGTTGGGCGAGTAAAGGTCGAAATAGTTTACGCCAGCCTCTTCTGCGACATCGAAAAGTTTTGCGCACATTCCGCAGTTCTCTTCGGTCATTCCCTCACAGCCTAGAGCAATTTCGCTGACGGTGAGTCCTGTTGACCCTAATTCGCGGTAATTCATGGATTTTTCCCCCTCATGTGATTTTGCGGAGATTATAGCGTGTTTGAGGGGGGATTAAGCAATGATTACAGGTCGTAGCCGCTAAGGGGAAAATTGATCTTGCAGAAGCGGAATGTCCTTGCCTGGTATTCTTCAACGCCTCCTGCTTTCTTGTAGGCGAGGCTTGCGGGAGTATTGCGCACACGCACAAGGAGATATACCGTGTCTATATTCTTCTCATCGTGAAGGTATCTGCATACTTCCCTTATCATCTGTACACAGCAGCCGTTCCTTCTCTGTTTCTCCGCGACCAGGACATCCGTTATGAGCGCGTCAATATTCCTCACGTTGAAGCCCGTAATCTTTCCGCCCCTGTAGAGAATGCCTATGCGCCCGGCGGCTCTGCTCTCGTCATCCCAAGCCGTGAAAAGCTCACACAGTCCAGGACTCCCGGCAAAATATCTCTCAATCCATTCCGTATGATACCCCTTCTGCTTGAGCGGCTCTATGTCATCGGGAGTAGTCCTGCTGACGTGGAATTTCCCGCTTGAAGCCGTCTGACCTCCGCATTCCTTTGTGGAGAACGACATGATGATATGCTTCCTGTAGGCGAAAACATTTCTTCCGAACACTTGAAGCGCGAACTGGTCGAACTCCGTATCAATCCATAATATTTTCCTCAACGTAGAAACTATAGGCAGCTGGCTTATTGCGGACATCCCTATTCGTCAAACCCTTCCTGAATTTTTCCGCAACTATAGCACATCAATCCGGGACTTGTAGAATTTCCCCCAGCTCTCCATCTCCAGAAGCAAAGGCCGCAACGTCTCTCCCAGCCCGGATAAATGGTACTCGACTTTCTGGGGCTTTGTTGGGTAAACCTTGCGTGTGATTATCCCGTCATCCTCCATTGACCGCAGGGACGAGGCTAGTACCTTGTGGCTTATCCCTGAGAGTTCACGCTTGAGCTCGTTAAACCTCATGGGACGTTTCAGGAGGCCGCGTATGATTAACAGCTTCCATTTTCCGCCGACGAGTTCTATTGCTGTAGCCGCGGGGCATTCAGGGAGGTCTTCACGCTTAATCATAATGACGGAATTATAACGCCGCTAGACTCTCAGTGATACAGGTTACATTTTTGTGCGTTCTTGCGGGAAAACGGGCGGCCACGTATCATGTCATTCATCATAATCACAGGAGGAAAATCACAATGGCACTCAAAGATTTGGCGGAATGGGGAAGCAAGTCGTCATCATGCGGAGGACAGAAGCCCGCCCCTTGCGGAGGAACTAAACCGTCATCATGCGGCGGCGAGAAGAAGTAGCAACCTGACACGATGCCCCGTCAAGCCCGGCGGGGTATATTTATGCCCTCATGCGTTACTTCTCGTTCCAGTGGCACATAACCGATGACTGCGACCAGAGATGCCGACACTGCTACATATATTCAGGCGGAAATTTGCACGTCCCGGAGTCTATGAGCCGTGAGAATATGCGGGCGGTGTTCGCGAACTGCCTCGACTTCTGCCGGACGTTTGACCGCGTTCCTTACTTCTACATCACGGGAGGAGACCCAATACTTCACCCGGACTTCTGGGAGCTTCTCGAAACTTTCAGCAAGCACGGAATATATTTCTCCATTCTCGGCAACCCCTTCCACATTGACACTGACACTTGCAGGAGGCTCAAAGCACTTGGCTGTGAGAAGTACCAGCTCTCGATTGACGGCCTCCGCGAAACTCACGACTACTTCAGGAAGCCCGGCTCATATGACGAGACTCTCGCGAAAATCCGGGTCATCAACAATTCCGGGATATGCTCCGTCATAATGTCGACAGTCTCAGGAGCAAACCTCCGCGAAATCCCAAGCGTGATTGACACGGTCGTTGAACATGAAGCGGAAGTGTACTCGTTCGCGAGATATTGCCCGACGGAGTCAGGAATTGGGACGGGGATAACGCCGCAGGAATACCGGGAGTTCCTGAGAGCCTGCGATGAGAAATTCCGTGAGCATGAAGCGCGGGGCTGCCGGACATATTTCGACCGCAAAGACCACCTGTGGACGCTCTACGAGTACGAGGCCGGGAGATTCACGATACCTTCTGACGCGGAGCCGGGCATGATATATTCCGGGTGCAACTGCGGGAAGGGTCATCTCACGATTCTTCCGACTGGTGATGTTTACGCCTGCCGACGGGTGAAAGGAAGCAGGGTCGGGAACGCATTGACGGACAAACTTTCGGACTTGTGGCTTCACGGGATGGAGCGTTACAGGGAATATGACAAGTTCGCGAAATGCTCAAAGTGTGAGCTTCTGCCATATTGCCGGGGGTGTCCCGCTGTGGCAAAAGGAACATACGGGGACTTTTACGCCGAAGATCCCCAATGCTGGAAGGAGATTTTGTGAGAATGATGGACGTAATGACAGCAATACGTACGAGGCACTCAATCAGGAAGTACCAGACGAAGCAAATATCACGCGCGGATCTCGAAACGATAATTGAGGCAGGACTGCGCGCCCCCAACGCAGGAGGCAGGCAGGGAAGCATAATCGTGGGAGTGCATAACGCGGAACTCACAGAGAAGCTCGGCAGGCTCAACGTGGCGAAATTCGACAGGTCAGCGTTGCTCGGAAGCTATGTCTCGGACGAACAGCCCAGCATCATCGATGACCCGGCGATAAAGAGCGGCTTCTACGGTGCTCCGTCTGTGTGCGTGATATTCGAGCCGGAGGATTTCCTGTACAGCGTCCCCGATGCTTTCTGTTGCGCGGAGAACATGACACTGGCGGCAAAATCTCTCGGCATATCATCATGTATCATTGCGCGGGGAGAAGAGACTTTCGACAATACGGAAGGCCGGAAGTTTCTTGCTGACTGGGGAATACCTGAAGGCTACATTGCACGGTGCTTTGTGTTACTGGGGTACATTGATGGTGAAGAGCCGTCCCCCAAGACCCTGCACGAGGGACGCTCAAAGATTATCGCTTAGTCGCAAGCCTCTCCACCACGTATTCGCCAGCGTTCACCAGCAGAACAACCGAGAATACCCCGGCCATAACCTCAAAAACAGCAACGGGATTGAAGGGTTCTTCCTTGTGCTGATGGCCGCCACTGCCTCTGCCTTTCTCCGATGCCCCGCCGGAATTTCTCTGCGCTGAATGACGGTCTGGCGTGAAGGGAGCGGAAAGCCACTTGTCCATGCCGATGAATGTTACGCCATACAGTGATGCTATTGTGAGGACGATGATCAGCGGCACGGCAAAGCGTTTCCTGAAGAATGCCGCAAATATATTCCTGTGCATGGCAAGATGTATTCCCGTCATGATTAACGCTATTGCGGACGAGAAATCGAACTGTTAATCGAAGTGAAGCCTTATCCACGTTCCGCCCCAGTCAAAAGCAAAGACTTTCTTCGAGATCAATATCCCCGTTATGATTGCGGCAGCCCAGCTCACCAGAAGCAGAACGTTGACAACCGCGAGTGCTTTCACATGGCCGCTGGTACTCTTGAAGTTTCTGCTGACAGCGGCGATCCATTTCCTGTTGAACGCAATGTGAACGATGAACAGAATCCCAAGCGCAAGCCCGGCGACCTCATGGAACGCGAGCGATATTACGTTCTTCCTGTACAGCAGAGCGACAAGCATCATCATTACAGCGTCAAGAACAAGCCTGTATCTTCTCTTCATTGCACAACCTCCTGTGTAAACTTTCACGAGCTTTCCTGAATCTCTCCGGGACTTCTGACGGGGATAAATCCTTCATGGCCGACTCGCTTCCTTCCTCGCAGGCCTTCTCGTAGTACCAGCACTTATACTCGATAACGTCAAGAACTCCCTTCAGGTCTTCAAGCTCCTGCCTGAGAATCTCCCGGCGTTTGCGGAATATCTCAAGCCTCCCGGATAACATGCCTTCTTTCCCGGCCATGTCCATGAATTTCTTTATGTCCTTTATCGACAGCCCGGAGCGTTTCAGGCACTCGATTATCCGAAGCTGTCCGTAATCCTCATCAGTGAAGATGCGTATGTTGTTGCCGTCGCGCTTGAGGTTGGGCAGTAACCCCTGCTTGTCGTAATACCTCAGTGTTGACGCAGGGAGTCCTGTGAGTGCTGACATATCTTTTATCGTGTAAGGCAAAAATTATTCCTCCAGTTCGTGAGATGAGATAATTTTACCGCCTTAAACAAGGGTTAAAGCATTGGGGAATTTGTGAGCGTGAAATTTCATGTGAAGGTATAACAAAAAGACAAGGCTTTGTGCTATAATACTTTTGCGTTTTAGATTATCTGCACATAACTACGTCCAATATAGAATCATAGCTTTTACCTTGTCTAGGGTAATTATAACACACAGCGGGGTATGGCGTTAAGTGGTTGTGTGCAAAAATTTTTGGCTGAGTTGTTGGTTGCAGGCGCAAAGTCGGAAGAAATACAGTAACAGCAAGGAATAAGAAGGAGGAAAAAATCATGAGGAAAGTAAGAAAAGGATTCACACTGGTCGAGCTGTTGATCGTCATCGGAATCATTGGTATTCTCGGAGCAATGGGTCTGATTGGTGGAAAAGAGGCAAATAATATCGCTACAGCCACGAAAATTGTCGAGGACTTCCACATCATCAGCTCGGCAATGGAGATGTACTACGCGGACAACAAGAGCGCAATTGACAAGGACGGCGGCTCGGAAATTACAGCTGAAAAAATCGCCACAGCACTTGAGGCTTACATAAAGAAGGACTCAAGCAAGGTTATCGGTACAGGGACTCAGAAACCCGGCCAATTCCTGATTACAGTTACGGCGGCAACATCAGGAGAGTCCGCAACATCTTTACAGTGGTGGTTGAGCTATCTTCTTGATGATGGTACAAGTGGTGTGGCAAAGATACTGGCCAACAAAGCGAATCAGGAAAACTTCAAAACAGGTTCCACTGGTGCAACAGACTACTCATCCGCAGAAGCTAATAAGGAAGTCTTCTATCAGGTACTCTAACACCACACGGAGAACGTCAACTCTATAACTTCACACGATAAACGCAGCCAACAAAACCTATGCGCAAGGAGAGTCCCCAACGCCTATTACGGGGACTCTCCTCTTATGCCGTCAAACATCTTCCCTTCGCCTTTGTGATGAGATAACATAATTTCGTGCCTGCTTGCTATAATTTCCCCGTGAAAGGAGTTTTTCCCATGAAACGCAAAATTCTTGTCTCATTACTTCTGGTTGTCGCCGGCTTGCTGTCGCTCTATCTCCGGGAGCCTGAAGAGTTCACCCGCAGCACTATGGCCATGAACACAATCATACGCATCACTGTTTACGGCCATGATGACTCACCGCTCAATGATGCGCTAACATTGCTGGACGATATTGACAGGCTGCTCTCAATGTACAATCCATCGTCTGATATTTCACTCATCAACAGCAGTGCCGGGACAGTCCCAATTTCCCCAAGCACTGAAACTCTCGAAGCTGTCGCGGACTCAATGAGGCTTCACGAAATCACAGGAGGAGTCTTCAACCCTCTCATCGGCGCGGTAACTAGGCTGTGGAAAATCAATAATGCTGACGGGAAAATACCATCGCAGGAAAGTTTAGACCATGCTGTTAGGCTCGCTGACATACGCAACATAGACATATCGTCTGACAGGATATTTCTGCGCGAAAAGGGCTGCGTTCTCGACCTCGGCGGAATGGCGAAGGGATATGCGTCAACCAAAATCGCCAAGTTCCTCAAGGACAAGGGCGTTAAGTCTGCGCTAATAGACTTGGGCGGGAATGTTCACGTTGTCGGGGCAAAATCTGACGGCTCATCATGGCGTATAGGTGTCAGAAATCCTCTTCAGCCTACGGGGAGTCCTGCTCTTGTTGCTGACGTGAAAGACTGCGCTGTGATTACGTCAGGGAACTACGAACGCTACAAGACCATTGACGGCAAAAAGTACTCGCACTTCTTCGACCCCCTCACAGGCCAGAGCGTGAACAGTGATTTGCTGTCGGTTACGGTGATTTCTGCGGACGGTTCTCTTGCTGACGGACTGGCAACGGCATTCATGATTACAGGAGTCGATAAGGCACTGGAAATTCTGCGGAACATGGCCGAGCCTCCGGGCGTAATATTCATCACCCAAGAAGGAATAATAGCAACGTCAAATCTCAGGACAGTAATCACGCAGTCTTTAATTCCTGTAACTTTTGCTGAAGCTCGGTAAGCTCTTCCCTCTCACTCTCATCCGCCGTATTCGTAGACATTTTCCCGATAATCTCACGGATACGGCGCGTTATTCTCCGGCTCTCAAGCATCGCTGTAACCTCATCCCACTTCACGAGTACATCAGGCTCTATCATTTCCGACAAAAATATTTCCCCCTTCACGATGACTGCTATTTTTCCGTCCTCGCCCATTTCCCGCCACATGTCCATCAAACCGTCAGGCCCCTGCGACAATATGCTTTCGGCAGCAGATTTCGCGTCATCATCCGTGAGAAGCTCCGCGATTTTCCCGGGGTCAGCTGTCAACCTGCACTCGCCGTAACGCATAAGCATAGCGCACAAAGCACACTCGAACCTGTTATCGTCCGCCGCAGATTTCGGGATTGGGGAAGGACTTTCACGCGCAGGAATCTCCCGGCCTCCGAGAATACGCCGCCTCATTTCGCCGGGGGGAATCATGAACGTTCCGCAAAGGCTTGCAAGGTATCTCAGCGACTCATCAGCACCGAGTCTCTTCACGCCCTCCCAAAGCTCATTAAGCGCGGATTTCCTCCTGAGACCGTCTTCAAGCTCAGGCTTCAGCATCTCTATGTGGTATGGGATTAACGGCAGAGCGTCATCAATAGCTTTCTGGAAACTCTCAGGAGGATTCGCCCGGAGGAAATCATCGGGATCTTGCCCGGAAGGAAGACGGATCACTCTAACGTCAAGGCCATTCTCCGCAAGTATATACATTCCCCGCAGGGAGGCTTTCTGCCCGGCAGAGTCCCCATCGTAGCAGATATAGCAGCTGTCAGCAAAACGCTTCAGGAGTCCGGCCTGCTCTGCTGTAAGAGACGTGCCAAGTGAGGCGACACTCTCACGGAATCCGGCCATGTGGAGACGTATGACATCCATATATCCCTCGCACAATATGCTGTAGCCCTTCCCGCGTATGTGATTCCCGGCGGCGTTCAGCATGTAGAGATTACTGCGCTTGCGATATATCCTGCTTTCCGGCGAGTTGATGTACTTTGCTCCCACGTCAGGAACAATAGCGCGCCCTCCGAAAGCTATAATCCTCCCGGCAATATCCCTCACAGGAAACATGACACGTCCCCGGAACCTGTCATACATTCCCCGTTCACCGCGAATCACCAGCCCAGACTCATCAATCATGCCTTCATCGACTCCCTTGCGCCTGAGAACACCGAGAAGGTCGTCCCAAGACTCCGGGGCATAGCCTATGCCGAATGAGGCCGCTGTTTCAGGGGATATTCCGCGCCTCTCAAGGTATGCACGCCCGGCAGGAAGAGTCCTGAAGCATGACGTGAAATATTCCTGCGCTATGTTCAGAACGTCATACGCGCTTCTGCCGCCGGACGCTCCCGTGTTCCTGTACTGCCCCGCGTCAATCCCGGCTTCTCCCGCCAATAATGACACGGCTTCGGGGAACGTGAGATTCTGAGTCTTCATGACGAACGTGAATATGTCTCCGCTTTCGTGGCACGCAAAACAGTAATAGGTCTGAGAGTCCGCGTAAACGTGAAATGAGGGCGACTTGTCATCGTGGAAAGGACATAATCCGCTCCAGCCTCTTTGAGTTTTCCTGAGTGAGACAGTGCGGCCTATGATGTCCTCGATCCTGAGAAGAGTCCGTATTCTTTCGGTTAATTCTTTCGGCATGACGTTAATGTTTACTCCCTGTACCTAGTGAACTACCCCTGCATACAAAGGCTTCGGGCTGGCGGTGAAGTCTTTGCGGCCCGTTCAGGTGAGAGACATCTGTTTTCACACGGCGCACACGGCAAACTTGACACTTCCGCAGTCTGCCTTGTTCACGGATGCTATCATTCCTGGCTAATCTCTGTTCGTCTGTCATCAAAATATTATATTCTACCCGCCTTAAAGAAACGTGAGGCTTCTTGCTCTGGCCTGACAAACACTCGCTGCCTTCCGGAAACGAATTGTTCATGCCGCCTCCCTCATTGATGGACACGCGGTAAGAACCAGAATATGGTACGCTCCCTATTATATCTGTCAGGCTGGGATAATATTCAGAAGGCTTCGGGAATTGCGCGAAAAGAGAATGCATCAGGGCAAGCAAAGCAGTCGTTGAGGCAGACAGGGCAATATAACGATACAAGAAAGGGCAAAAAAGAATCCCTCCCCCGGTTAAGGAGAAGGGACAATGAATTTCCGCCTAGATATTTGCCTCAAGCCACGCGCGAAGCTCTTCCGCCCCCTGAAAGCCTACCTGACGCGCCGCAACCTTGCCTTCCTTCATGATTACGAGGTTGGGTATGCTCATGACACGGAGCTTCCTGGCCAGTCCGGGATTCTCTTCAGCGTCTGCGTTGAAGAACTCCACGCGCCCGGCAAATTCCTCTGAGAGTTCCTCGACAACAGGAGCTATCATCTTGCACGGCTCGCACCATGTCGCAGAAACGTCAAGCAGTGCCACCTTTGCCGCATAGAGGGCTGAATCGTCATCGCCCTTGATGATGTTTACCGCCATAGTTACCCCTCCTGTTACAGCAGTGACGCCACGAACGACTCGACTTCGGCCATGTCAGCGGTAGGCTCAAAGCGTTTGACGACATTCCCGTTTCGGTCAACGATGAATTTCGTGAAGTTCCACTTGATGTCGGGCTTCTTGGCGTAATCGGGATCAGCCTTGCCGAGCATGTCCTCAAGAATCGGAGTGAGCTTGTGCTGTCCGAAACCCTCAAATCCCTTCTGGCTCTTCAGGTACGTGTACAGGGGAAGCTCATTCGCGCCGTTCACGTCTGACTTCCTGAACTGGTCGTAAGTCGTGTTGAAGTGGAGCGTGCAGAACTCGTGAATCTCCTGGTCACTGCCGGGTGCCTGTCCGCCGAACTGGTTGCAGGGGATGTCGATTATCTCAAGTCCTTTGTCGTGGTACTTCCTGTACATTTCCTCGAGCTGCTCATACTGGGGTGTGAAGCCGCAGCCTGTAGCGGTGTTGACGATGAGTAACACTTTGCCCGCGAATGTGGAGAGCTTCACTTCTTCACCTTTGGGCGTGAACACGGAATAGTCATATATCTTGCTCATTGCGTGAACCTCCATTGATAGTGTAAGGATTAGTATTGCTGTGGAAATTATGCGCCTCAATTATACATGCACCGCCTAAAATATGAACATTGCATCACCGAACGAGAAGAAACGCCACCCCTCCCCCGCGCAACGCTCATATATCCCAATCAGCCGCGACAGGATTTCGGACTCATGGCCGCCCGCCTTGTTCGCCGCAAAAGAAGCCACAAGCATAATCAGCGAGCTTTGCGGAATGTGGAAGTTAGTGATGAGACCGTCAACAGCCCTGAACCTGTAGCCCGGATAGATATACAGCCCCGTATCCATGACACCCGCACGGACATTCCCGGACTCGTCAGCAAAAGACTCTAACGTCCGTGCCGAAGTCGTCCCTGACGCTATGACCCTTCCGCCTGACTCCCGGCACTCACGGATCATAGCGGCGGTTTCTGCTGACAGCTCGCAGTGTTCCGTGTGAATCTCGTGGTCGCGTATGTCCTGAGTCTTTACCGGGCGGAATGTCCCAAGCCCAACGTGAAGCGTAACATAGGCAGTCCTGACTCCCATTGCGCGAATCTTGTCGAGAAGCTCAGGCGTGAAGTGAAGGCTGGCTGTAGGGGCGGCTGATGAACCGTCATTCCTCGCGAAAACCGTCTGATACGACTCCCTCATTGAGTTGTCCCCGTGAATGTAGGGCGGAAGAGGAACATTCCCGGCCTCCTCAAGGAACGTCATGAACTCCTCACGAGTCCCAAAATCAAACCTGACCTTGCGCCTTCCTCCGGGCAGATCGTCAGCAACAATCACTTCATGGCCGCCAACGTTCACAACATCGCCAGCGCGGACTCTCCTTGCCGGTTTCACGAGAGCTTCCCATTCGAGGAAATCAGCCGTGAGATTCCGCAGCAATAACAGCTCGCATTTCCCCCCGGTCTCACGTTTGCCCCATAATCTTGCGGGTATGACTCGCGTGTCGTTGAGGACGAGCAAATCACCCGGCCTGAAGTACTCGGTTATGTCGCGGAAATGCCGGGCTTCTGTCGTGTTTTTGCTGACGTTCCACACAAGAAGGCGGGAAGAATCGCGGGGGCTTGCGGGAGTCTGCGCGATGTTCTCAGGCGGAAGGTCGTAACTGTAAGAACTCAGGTCGTAGATGTTCACTTGATTTTCCTGACTGACGTGCCGGGGTAGTAGTGGGCTAGAATCTTCTCGGCGGTATATCCCTGCTCTGCCATAGCCATAGCTCCCCACTGGCACATTCCCACGCCATGACCCCATCCGCGCCCGTAAAATATGAAGTCGCTCCCGGCCTTCTCGATTGAGTAGCCGTATTTGCTGCGGGGCTTCTTCGCGGGTTCTGACTTGCTGCCGCCTCTGTTCAAACCTGTCTGGTAATACTTCTTGAGCTTGTCAGGGTTCGACAGCATGTCAAGCAGTTCTGTTGACGTGAAGACTCCCTCTGATGCCATTTTTGCGAGACCGCGTTCCTCCTCGAAGGTAAGCTCTGTGTCTGAAGCCTGAGTCTTTCGCTGTGTTACGAGTCCGCTGGGTGTTGATGTGTTGCTGACCTTGTACGCGCCTCCTGAGGGTGTGAACATTGTGCTCTTGATTTCACGGGGGCTTGTCGCTGTGCGGAACTGGCTGGCCTTCATGGACTTGCTTCCGTTTGTGCCGATGAAAGTCATCGTGATTGCCCGGCCTCCGTCATCGACTTCTGACACCTGAACCTCCGTTACCGTCCCTATGTCAGCACCTGTAACTTTCTTCACCGCATTCTGTATTCTCTGCGATGAGATTTTAGCGTTCCACACTGAGACAGGCGACTTGTAGTTGACGATCTCAGGTACTCCCTTCAAGTATGGGTAATTAGTCCCCCACACATCAGAAATATCCGCCGTGTGTCCTCCGCTGTCTGAATGGAAGTACGTGAACGCAAGCTCCTTGCCGTAAGTCAGGACTTCACCCGCTGTGCTTGAGACCGCCTGATTCGTTTTCGCCGTCTCTACACCCGCGCCCTTGTACACCTGGTCAGCGTCTGTGTCGACAACATCATAGCCCTTGTCCGCCCTGTTCATGCTCTGCTTGAGGACGTAAGTTCTTGCGCAAATGGCCTGAGTCCTGAGTGCCTGAGTGTGCCAGTTAGCTCCGACTTCAGCAGGAAGCACCCCGCACAAGTACTGCTCAACGTCAACAACATTCAGCAATCCCGCCCTCTGCGTAATCATGAATGCCCCTCGGTAACTCCTGCCCTTGAACTGAAGCAATCCCGCTCCCGAAATCCTCACAGGCAGGAGAAATGAATTGCCCATTATCACAGCATAGCCGCCGTTCACGGAAATTTCTGCGCTTTCTCCGAGATTGGCGAGCCTTCCTTCCGCGTCTGTCATCGTAAGCATTCCCTGAGTTATGCCGACTGAGTAGCTCCCGGAGTTAGACAGCCTCACGTAGACATCACGCGCAAGAGATTCCCCCGGCCATGTGAGAAGCATAATCAGGGCGAGAATTTTCCCCATCCGAATGTGAATCATCCCCCTTCATATAGTGAAAGACCCGCGACAGCCGCCGCTAATGCATCAGCAGTGTCATCGGGCCTCGGTATTTCGTCCAGCGTGAGAATATCCCGGACTCGTCTCTGGATTTCGTGCTTGCCTGCCTTGCCGCTGCCGCAGACTGTGCGCTTTATGTTGTTGGGAGTCAGCTCTGTAACCGGCAGATTGTTCTGCGCTGTAAGGAGCATGATTACCCCGCGTGCCTGCCAGACGTATTCGGCTGTGGTGGTGTTGCGCCCGAAGAAGAGACGCTCAATCGACACAAAGTCAGGACGTATCACAGAAATTTTCCCCTGAACGTCAGAATATATCTTCATGAGCCTCTGCGTGAACGTCATATCCGGGAATGTCTCAATGCAACCGTAGCAGACCGGGAAAAGACCCATCTCAGTCCGGGCAACAGCACCGTAACCAACGCGGGCGAGGCCGGGATCTATTCCCAGACATACGAGCAACTATTCATCCTCAATCTTTGACGCTACCTCGTCAGGGATGTCAAAGTTGGAGTAAACATTCTGCACATCATCGTGTTCTTCGAGGGCATCAACAAGACGGAGGACTTTCTTTGCGGCTTCAGGGTCTGAGACTTCAACGGGAGTTTTCGCCACCATTGAGACTTCTGCGTTGTCGACAGCATATTTAGCGTCCTCAAGAGCCTTCTGGAGGGTATCGAGGTCTGACGGCTCGCAGTAAAGCGTGAAGCCCTCATCGCTGGCCTCCATGTCAGACATGCCCGAATCGAGTCCGAGCGTCATGAGTTCGTCCTCATCAATATTCTTGCCCTTGACCTCAATGACTCCCTTGCGGTCGAACATCCACGCTACAGAACCCTCACTGCCCATCTGCCCGCCGTTACGTGCGAGAAGTGCGCGGATTTCGGGTGTGGTACGGTTGCGGTTGTCGGTCATGACGTTTACGAGGACTGCTATACCAGCCGGGCCGATAACCTCGTAGGTGAGTTCGTCATATGAGATGTCGCCGAGTTCGCCCGTGCCGCGTTTGATGGCGCGTGTGATGTTGTCGTTGGGGACGCTTACGGCCTTTGCGCGCTCGATGGCTGTCTTGAGGCGCATGTTCATGGCCGGGTCTCCGCCGCCGTCTTTTGCCGCGATGATGATTGCACGCACTAGCTTCTGGAAGAGGTTTCCGCGCTTTGCGTCCTGAGCTGCTTTCCTGTGCTTGATGTTTGCCCACTTTGAATGTCCTGACATAGTATCACTCCTGAATAGTATTATGGTCTGAAGATTGGAATCGGCTTGCGTTTGTGTTCGCTTCGTCTGCGCATTACGTCTATGCGTTCTTTTGCTGACGGTGAGTCAATTTTCCCGGTTGCAAGATACTCGTCGAGAACGTCATACGTGAAGCCCATATCGCCTTCATCAGTCTGGCCTGCAACGAGTCCTGCTGACGGAGCTTTGTTGATGATTCGCTCAGGGACACCGAGAATGCGAGCCATAGCCCTAATATCACGCTTGAGGAAGCTCACGAGTGGCATCAAGTCCGAGCCTG
Source organism: Synergistaceae bacterium (assembly GCA_017446055.1). Classification (GTDB taxonomy): domain Bacteria; phylum Synergistota; class Synergistia; order Synergistales; family Aminobacteriaceae; genus JAFUXM01. The sequence continues at coordinate 30,264 of JAFSRQ010000131.1, read as the reverse complement.
AGTCGCCGTATTTCGTGAAATACCCTGTCTCGTACTCTGACCTGTTGCTTGTCCCGCACACGAGGAGGCTTTGAGACTGTCCGAGAGCATACAGCGTAACCATCCTGAGACGCGCCTTCATGTTTGAGCTGACGAGGGGACTCAGTTCACCGCCGATTTCCCCGCGCAAAGAGTCGAATGTTGCTGACAGGTCGACACGGGTATATCTCACGTCAAGTGTATCTGCGAGAAGTTTTGCGTCTGACTCATCTTCCGGGCTGCTGTGGCAGGGCATAATCACACCCAGCACTCCATCACGCCCCAATGCTTCACGTCCCAATGCCGCAAGAACGGACGAGTCAATCCCGCCTGAGAGTCCGAGAATTATCCCGGAAGCTCCCGCCTTCCTGACTTCACCGCACAGCCATTGTTCACACTGAATGACAGTATCGCGCAAGTTCGTATATTCCTCTCCAATTGGGATAAATATTCTGTATTATACACTCATTTGTTCTGTCCTGATTGTGTTCACAAGAAAGGAGCTGGACATCATGAAGAAAATTATCGCGGTGTAGTCGCGGGTCTTTCCCTTCCGCATAAGAGTACGTAAAACTGATGCCTCAATCCCCCAGAGAGACCGGGAATCACTCCCTCGTCAGCAGAATTTCCCCGTCCCCCTCAACAGCATAATCACACCCGCAGTTGCCCGGCACAAAAACGCTGCTCCCTTTCACCAGCTCACACACATACCCCCCGCACCTGAACACGCATTCACCCTCAAGGCACATCATGAACCTGAAGCGGCCTTCAGCATTCCCGGTGAAAGGCGCGCACAGTCTCTCGGCGTGGAACTTGTTGCATGACACAATCACATTCCCCGCCCGGCCCGGAGGAGTTATCGTCAGCGGAAATGTGTTCGTTACGTCAAGAGCCTTCGCTATGTGTAGCTCCCTCGGTTTGCCGTCAGCACCTAATCTCCCGTAATCGTAGACCCTATACGTTATGTTGCTGTTCTCCTGAATCTCAGTGAGAGTTATCCCCGCACCGACCGCGTGAATTGTCCCGGCAGGAATGAAGTACGTATCACCGTCATTAACATAAACCTTCCTCAGCATGTCCAGCAGTGTACCCTCAGAAATTGCCCGCTCAAATTCACGCCTCGTTACGTGCCGATTGAAGCCGAGGTATATGTACGCTCCCTCTTCATGGCCGAGAATGTACCACGCCTCAATCTTGCCCCTGCTATGCTCGACCCTCCGCGCGTATTCCGTGAAAGGATGTACCTGAACCGACAAGGGCCGGGCAGCGTCAATCAGCTTCACCATCAGCGGGAACGTGTCATCATCCCGGAAGCTCGGCGAGACCATCGCGGGAAATCTCCTCACAGCCTCCGACAGTGTCAGCCCGGAAAGTTCCCCGTCAAGAATCACATTGTCCCCGTCAGGATGAGAAGCAAGCTCCCAGCTCTCAGCAAGGGTTTCTGTTACGGGAGTCTTGCCCCATGACGTGATGAGGTTCGTACCGCCCCATATGTAGCTCTTGTAGACCGGCGACAACCTGAAAGGCAGCATGACTCACACCGACATTTTCCCGCCGTCAATGTAGACTCTTGGGACTCTTGCTGACGGACTGCAAACAATCTCGTGGATTATCGTACCTGCGTTTTTCGCGGCAATCGGAGCAAGCTCGCCGTCAAGAAGCACAGCAACATCGCCAGCCTTCACGCTTGGGAGTGCGGTAACGTCAGCCATCATCATATCCATGCACACCCGCCCCAGAACAGGACATGCCGCCCCGTGAATCTTCACGCCGTAATTGTTCGACAGCACACGGTGTACCCCGTCAGCATAGCCGGCAGGGATGACAGCTATCACCGAGTCGCGCCTGAGAGTGTACGTCCGTCCGTAGCTTATCGTTGTCCCGGCAGGGAGGGTACGCACCGCCGTGATTCTGCTTTTGACCGTCATAACCGGGTGAAGTCCTAATTTGCTTTCCTCGTTGCCCGTTTCTGTTGACGCATAGCCGTAAAGCACCAGCCCGAAACGCCCCATGTCCAGATGCGCCGCAGGGTAATCCAGAACCCCGACAGAAGCCGCCGCGTGTACAAGCTCAAACTCCCGTCCCATTTCCCGCAGATAATCACGTGCCTCAAGAAGCCGGGACAACTGCAAGCGCGTGAAGTCCGAGTCTCCGTCAGCCGCCGCAAAATGCGTGAACATTCCTTCAGCGTACAGTCCGGGCATGTTGCACACTCCGAAAATCTCGCGGGCTGTGAGGTCTTTGCTGTCAGGGTCAGAAGGCCACCAGAACCCCGTCCGGCTCATTCCCGTATCGACCTTGATGTGAATGCTGATGACTTTTCCGGCTGACTGTGCGTAATCTGAGAGAGCTTTTGCGTTTGACGAGTCGCCGACCGCCTGAGTGATTCTGTAGTCGGCCATGAGTGAAGCGAGTCCGGGGTCTGCCTGTCCCAAGCACAAAACAGGGAGGGTGATGCCGTTCTTGCGGAGTTCGACTCCTTCTGGGACTGTTGCGACAGCGAGCCAGTCAACGCCGCATTCCTGTAACTTTTTCGCGCAACGAATCATTCCGTGTCCGTAAGCGTTTGCTTTGACGACTGCGAGGAATTTTGCTGACGGTGTGAGAGTCTTGCGCAGGATTCTCATGTTCACCGCCAGATCATCAAGGTTAATTTCCGCCCAAGTCCGGGACAATGCGAGTTCCAAGTCTGTCATGTGTAAGTCTCCTCTGTGGATTGTATGAAGGAAATAGTACAACATGGGCTATAATTTGGCCAGATAACAAGTAAGGAGCATTACAGTTTCAACATGAATGACTTTAACAGCTACGGCCTCAGGAAGGAATTACTCTCCGCACTCAATGAACACGGCTTCGACTCTCCCATGGAAGTGCAAGACAGAGTATTATCCGAGGACTGGAACGGTGATTTGATCGTCCGCGCAAAAACTGGTTCAGGAAAAACATTAGCATTCCTTTTGCCATTGTTGCAGGAAATGAAGATAGGAGAGCGAGTCCCCCAAATCCTTATACTTGCGCCAACCCGTGAACTCGCACAGCAGACAGCAGACGAGGCAGAATTTCTCGGAAAGTTCCTCAAGGTATCATGTGCCTCACTCGTTGGGGGAATGGACATAGTTCCCCAGCTCAAAGCCTTGCGCCACGGAGCCGCCATAATCGCCGGGACACCCGGAAGAGTCCGCGACCACATACAGCGGGGTACACTCAAGACGAATGAGATTCACAGCGTAGTTCTTGACGAGGGAGACCTGATGCTCGATATGGGCTTCCGTGAGGAGCTTGAAGCGATACTTGACGCAATGCCCGAAGGAAGACGCTGGCTCTTCTCCGCGACAATGCCCCCAGAAGTCCGCGAGCTCGCAGGGAAGTATCTCGATGACCCGTTGATGCTGGCGGTTGATGATGAGGGTGAACAGCACGTAGACATCACTCACAGGGTCTACAGGATACCGTCGCAAAAGAGACTTGAGGGACTCGTTGACGTGTTGCTGTGGGAGCATCCATCGAGGACGCTGGTATTCTGCCACACGAAAATGGAGTCGATAGAGATTGCGCAGAGGCTTCAGGATCACGGGTTCAGCGCAGCGGCGTTGCAGGGGGACATGACTCAGAGCGAGAGGAACGCGGTGCTTGCGTCGTTCAAGTCCGGCTCTGTTCCGTGCTTGGTGGCGACAAACGTAGCGGCAAGGGGACTCGACATCGAGGGTGTCAGCCACGTGATTCAGCTCGGACTTCCTGACGACCGGGAGACGTTCATCCACAGGAGCGGGAGAACGGGCAGGGCAGGCCATGAGGGAGTGAACATTGTGCTTCTCGCTCCGCCTGAGATCGGGAGATTCCGCGAGATGCTGAGGGGTACGAACATCAAAACCGACTGGCAGGACATCCCCGGCATCGACAAGATACGTTCAGCGTGGAGGGATTCCGCCGAGCAGGACATATTCGCCGCTCCCGTTGATGAGTTCTTCGGTGAGTGCGTTGAATGGGCCGGGGATCTCATGAAGCGTGCCGAGCCGAAAATCATCATCGCGAAACTACTTGCCGTCCTCAGCACACGCAACAAGGGCTATGCTCTCGACCGTGAACTTCAGCGTGAGCAAGAACGCCGCAACAAGAAGCCTTCCCGGAGTCCCAAGTCCCAGCCGAAAGCAGGAACGCCCAAGCCCAAGGGAGCCTTCAAGCGTTTCAGGAGCAACCAGTTGCAGGATGTCGGCCATGTCTTGAACGCGATGTGCCGTGCGCTGAAGGTTGAGCGGAGTGAAGTCGGTGCGATAAGGCTGAAGGACAACCATGTTATTGTGGAGCTTATGCCGCTTGCTGTGTCGAGGCTTGAGCAGGGGATTGCGGGATTGTCGAAGTTCGGACTTTTCCCGGATGAGGAGGTCAGGAGGCGGAGAAGGTAGTTTTTCGGGCGGAAACTGACAGAGGGAGGGTGTAACTTTGGGGCGTTACAGGTTTGATGAGATTGCTATAAACGTCAGCGAGAAGAAGAAACCTACAGCAGAAGACCAGAAGCTATATGTTGGGTTAGAGCATCTCGACAGCGGGAGTCTTGTTGTATCACGCTGGGGAAGCAATGTTCCCATCAAGGGCGAAAAGCTAATCATGCGCAAAGGGGACGTGCTTTTAGGGAAGCGCAACGCATATTTACGGCGGGCGGCTATAGCTCCTCATGACGGAATATTTTCGGCTCACGGAATGGTGCTCAGGCCGAATGAAGATATTGTTGACGGAAGATTTTTCCCGTTCTTTATCTCATCGGATTACTTCTTTGACGAGGCTGTAAGAATTTCTGTCGGCTCGCTTTCTCCTACTGTCAACTGGTGCGACTTGAGGCGACTCGAATTTGACCTTCCCCCAATGGACGAGCAGAGGAAACTTGCGCGTGTGCTGTGGGCGGTGAATGACACTGCCGAGGCATACAGGAGGCTTCTGGGTGCTACTGATGAGCTGGTGCGGGGGCGGTTCGCGGAGATGTTCGGAAATCCGGGTGAGGATGTTTACGGCTGGGGATTGTCTACGTTAGGTAAATGCTGTGAAATTAATCCGAAGCGGCCAAAGAATATAGATACCGATTGCGAGTACTCGTTTGTTGCAATGCCTTCCGTGAGTGAAGACGGCGTGATAGATGCGTCAATATGCCGTCCGTATTCGGAAATATGCAAGGGCTTCACATACTTTGCGGAAAATGATGTGCTGTTCGCGAAAATTACTCCCTGCATGGAAAACGGCAAGGGCGGAATCGCGGTCGGTCTGAAAAATGGTGTCGGCTTCGGGTCTACAGAGTTTCATGTGTTACGGCCTATAGAGGGCAAAAGTAATCCTCACTGGCTGTACACAATAACAATGTTCAAGAATTTCCGCTCCAATGCCGCCAATGTCATGATTGGTTCCGGCGGTCAAAGAAGAGTCCCAGCAACATATCTCAGCGAGTACAAAATCTCATTGCCTCCACTTGACCTCCAGCAGCAATTCGCCGACTTCGTACATCAGGCCGACAAATCAAAATCCGCCCTCAATCGCGCCCTAGTCGCCGCAAAATCCATCAGCCGCAAAATAATATCCGACAACTTGAGGTGAGCCTCCCGCCGAAATTCCCCGCTTGGTTAAAGTTCAGGTTATTGTGCTATCATTCAGTCATTCCAACAATGAGGGGGCAACATCAATGTTAGGCGACAACATCAAAAAACTCGGCTTCGGTCTCATGCGCCTTCCTAGAATTGCAGGCAAGGAGGACGTTATCGACATTGAGCAGACAAAGCAGATGGTCGATGAGTTCATGGCCGCAGGGTTCACGTACTTCGACACGGCTTGGGCTTATCCCGGCTCTGAGGACGCAATCCGCCAGGCACTAGTCGAGCGTTATCCCAGAGAGAAATTCCAGCTCGCAACAAAAAATGCCGCGTGGATAGGCTGCAAGTCCCAGGAGGACGCAATAGCCCAGTACACCACATCACTCCGTCAGTCAGGCGCGGGGTACTTCGACTTCTACCTTCTCCACAACCTAGGAGACTCGCGCACAAAAGCATTCGACGATTTCGATCTGTGGAACTACTTCCAGAATGAGAAAGCGAAGGGGAAAATCAAGCACCTCGGCTTCTCGTTCCATTCAACGCCCGAACAGCTTGAAGAGATTCTGACCGCCCACCCGGAAGCAGAGTTCGTGCAGCTGCAAATCAACTATGGCGACTGGGAGAACCCCGCGATAAAGTCCCGCGAATGCTACGAGGTAGCCCGCAGGCACGGAAAGCCCGTTATCGTCATGGAACCCGTCAAAGGCGGAAACCTCGCCACGCCCCCGGACTCGGTCGCAGAAATCCTCAAAGCCGCAGAGCCTGAGTCATCGTGCGCTTCATGGGCCGTGAGATTCGCCGCTGACCTTGACGGGGTTATCGTTGTGCTGTCGGGGATGTCCAGCATTGAGCAGATGAGGGACAATCTTTCGTACATGAAGGGCTTCACACACCTCACCGACGCTGAGAGGAAGGTCATCGATGAGGCAAGGATCGCGCTGGCGAAAGTCCCGGTGATTCCCTGCACAACCTGCAACTACTGCGCTAAGGTCTGCCCGATGGACATCGGAATTTCGGCCTCGTTCACAGCCCTCAACATGTACACGCTTTACGGCAACCTTGAGTCCGCGAAGAACAACGAGAAGTGGAATGTCGAGGGAATGGGACACAAACACGCGTCCGAGTGCGTCAAGTGCGGAGCGTGTGAGAAGGCATGTCCCCAGCACATCGAAATCCGCAAGGAGCTTGTGAGGGTCTCCGAGACTCTCGGCGTGTAACAGAAGGAACTTGTCCCCTTGTCATTCACGGCAGGGGGATTTATTTTGCCCTCATGTTAGACTCACTCATCATCACAATCACATTCATCACAGTCATACCCATTCCTGCCCGGCTAATCCCCGAATGGACTCCCGCCAGCCTGCGGTATTTCCCCGTCATGCTCCCGGTAACAGGCGTGATATTCGCTCTCTTGTGGCTGTCATCGTGGCGCGTCCTCTCACTCCTCCCGGCCATGTCCCCAATCCTGCGCGGCTTCATCATGATGTTGCTGACTCTTGCTCTCACAGGGGGGCTTCACCTTGACGGACTCATGGACACGTGCGACGCAATATTCTCCCACCGCGACCGTGATACCCGGCTCCGAATCCTGTCCGACACCCACGCAGGGAGCTTCGCTGTGATGGGCTGTGTGATTGTCCTCATGGCAAAGACGCTGCTATTCTCCGAACTCCTCACACTGTCAGCAGACCCGGTAACAGTCGCAATAATCCCGGCATTATCCCGGCTCGGAATGGGACTCCTAATCACCAACCTACCCTTCGCGAAAACGGGCGGACTCGCTGTCATTCTCGGCTCATCACGAAAACGGCGGGACAATCTCGCGTTCACCGTCATATTCCTTGCGCTGACACTTGTGGGGGGGCTTGCTGTTACGGTGGCGTTCACTTTGTGGCTTGCCGTCCACGTGGTAATATGCGTGAAACTTTTCGGGGGCATAACGGGCGACCTTCTCGGTGCGTTCGTTGAGTCCTCCGAGGTGATTATGCTTATTGGGACGGTGGTTGTGAGTTGCACCTGATACTTGGCGGGCGTTACATGGGCAAGCGGGATTACGCCGTGAAACTTTACGGGACGTTCCCGGCTGTGTATGACCTTTCACGTGATGACCCTGACGACATATCGCCCGGACTCATCACAAATCTTCAGGCGGGGGCAAAATCACTCCTTCATGCGGGGGCTGACCCTGTGAGATTCTTTGCGGGGAAAATTGATGTCCTCCGTGAGTCTGTGATTACGTGCGATGAGATAGGCGGGGGGGTAGTTCCTGCTGACGAGTTCGGGCGGAAATGGCGCGATGAGACCGGGAAATTGTGCCAGTACCTTGCGGGCGAGGCGGATATTGTTGACCGGGTATTTGCCGGACTCGCTTTAAGGCTGAAGGGGTGAAATCAATGTATATATTCTTCGACATAGACAATACATTAGTCAGCCACAGGGGAACACCTCACATCCCCCCGGCGACAATGGAGGCGGTGAAATTATTGCGTGAACGCGGCCATGTTCCTGCAATCGCTACAGGGCGGGCGGGATTCCTGACGATGAACGTAGCGCGGGCTTTCGGGATAACTCACATTGTCTGCGCGGGAGGCTCGGAGATTTTTGCTGACGGGGAGAAGATTCACACGGCGTATCTTGAGGATGAAGCTGTTGACGCATTCCGTGAGGCAGCTAGGAGATTCCCTGAGATTACGGCGGCGGTTGACGAGGAATATCTTTATGCGGACGCGGCTTTTGACCCTTTCCGGGCGTACTTCAACGGTCAGGCGGGCTATGACTGTTTCCGTCCAATGAGCGAGCTTGACCGGGCGACAATGTGCTACATCATGAGACCTCACACTATGCTTGACGAGTCTCACGGGCTGTTCTTCCGGCCGCTTTCCGGGACACGGCTGGAACTCATGCGGGGCTTCACAGAGGCGAGGTGCGAAGCGTCAACCAAATGGGGCGGGATTGTTCGCATGGTTGAGACTCTCGGCGGGAATGTTGCTGACGTAATCACTTTCGGGGACGGCTCTAATGATGCGGACATGCTGAGGCGGGCGAGTGTGGGCGTTGCTGTCGGAATATGCTCACCTGACGCGAGGGCTGCGGCGGATTACGTGTGCGATGATATTGACGCGGGCGGAATACTGAAGGCGTGTCGGGATTTGGGGCTGATATGAGGCTACCTTGCTCCGGCGTTCTTCAGCATGTCTATCACCTGCTGCCTGTTGTCCTTCCAGCGCATACGGTGAACTGACTCGGCCTCCGTCAATGGTGTCTGGCCGTAAGCGTCCCTGGCGTTGACATTTGCCCCCGCCGCAATGAGTGTCCTGACTACATCGGGGTTGTCATTGTGTCCTGCCGCCCAGTGAAGAGCTGTCTGCTTGCTGTCTTTTGACCTTGCGTTGATGAGGTTGATTTCCGATTTCCGCGCTTCCCTGAGCAATACCCATATCACATTAGGGTCTGTGTTTGATGACGCAGCCGAGATAAAAGCCCTTGAGTCCCATTCTGACCCGGCATCAATAGCACCCTGAACGTCTTTTGCCGGAGCATTGAGGCAGAAATCAGCAAAATCATCCGCATTCATACGCCGGACTTTTTGTGTTTTCGCCATTTCTCTTAACCCTGTTTTTATCGTTTAGTGGAATTATATTCAGTGTGAAGAATTATAGCATACACCATTTCACTTAAGCATGAAGGGAATATAATACAGCAAATGCCTCCGCAAGAACCGTGTAGTGAGTGTTCTGACCCGTCCTAAGTAAGACATACTTTGTCTGCGGCATCAAGCCTGAATAGAAGCGAGTGTTGGCTCAGAACGTAATCATTATCACGTGAACCCGCAGGGGCATGAGAGAATTATAACAGGTTTCATGAAAAATATAATTGCGAGGGATTAATCTTAATGTCAAAAACTTTCAGGCGTTTCATCATCACAGCAGTCATACTCGTACTCACACCGTCATTATCACAGGCGGCAACGAAATATGAGTTCCTCACCGGGCTTCTTGCTGCGAGGGGCATAAACTGGAGCGAGTCCCCCGAAGCACCCTACAATGACGCTCCCGGCTTCCTCCTGAGAACGGGCTATGTCTCGGACACAGTCAGCAAACTTGACGGCCCTGCGACACGGCGCGAGGCTCTGAGATGGTGCATAGAGAGTCTCGGACTCACCTTCGAGGCAGGACTCTTCACCGATTACCCGACAGGCTTCACGGACGACAGGAATCTTACGGCGTTCGAGCGCGGCTGCCTGGTGATAGCGACTCACATGAACCCGCCGATATTCAGCGTCTCAGACTTCAAGGGGCAGAGATTCTCCGGGTCAAGCAACATCACACTGAACGAGGCCCGGAAAATCCTTCAGCGTTTAGGCAGTGCCTCCCATAATTTCTCGCTGGACATCATACGCAACCCGGTCAAAGGACTCCGCGTCCACATTCACCGCGAGGGAGTTCCTTCCGGGATTCCTGAGTGGAGGTTCTATGCTGACGGCATAAAGACCAAAGCCGCCGCTGACTACTTCAAGTCCTCACTCAAAGCTGAAGGCTACGACGTGAGCATCGCGGGCGTGAACGGAAGCTACAGTGTCAGAAGCCAGAAACTTGACGACTACAACGGTGTGCGCCGACTCGAATCAGTCGCAAAAGCACGGGGTCTCACAACGCGAGTCCTGCCGTCAATGTCGAACCCCAACACGAGAGTCCTTCCGCGCTTCTGGGTTATGCTGATGATAGATCCGAGCTACTTCCGGATTGCACCCATAGCATCACGCAGCGGCCCTACTGAGCTTCGCACACTGTCATCCATATACGGCCAGAACAACGTACAGGCGGCGATAAACGCGGGCTTCTTCGGGACGCTCAAAGGCGGCAAGGGCTACCCTATAGGTGCATTGAGGGTAAACGGGAGGAACTTCTCCCTGCCTTACGACATGAGGGGCTGCCTTGCATGGAATGAGGACGATGAAGCGTTGTTTGCTGTGGCAGAAAGCACAGAGGACGGAAATTACTGGCCTGAGATGACCAACGTTATACAGGCCGGGCCTATGCTGATTGATGACGGACAGACAGCGCGCTATGAGGAGAGCTTTTCGGGCGGGATAATTTCTGCGAGGCATCCGCGGTCGGCAGTCGGTCTCAACGCTGAAGGCTCGTGGGTCTTCATGATTGTTGACGGCAGGAACGGCATGCACTCATCCGGGGCGACTATAAGCGAGCTGACAGAGATTATGCGGGGGCAGGGAATGGTTTACGCGCTCAATCTTGACGGAGGCGGCTCAACGGAAATCATCATTGACGGCAAGATCTGGAATATCCCTTCTGACGGCTACGAGCGGAGAATATCATACGGACTGGGGGCAGTGCCAAGATGAATCAGGAATGGAACGCGGAAAATTATTCGTCAGGCTTCTCGTTTGTCTACAATTACGGCGGGGATGTCCTGAACTTGATTGATGCTGAGAATGTCCGGGACGTTGTCGATCTGGGCTGCGGGACGGGAGTGCTGACACATGCGCTGTCTGAACGCGGCTTTGACGCTGTGGGGATTGATGCGTCAGAAGACATGCTTGCGAAGGCTCGCGCGAGTTATCCGGGCTTGAAGTTCGTGCATGGTGATGCGGTGAATTTCTCGGCAGATGCTCCTGTTGATGTGGTGTTCTCGAACGCTGTGCTTCACTGGATTGACCGTGAGAGACAGCCCGACATGATGAGGTGTGTGTACGATGCGCTGAGGCCGGGCGGTCAGTTCGTGTTCGAGATGGGCGGTTACGGGTGCGGGAAAAAGATTCATGACGCTCTGGGGGAAAATTTCCGCGCTCTGGGCTATGAGTATGTGATGCCGTTCTTCTTCCCGAAAATAGGAGAGTATTCGGCCATGCTTGAGGCTTGCGGTTTCACGGTGAGGTTCGCGACTCTGTTTGACCGTCCCACTGAGCTTAAGGGTGATGACGGATTGCGGGACTGGATTCGGATGTTCGTGAAGCGGCCTTTTTCGGGAGTGAGTGATGATGACCGCGAAGAGATTCTGCGGCGGACGGATGAGGGCTTGCGGAGTGAGCTGTATCACGGGGGAAAATGGTACGCTGACTATGTCAGGCTGAGGGTGAGGGCGGTGAAGGAGTGAATGTTACCGTGCGCTCATCATGTACAGCCCGGCCATGCAGACGAACGCGCCTACAATCTGCCTCAGCGAGATTTTCTCACCGTACATGAAGTACCCGATGAACAGCAACGCGACCGCAAGGCATATATTCGCGGTGAGCGAGCCTCTGCTTATCTGCCAGCCCGCCCGGAAGAGGTACACATACCCCGCCTCAAGTCCCACAATGGCAAGACCAAGTATCACGGAAGGCCAGCTGATGTTGCGTGAGATGTTCAAGCCCCCCGAATGCATGAAGAACAGCCCCGACGCTATCACAGCCCCGGCAATGTAGGTTACGATGAGTGCGCCGAATGCGTCAGAGTCTTCCGGGATTGATTTCGTGCAGATGTTGTAGAAACAGTTGGAGATTATTATCAGCAGCAGAGGCCAAAGCATATTCCACATAGTCATATCACCTTCAGGGCAAAAAAGAAGCGGAGCCGGTTTCATCAGCCCCGCCGTTTTTCTGTCTTACGTCTACTCACACTTCGCGATTGCGTCCTCAGCCTTAGCACCCTTGAACATAATATCGAGCATTCCGGGCGCGTAACGGTCAAACATAACTGACGGAATGATTATGCTTCCCTTCACGATTTCTTCTGAGGGGGTAATTCCATCGCAGTCAACGAAAACCTTGTAGCGTATCTCGCCGTCCGTCATGTCAAGCTCAAAGTTGCCGTTCCTGAGTCCGTAATTGGCACGGCAGATGAAATCAGCTAGCTCCTTCATCACCGCATCGTCATCGGAGTCGGCCTCTACCGGGGAAATAGCGTACACAATATAGGCATCTTCTTTCACGGGGATAAAGTATCTCAGGTGCTTTATCTTGCTCTCAATGCCCACGCCGAAGCGGAAGATTCCTTTTTCCTCGTCAAAGTCAAACTTCCAGTCGTCATCAACGAGAAAGCCTCTGATAACATCAACAATTTCTTCTGAATATCCTGCGTCCATTTCCGAACGAACTCCCTTGCGTTAAAATTTTGTGTAAGGGATATAATATCACATCTCGGCCAGTATTGCCTTTGCGTGTTCATATTTCTTCCTGCGTTCCTCAAAGACTGCCAGCAAGTTATCATCACCTGCTATTCTCGTTATGTCCATATTGTGAGCCAAGTCCGCGAGTTTTACCTTTCTTGCTATGGGACTGGCCTTTATCCGGCGTATATAGTTATAATAGCTTTCACTGTTCCTGTGTGTGAGAACGTCAACCGCTTCTGTAACTTCAGGCGGGAAAATCTCCCTCAAGTCATCCAGAGTAATATTTGTGTCCTCTATGACATCATGAAGGAGTGCCGCGCAAATTTCCGCTTCCGTGTCCATGCTCATGGCTACGGTGAAAGGGTGTGTGAAGTATGGCCGCCCGGCTTTGTCCTTCTGTCCGTGATGAGCGTCATATGACAGGTCTATAGCCTTGTTGACCAGCTCAGTGTAAAGCATCTAGCCTCCGTAATACAGGATGTCATACGCCCACACATCTTGATCCGTCCTGTTGGCGTAAGTGTGCTTCCTGTTGGCCAGGAATTTCACGGCTTCCCCCCTGCGCAGCTCGTACTCTTCACCGTCAAGTATCAGGGTGAATACCCCGTCAATGACCATGATGTACTCCCAGACATTAGGCCCGTGGCTGTCGGTGGTAACTTCCCTGCCCGGCTCAATTCTGGATTTCGTGATCTCCATTGAGGTCTGTATGTCGTACCTGAAGAGCTGCTGAACGTCAAACTCACCTTTGCGGATTAAGTCTTGGGACTTCACGACTTCAACGATTTTATCGGGGGCTTTAAGTAGGAAGGGAAGCGATACGTTGATACCTTCGCAGATTTTGTAGAGCACTGCTACTGTGGGGCATTTCCGGCCGCGTTCAATGTCGCTCAACATGCTTTTGCTGACCTTGCTTCTTGCTGACACTTCATCGAGGGAGAAGCCGCGCTCAAGACGCACACGTTTCAGGTTCACGCCAATAACGCGGGTAATCTCCTCAGTTACCGTAAACTTGTCATCCTGCTCTGCCTCATCTGGTATATATTTGCTGTCCATGATTAACACCTCGTGAAGTATTATACCCTTTAGGCGGAGGAATTTAACCAGAGTTCAAAGCGTTTGTGTGAGTCAAGCCTCATACATGAGATACAGCATGACCCCCGCGCACAAACAGAACACAGCCTCACCAGCTCTCGAAGCGTCTCTGAATGTCAAGCCCGGCAATAGTCCTCATCTCGTCATCCGTAAGCGCAAAGTCAAACACCCCGATGTTCTCGCGGATATGCTCAGGATTCTTTGAGCCTGGAATCACCACATACCCCGCCTGAATGTGCCACCTCAATATCACCTGCGCTACTGTCTTCCCGTGAGACCGGGCAATCTCCCTCAGTGCCTCGTTCCCGAAAAGCTCGTGAGTATGTCCGCGACCGCCAAGGGGATACCAGGACTCGACGACTGTCCCGTAACGCTCAAGGTATTTCCTGAGAGCCTCATTCTGATAGTAGGGGTGATTCTCGTTCTGGACGACTGCCGGAAGGATTGCTGCGTTGCGTGTGATGCGCTCAAATTCGGCGGGGGTGTAGTAGTTCGAGATGCCAATACTGCGGATTTTCCCGGACTTCACGCCCCGTTCGAGTGCCGCGTAGACTCCCTCATCGTTGCGACCGGGCTGGTGTATCAGCATGAGGTCAATATAGCCCAGCCCCAGCGCGTTGTTAGAGGCATCAATCGCCGCGTCAGGGTCAGAGTAGTTGCCCGGCATAATCTTTGTGGTGATGAAAATATCTTCCCTGCTCACGAGTCCTTCAGCGATTGCCCGGCGGACTCCCTTGCCGACTCCTTGCTCGTTGCCGTAATAGCGTGCTGTGTCTATGAGCCTGTAGCCCTCGCGGATTGCGGTGTACACGGACTGTTCGGCGGTGGCGTTGTCCTGAGTCCACGTTCCGAGTCCTAACACGGGCATATCGTAGCCGCTGTTGAGCCTGACACTTGGGACTTCAGCAGACGCGCCTACAGTCAGCAAAATCACCATCAGCCCGGAAATTATCACTCTCATCATCATTACTCCTTCCCACAAAAATACCCCGTAAGCATTATACTCACGGGGCAATGTCTCTTGCTTCTTGTTACTGCTTCAGGTACTCGGCGAAGAAAGCGTCAATCTCCGCAAAAGGTATCTTCTCCATGTTGTCGTAAAGGTCGCAGTGTGAAGCACCCGGAACGATAACCAGCTTCTTGTTTTCACCCTTGAGACGCTTGAACGTGTCCTCGCCCATGTAGCGGGAATGCGCCTTCTCTCCGTGAACGATAAGCACCGCGCTCCGAATCTCTTCCGCGTCCGTGAGCATGGGCATGTTCACCATCGGGAGCGAGCCTGTAACCGTCCATCCCTCGTTTGAGTTCACGCTTCTGGCATGGTAGCCTCGTGGAGTCTTGTAGTAGGCGTAATAGTCCTTCACGAACTGGGGCGCGTCTTCCGGCAGAGGGTCAACAACTCCCCCGGCTCTCGCGTTTGTACCGGCTCTGTAATCCTTCGTGCGCTGGTCGTTCATGGCCTTCTTCATGGCGTAACGGGCATCAGCTGAGTCGTTCGCGTCAAAGTAGCCGTTGCGTGATACCCGGCTCATGTCGTACATCGTAGAGATAACTGACGCTTTGATTCTCGTGTCAGCCGCCGCCGCGTTGAGACCGATTCCGCCCCAGCCGCAAACGCCGATTATCCCGATTCTCTCAGGGTCAACGTAATCCTGAACGCTGAGGAAGTCGACCGCCGCAGAGAAGTCTTCGGTGTTGATTTCGGGCGAGGGAATGTAACGGACAGTGCCGCCGCTCTCACCAGTGAACGAGGGATCGAACGCAACAGCAACGTAGCCTGACTTTGCCATCTCCTGAGCGTAGAGTCCTGAGACCTGCTCCTTGACCGCACCGAAAGGCCCGGCGACCGCTATAGCCGCGTACTTCTTCGAGGAGTCGAAATCCTTGGGCAGGTACAAATCTCCTGTGAGCTCGATTCCGTAACGGTTGTGGAAGCGAACTTTGTCGGCTCTGATTTCGGGGTCAACCTTGAAGACGCGTGAGTCGTTTTCGAGGGCGAATGCTGACGAGGCGAGGCACAAAATTATCGCTGACAGTAATATTGCTCGTAACATAATATGAATCCTCCTGTGTGATTGTGATGGTGGTATTATCGCAGTCAACGCCGTAAAAGTCTAAGACCTGTGATAGAATATCAGGCATTCCAGAAAAATATAACATGAGGTGAAGGACATGCAGAGAGTCAGGAACAACATCCGCAAGGCGAGGAAGCATACCCAGAAGGCAAGGAAGGACATCCGCAGGCTCAGGGAAAGCAGGCGCAGGGATTATTACGACAGGCCGCTAAATCCCGCAACAATAAGAGCAATTGAGGAAGTCAGGCGTTACGAGGAATTCCTGAAGGCATGGGAAGCATCACAGGAGGACAATTCCATTGAGTAGCAAGACTTCAGGAAGGAAACGCGAACGTGTCAGACGCTTCCGTGATGTCAGGCAGACAAAAGATTTCGACAGGGACTGGGAGCGTCTCGAAGCCTCCGGGAAACATGACATGCACAGAATCAAGGAGGCCGTGTTGATTCTCGCGATGAATGACGGCTCTATGCCCCCGGAATGGAAAGACCATCAGCTTGCGGGACAGTTTGAGGGGTTCAGAGAGTGCCACGTGAAAGGCGACCTCCTGCTGCTGTACAGGATAACAGAAGGCTCAAAGTTTGAGACATTAACGCTCATGAGGGTCTGCACTCACTCCGAGCTGTTCAGGTAATCACACATGGAACTCCAGCTACTGCGCTACTTCCTCGAGGCCGCCAAAGAGCTCAACATCACCCGCACCGCCGCCAAGTTCCACATCGCACAGCCGGCAATGTCGAAGCAGCTCGGCAAGCTCGAACGCGAAACAGGCCGCAAGCTGTATGTCCGCGAACAGCACGGTATACGCCTCACGCCCGATGGAATACTCTTCAGGAAACGCGCACAGGAAATCGTTGACCTTGAGGAGAAGACTCTAGCCGAGTTCGCGCAGGACAGCACGCAGAACATCACCGGGACCGTCTACATAGGGGCGGGAGAAACACCGGGAGTCGCCCACATCGGAAGGGCACTTAGGCAGTTGCGCGCGGAGAACCCCGGCATCAGTTACAGAATGATCAGCGGAGACTTTGAGGACGTTGCTGAAAAACTCGGAAAGGGATTAATTGACTTCGGGCTTTTCGTGGGGAAAATAAGCCTCAAGGATTATGACTGCGTAGTTCTCCCGGAGTCTGACAGGTGGGGCGCAATCGTGAGGGATGATGACGTTCTTGCTGACCGGGAATCTGTCTCACCGTCCGACCTCAGAGACCGCGAGCTTCTCTTCTCTCACCAAGCCTCCACACAGGGCGAGTTCTCCGAATGGCTCGGCTTCCGCGCTGACACACTCAACATCACCGGCACCCACAATCTGGCCTATAACGCCTCAGTCATGGTGCGCGAGGGACTCGGAGTCCTCATCACGATTGAGGGCATCGTGAACACAGGGGACGGAAGCGGACTCAGGTTCATTCCCCTCATGCCGGAAATACGCGCCGGACTCGTTCTCGCCTGGAAGAAGGACGCTATCCTCTCGAAGGCCGCGCAGGTGTTCCGCAAGTCATTCATGGCCGCGTTGCAGGAAGCATAGCCCGGACAGAGTTCATCACCGCCAGCAACATCACTCCTACGTCAGCAAACACAGCAAGCCTCATCCCCGCCAGCCCAGACGCACCAAGTCCCAGACACACCAGCTTCACGCCTATTGACCCGCACACATTCTCACGCACAATCCTCATGCACCTGCGCGAAATCCTCACAGCCTCCGGGAGCTTCATCAAATCGTCATCCATAATCACCGCGTCAGCCGCCTCAATCGCGCGTCGCCACGCCAACATCAGCTCATGGCCGCGTTACAGGAATCATAGCTCGCACAGAGTTCATCACCGCCAGCACCATCACCCCAACGTCCGCAAACACAGCAAGCCTCATCCCCGCCAGCCCAGACGCACCAAGTCCCAGACACACCAGCTTCACGCCTATTGACCCGCAGACATTCTCACGCACAATCCTAATGCACCTGCGCGAAATCCTCACAGCCTCCGGGAGCTTCATTAGGTCATCGTCCATAATCACCACATCTGCCGCCTCAATCGCCGCGTCGCTCCCAAGACCCCCCATAGCAACCCCGACGTCAGCGCACGCAAGAACAGGAGCGTCATTTATCCCGTCGCCCACAAACGCCCGCACTCCCTTCACGCCCCCGGCAAGCCTCACTTTGTCCACAGGAAGAAGACCGCTGTAGTACTCCGTTATTCCCACTGACATGGCCGCTTCTTTGGCTGACGACTCCGAGTCCCCAGTCAGCATTATCACCCGCCCGACTCCCTCAGCCCTCAGCATGTCTACAGCAGACCGTGCATTGTCCTTGAGCCTGTCCGAGATCACGACATGGCCGGAATATTCCCCGTCAACAGAAACGTGTACGACAGTCCCAGCCTCACCGCACGGCCTCACGTCATCACCCACAACTCCCGAAATGAACGCCTCATTTCCCGCGCAGACTTCAGAGCCGTTGACCCTCGCCCTGACTCCCATTCCGGCAACCTCTTGAGCGTCCTCGACTGTGCATGTGTCAGACTCGTCCGGGTATGCACGCCTGAGTGCCAAGCCTGCCGGGTGAGACGAGTACCTTTCAGCGTGTGCGGCCATGTGAAGAATCTCGCGCGAGTCTGGATACACCTTGCTGACCTCGAAGACTCCCCGCGTCAGTGTCCCGGTCTTGTCGAAGATTACTGCTGACAGCCCCGCAAGCCTCTCGATGAATATTCCGCCCTTCACGAGAATCCCACGCCTTGAAGCGCAGCCCACAGCAGCGAAGAACGCCAGCGGTACGCTCACCACCAGCGCACACGGGCAGCTCACAACTAAGAATGTCAGAGCGCGGTAAACCCAAGCCCGGAGATTCCCGGCGAATATCGGAGGGATTACGGCGAGGGCTAATGCTGAGAGACATACGGCGGGAGTGTAGACTCTGGCGAAACGTGCGGTGAATTTCTCGGAACGTGATTTGTTTGCTGACGTGTCCTCAATCAGCGCGAGTATCTTTGCTGCGGTTGACTGCTGGAATGTCTTGGTCGTACGCACACGGAGGACTCCCGAAAGATTCACAGTCCCGCTTAAGACTTCATCACCGGGATTCACGCTTCTGGGTACGCTTTCACCCGTCAATGCTCTCATGTCGACTCCTGAATGCCCCTCAACGATTATTCCGTCAACAGGGACTTTCTCACCCGGCTTCACGATGATGATGCTTCCTTCTGCTACTGATGACGGGTCAACACGCTCCGACTTTCCCGGCCCGGTCTCAATGTTCGCGTAATCCGGCCTGAGTCCCGTCAACGCCGCTACATTCTCCCTCGTCCTGTCTGAAGCGTAGTCCGTGAAGAGTTCGCCGACCTGGTACAGTATCATCACAGCGCAGGCTTCAGTGTAGTCGCCGAGAATTATTGCCCCGATTGTCGCAGCACTCATCAGGAAGCACTCGCCGAAAATTTCGCCCTCCCTTATGCCGTCAGCAGCCTCAAGCAGCACGTCCCAGCCCGCAGTGAAATACGCCGCAAGCATGAGGGCAGCCCTGAGATTCCCCGACAGTCCCAGAACGCCCGGTAGCACGAGAATCCCCCCGGCCATGACAATACGAAGCACAGATTTTACGCGCCCGCTCATTTCTTCAGCACCCCTGATAGTCAAATGATTGTTTGAATGTTTGAATACTGGGGCGGATTATACTGCTTTAGTTCTGGGAGTCAATATTTGTTGATGGGCATGTGATATTGAACATAGCTTCGATTGTGGCGTGAAGGAATTTCGCTTCGTCCGTATTGCTGAGTGAGTAGTGAATCTCCTGGCCTGAGCGTGTCCCTGTAACAAGATTCTCCCTTCTCAGCAATTGCAGGTGATGTGATACAACGGCCTTGCTCACTCCCAGTGCCGCAGCTATGTCCGACACGCATTCTTTAGTGTGGCACAAGAGCCATAATATTTTGAGCCTCGTCCCGTCTCCCAGTTGCGCGAAGACAGAAGCCGCCTCCGAGAATTTTTCCCCGTCCGGCATCATGCCGAGTATTGCCTGAATGTTT
This sequence comes from Synergistaceae bacterium, assembly GCA_017446055.1. GTDB lineage: Bacteria > Synergistota > Synergistia > Synergistales > Aminobacteriaceae > JAFUXM01. Next base: position 10,379 of record JAFSRQ010000131.1, on the reverse strand, counting down.
CTGTCGTGATTATGCGGAAGTGTATTCATGTCATTATCCCCGTAAGCAGACAGGGAAGCCCCCGGTGTAGGGAAAACTCCCCTGCATGAATTGCCGCGCTAATACTGCCTGACTATCCCGGAAAATGTGTTGACCTTTCTGACTGTGCGCAGAACAAATCCTGATGTCGGTATGTCCCTTGGCTGGTAGTCTTCTTCGTCATCAGCGACAAAGCTCAGTGAACTTCCGCTGCCTTCCGCGAATGTGGTAGTCCCCCTTGAGCTTGTGTACTGCTTGTAGATGTCAGCGTCCTGCGGCCTTATCACGTAATGCCCAACTGTGTCGTCTGCGGTTTCTGCGCTTTCTGAGAGGCTGAGAGTCCTGTAGCGCATGAGATAGCCCCCGGAGAACGCGACATTTCCGCCGGAGGTGAAAGAGTCATTTGCCGCTGAAGGGTCATACGCGAACACCACACTGCCGGAATGGTCTGCTGAGTCCGGCGCGTCATTCACGATGATAAACGGTGCGTCCGAGCTGAGTACGATGCTGAAGCCGAGGTTGAGTGTTGACTGTACTGCCTCGCTTCCAGTGTTGGCGACGTAGTACCTTGCTCCGTTCATGCCTGTTAGCCTTGAGCCTGTGTATATCCTGTAGCGTTTGTTGCGCTCCAGTGCCGGCGAGCTTAACATTATTACCTGCTTCACGTCCGGGCTTATAGGCGGAGTGCTTCTGATTGATGACGAAGAGCCTCCCCCGCAGCCAGAAATCGCGAACACTGACAGAACGGTTAGCGCAAGAAAAAATTTCCTCATGATTTCCTCCGAGTGTGTGAAATGTGATATGCCTATTCTACACTTATTCCCGCCAAAAAAAGAGAGCACCCCCGAAGAGATGCCCTGCGTGAAATTCTGCCTCTGCTGTTACTTCACTGTTATTCCTGCGAAATCATTAACTTGATGGACTAGCTCGAAGGTGTCGCTTTCGCTGTCTATGTTCCTCACGCCCTCCGTATCAGTCTTGAGTGATGAGGCTGTCGGGAAAAGCGTGAACGTTGAGTCGCCAACTGCCTGGGACTGGTTCGGCGTTACAGTGATGATTCTGTACGTTCCTGTGTCAGGCGTAACATCACTGCTAGTTTCTGGTGTGTTGGGCGTAACATCCTTGCTGGTTTCGGGTGTGTCTGGCGTGACGGGCGTGACATCACTGCTTGTGCCGGGTGTCGTGCCGGGATCTGTGTCTGGTGTTGTGCCGCCTGCCGCAGTCCAGTTGTACGTTGCGCTGTCGGAAATATACACGCCGTTTTCCGCGTCAAGCCCTGCCTCACCCGCTGAGTTCTGGCGCGAGCTTCCTGCGGAGATGTTGAGAGTCCCGCCGTTGATGACAATCCAGCCGTTAGAGTCTATGCCGTCAGCATTGGTTGAGCTCACATTGAGAGTGCCGCTGTTCATCGTGAATACTGACACGTAATCTTCATTCACGTTGATTCCGTCATCGGGCGCTGAGACTGTGATGACTCCTCCATCAATCAGCATGTGCATCTCGCTGTCGAGTCCCTCGCACGTTGTCGATGTGATTGTGAGTCTGCCCGTGCCAGCATCGCCGCCGCCGATTACCATAGTCCTGCGTGAATGGAACGCCCCGTCGAGCTTGTACATCTTCTGCTGTGCTGAAATGTTGCTCCCTATCTCGGATGCCTGATACTTGGGTTCGTCAGTGTCATCGTCAAGTTTGGGGGACAATTCGAGCAGCCTGTAGGTGTTCGCGCCCGTGAAAGTGTTGGTCGTCCCGTCAGCAATCTCAACAACCGCGCCGACATCATAATACCCGTCCGAACTGAGCATGTTGCTGCTGAGAGTCCGCCACAGGTCATTTGCCGCAAGTGTCGACTGGTCATCATAGCCGTTATCCTCGGCCCACTTATAGACCTTGTAGAACACCACCGCCGGAGCAACATCACAGCTCACTTCAACGCCGTTAAAGATTATGCCGACCTGATGCTGAGACTTTGCGCCTGCCTCAATCCATATCTGGCCGTGCCATTTTCCCGAAATCCTGTAATTGCCCGGTTCGGTTATGTGGAGTACAGGGTTTGCGTATGCGTCTGCTGCTGAATGAGTCATAGTCGAGAATGATGTGATGCTGTTTGCTGTCGAGTCCGCGCCTATCACAGGAAGCCTTGTGTCACTGCTTGGGGGAGTCGGCCTGTCTCCGCTCTGCATGTCAGGAGGAGTGCCGCCGTTGCCGGGATTACCGCCCATTCCGCCATTGCTCATAGGAAGAGTCGCGAAAATGTATTTGTCCGTGCTGTATGCTGTGCCGTAAGTCTCGCCCAGCTTCACGACAGCTTCCCTTACCGCCGAAGATGTCATGTCATAGTACACAACATACTCTGTGTCTTCGTCCTTCTGGGCAGTGTTGGAGGTGCTGAAGTCCAGCGTGTTTGACGTGTAGCGAATATCGCGGGCTATGTACAGTCCGTTGTTGGTGCTGGTGATTGCCGCCTCGTATGCGTCCGCGTCAAGCTCCGTTGTGCTGTCTCCCAGTGTCCAGTATTCCGCCGGGTGCTGTGGGTCTGCGTGCCACACGTAATCGTAGGCCGGTATGCTTGTGCCTCCTGCCGTCCCGGTTCCGTCAGCGTTAAGGGCAATGTCAATCACCTCAACGTCAATCGCCGAGTCCGCAAGAGTCAGGTTGGTGTACTTGAGCTGCTGCTGGCTTCCTGCTGAACGTATTACGCTGGCTGTTGCTGTGTCAGTCCCGGTGCCGCTGGGGTTGTACGAGAACAGGACGTTTACCCCCTGCTCATCCGTGATGATGAACGGAAGATCCTGGCTGACTGCTCCGGCGAACTCAAGGTTCATGGTGATGTCCTCAGTTCCGCGTGTTACAGGAGCAAGATAGTATCTAGCATTTGTTCCTGCTACCCTGACCGTGTCACCGCGGTAGAGCCTGTACTTGCCGTTGCGCTGGAGAGCTGGTGAGGTGAACGTTATCCTTCTGCTTTCGGCTGACTGTGTGGTGGACGAAGGGAATTTGTTGCTGCTGCTCCCTCCGCACCCTGACATGGCGAACACAAGCAGTGCCATCGCGAAAAGGTAAAACGTAACGCAAAATTTCTTCATTGGACATTACTCCTTTGACATGAATTTTACTGTGTCCAGATTGTAACATGGACTGCTCACAGCGTATAATATATCGGTATTCAGTGGAGCTGATTTTTGCTGAGAGGGTGTACGAGATGCACCGACCCTTTGAACCTAGCCCGGTTAATCCCGGCGGAGGAAGAAAGATTCAGAATGTCCCCTGCAAAATTCTCACGTTCATATCAGGAGGAATATCCATGCCGTCAAGACACACCAATACCGCCGCAATGATAGAGTGCGCTTTGTGCGTTGCTCTGTCGTTCGTAATGACCAAGATCAACCTTTTCACCATGCCGCAGGGAGGCTCGGTAGACTTCGAGCTTGTGCCTCTGATTCTCTTCACTTACCGCCGGGGCTGGAAGTGGGGGCTTGCTTCCGGGACGCTTGCGGGAGTCATGCGCATACTTCTGGGGGCATACGTCTACAACCCCGTGCAGGCCATACTGGATTACCCTCTGGCATATTCGTTTGTCGGACTGTGTGATCTTCATCCTTTCTGGCTGGGACTCATAGCGGCGTGGCTGGGAATGACGGCCTCAAGCGTAGTGTCGGGGGCAATCTTCTTCGCGCAATATGCTCCTGAAGGCCAGAATCCTTGGGTCTACTCTCTGTTCTACAACGCGCCCGTTCTCGGAGTGAAGTATATAGTCTCAGGAATAGCGGCGTTAATCCTCTGGAAGATACTTGAGCGTGATTTGTCCGTGTGAAGCGCATAGTCATCGCCGGGGCATCAAGCCGTTCCGGGAAAACTACAGCAGCTTGCGCCCTTCTCGCCAGTCTCAGGAAGCGCGGACTCACAGTCTCAGCCTACAAGACAGGCCCGGACTATATCGACCGTGAACACCTCAGCATGGCCGGTCAGTGTCAGGCGTATAACCTCGACACCTGGCTAATGTCTGAGGAGAGGATGACAGAGCTTTTCGCGTTCACGTCAGCAGGCCGGGACATAGCGATAATCGAGGGTGCAATGGGACTCTATGACGGGGGCATCAACAGCACTGCGGAAATTTCACGGCTGCTTGATGCTCCTGTGATTCTTGTGGTCAATGCGCGGTCAATGGGCGAGAGTGCCGCGGCTGTAGCACTGGGCTTCAGGGAATATGACAGGCGCGTGAATCTTGCGGGAGTGATACTGAACTTCACCGGGTCGGATTACCACGAGGAAATCATAGCGGAGGCATTGCGTGAGAAGGGCATAAAGTTTCTTGGCGCATTGAGGCGTGATGACGGCTTCGTGATTCCTGAGCGTCATTTGGGACTCGTTCAGGCGGGGGAAATTTCCGGGTTTGACACCGGGAGGCTTGCGGCCATGTTCGAGTCGTCTGTTGATGTTGACGGTGTATTGAGGCTTGCGGATGTGGATGGTGAGTCAAGATGCCCGGAGACTCTCGTCCCCCATACCAAGATGGGATACAGGGGGGGCAAACCTGCCGAGTGTGATATTTTCCCGGCGAAGAAGTATGACGTGAGAGTCGGAGTCGCACAGGATGAGGCGTTCACGTTCGTGTACCCTGAGAGCCTGCTGACGCTTTCGGCGATGGGTGCGGAGATTGTCCCGTTCAGCCCTTTGCGTGATGAATGCCTGCCGAATGCTGACGGGTATATATTCTGCGGCGGCTACCCTGAGATTTTCGCGGAGGGACTCGCGGCGAATGCTACTATGCTCGACTCTGTGAGACAATGCCGGAAGCCCGTGCTCGCGGAATGCGGCGGTATGATGTACTTGTGCCGGACTCTGCGTGATTCTGAGGGCAGGTGCTGGGACATGGCCGGGGTGATTCCGTTCACGTCATACATGGCCGGGCGTTCTGTTATGGGCTACAGGACAGGAGTAGCTATCAGGGATAACATCTTGTGCAGGAAGGGCGAGTCTCTCAGGGGTCATGAGTACCATTACTCGCGGATTGAGCCTGAATACCGGGGGGACTCCTGCGCGTTTGAGCTTTCACGCAGGGACGGGGGCGGGACTCACATTGACGGTTACGCGCACGGAAATATTCTCGCGTCCTACCTTCACACAAACTTCTTCGGCAGCGTGAGACTTGCTGAAAGATTCCTTGACGTATTGACTTCAAGCAGAGTTTAACGGTTTATACTGCGAACATCCCATAAGGAGGTGAACATTATCGTGATTAGGTTTATGCCTGCGGTGATAGTTTTTGCGCTGGTATTCTTTTGCGGCGAGGCTTGCGCGGGAATGTCCGTGAACATCGGCGGCAAAGTCCACACTGCTGGCACGGAAGACAACGTTACCGCCCGTGAAATAGCCGGGCATCTCCCCTTGAAGCTGGAAATGAAACGTTACGCGGGTCATGAATATTTTGCGGAGCTTCCCTTCAGGCCGGAATTTTCCACCGAAAGAACATCACACATCAAGGCAGGACACATATACTACTGGGACGGCTGGAACGCTTTCGTCATAAACTACGAGGACTGCGACATCTCACCGTATAAGGTCGTTCATGTCGGGACTTTCACCGAACCCGAAGAGGTCTGCGGCTTGCTGCGAGGTGCGGATGAGAATATCACGGTCAGTGTCGGAATTTCAGAGTGAAGGAAGGAGAGTCAGAATGTCAGCAATAATCGTATACTTTTCGCGCGAGGGCAACAATTACGTCAACGGCTCAATAGTCAGCCTCAAGACAGGCAACACTGAGACCGCCGCAAAGTTCATCAGCGAAATCACAGGGGCGGAAATGTTCAGGCTCGACCCGGTCAGGCCATATTCTGCAGACTACAACGAATGCACGAAGGAAGCACAGCAGGAACTCAGAGCGAAGGCGCGTCCTGCCGTCAAGAATCTCCCGGACATCTCAGGCTATGACGTGGTATATCTGGGTTATCCCAACTGGTGGGGGACTTGTCCGATGTGCGTCTTCACGTTCATCGAGTCACAGTACTGGCACGGGAAAACAGTCAAGCCTTTCTGCACACACGAGGGCAGCGGAATGGGACGGAGCGAGTCAGACATCAAGAAGGCCTGCGAGGGCGCAAACGTGATGAAGGGGCTTGCTATTCACGGGGCGGACGCGGCGAAATCGAAGCCGTTAATCGAGAACTGGATACATTAAAGGAGGAATAATCATGAAGAAGGCAATTCTAGCGGTATTAATCGTGCTGGCGGTAATGGGTTCAGCATTTGCGGCGGAAGCAAAGAGTCTCGTCATCATCTACTCAAGGGCTGATGAGAATTACGGCGTGGGCTATATCACGGTCGGCAACACGATGAAGCTCGCTCAGATTGTAGCGGAGAAGACTGGCGCGGAACTGTTCGAGGTCAAACCCGCCAAGCCTTACCCTGCGGACTACGAGTCATGCATCGACATCGCCAAGAAGGAGCAGAACGCCAACGCCCGCCCTGCATTCTTGGAGGACAAAGACATTTCCGGCTATGACACGGTGTATTTCGGCTATCCTGTCTGGTGGGGTGATATTCCTATGACACTTTACACGTTCGTCGAGGCTCACGACTGGAGCGGCAAGACGATAATCCCCTTCTGCACACACGAAGGCTCCGGGCCCGGAAGGACTTTCCGCACATTGAAGACTCTCATGAAGGGTGCTGACGTGAAGAGTGTTACGGCGGTGAGGGGAGCTACAGCACAGAATGACCGTTCAGCATCGGAGAGGGCTATTGCGGTAATGCTGAAGTAGTACTGCCTCATTGCACAAGGGAGTCAGGGGCGCGGACAAACTCGTCCCCCCTGCCAAGGAGGGAACAAAAGGGGGGTATTTTCGGCAGGGTGTCCCGGTGAAGGGGGCATCCTGTTTTTTTGCGTAATTCTGCGGGGTGTGTGGTATACTGCGATAAATCCCACAAAATTCTGCGGAAATTCAGAGGTGGTTCACTTGATTGCAGGTAGTCAGGTAACACGCGCTCGTAGTCTTAACTCAAACACGGAATCATAGACAATCTCACAGGAGGTTCATACACAATGAAACGCGGAAAGATATTCATGTGTTCGCTTCTGGTAACGTTGCTCGCTCTCCTGTCTGTAACGTCAGCTTATGCCGCGTACTATGATGAAGGCTATAACGGCATGACGGAGGATAAGGCGTACAGGATCAACACATACGCTGATTTTGTGGAGCTTCGGGACAGGGTGAAAAACGGTACAGAACCAGCAGACAGATATTACAAGCTCACGCAGGACATCACTATACTTGATAGGGGCTGGGAATCTGTCGGCAAGGACACAAATTATCCATTCATGGGACACTTCAACGGCAACGGCAATACGATAACAGCTAATTGTGATGATGCTGTATTCGGTACGATTGATACGGATGGAGTCGCTATAAAGTACCTGAACGTCAAGGGCAATATTGTGTGGGAGCCAGGTGGATATGGAAGCTATAGGAACGCCAGCATAGCACATACACTGAAATCCGGCACGATAGAGAACTGCAATTTTGAGGGCAAAGTTGTTCTGTCTAGGTATAGGGACACAGAAGCAATCGTTGGAGGCGTTGCTGGAGTTGTAGAAGCGAATGGTATCATCAGAAATTGCAGGGTATCAGGGGATATTTCTTCGAATGTATCAAGAGGCAATGAGCTTTACGAAAAGGCTTTGGCCGGAGGAATTGCAGGCCGTCTTGAGGGCGGTACAATCGAGAAATGCCGCGTAACAATCAACGATGCAGTACACGCAAAAAATACTGAACTGGGTAATCAGGCAGTAGGTACTGCATACGCAGGTGGCATAGTCGGCTACGTCTCAGGAGAAACCAGCAAGGTCAACAATTGCGTCGTCAAGGGCATCGTCCGCAGTCAGCAGTACGCAGGCGGAATCGTCGGTTACATGCAGGCAGGCACCCTCACGAACTGCTACGTTCTCGGCGACTCAGCGGTCGAGGCCAACTACATATCCGGCAGTATCGCGGGCTATCTCGGCGGTGATGCTATGGCCGACAACAACATGATCGAGCTGGACTCCCAAGTGTCAGCAGTCAGTGAGGCAGTCGGGGGAGTCATCGGTCATCTCAATTCCGGCACTGTAACCAGCAACAGAGCCTACACCCGCGTCAAAGGCCGCGCTCAGTACAAGGGAGCGATAATCGGCAAGGCTACAGGCTCACCTAACATCATCAGCGACAACTACTATTATGCAGACAGCGGAGCATCGAACGCAATCGGCTTCGACAACTCGATACTCGGCCCGAACGACATCGGCGGCACTACTCACACGGAAGAGACCTCGGACGTTGTTGACCCTGTCGACCCGGACCCGCTTAACCCCTCGCCCTTCAAGCAGAATACTCCTGTCGTGAACATTACGATTGACACGGACGCGATTCTTCCTTCTGGTACGGTCGGCACAGCATACAGCCAGACACTTGCGGCGACTCCGTCAACAGTAACATGGGCGGTCGAAAGCGGCTCACTCCCCAATGGACTCGCACTCAGCACAGCGGGCGCAATCTCAGGAACTCCGACCCTCGCCGGGAGTTTCTCGTTCACGGTCAGGGCAACGTCATCGAACGGGGCAAATTCAGTGTCAAAGTCTTTCACCCTCGCAATATCTCCTTCACCGACTCCGGCATTACTGCTGACGGTATCAGCTGTGCCAGAGTCATTGAGCCTTGAAGCAGGAGCGTCAAGTGATGTATCGTTCCACGCGGAGAACAACAGCGGCGTAGTAACGTGGACACTCGGAACAGTCCCGGCAGGAATCATAATAGAACCTGCTAACCTGGCCTACGCTACACAGTACAACACAGGCATAATCTACACAGTAACAGGCATAACCGCAGGGAGCTACAGCATAATAGTTACAGCGGTTGACGAGTCTGGAAGCAGCGCAACAGCTACATTGACCGTAACAGTTTCAGCACCGGCAGTAACAGCACCCAAGATTACGACTCCTGCTGACCTGGGGACACTCAGCGTTGGCGACAATGTCAGCATACAGCTTCAGGCAATCGGCACTCCTCCATACACGTGGGAACTGTCAGCCGCATCCGGGAGTCTTCCTGACGGCGTGCAGCTTGACGACCTGGCCGGGCTGATCTGGGGTACTGCCACTACAGCAGGGACGTATACATTCACGGCAACGGCGAGCAATTCGGCAGGCTCGGACTCGAGGGAGTTCACTCTTGTGATTGCTGGCACTGGTGATGATATTGTCTCGGGTGATGCTGCGTACGAGTTCACATACAACGGCCACAGATACCGCTTCTACACGGAGAAGATGACACCAGAGGACGCAAAAGCATTCTGTGAGAAGCAGGGCGGCTACCTTGCCACTATCACCAGTCAGGGAGAGCAGGACGCTGTAGCTGACTTCGCGCAGTCCCAAGGCTTTGATGTCGCGTTCATACTCGGCGGTACTGATTACGGCCATGAAGGAACATGGTCATGGATGAACGGCGAAGAGTGGTCATATACCAACTGGGCAGAAGGCCAGCCCGACAACGGCAATGTGAGCGGAGACCAGAATTACCTTCACATCGTGTTTGTACCGGGAGACTGGACGCCGGGTGTCTGGGATGATTCTTTCGGCGACTATGACAACAACGAGGGCAAAGAGGGCTTCATCTGCGAGTGGGGCGACTCTTCCGGCGGGAATGAAGCTGTCTTCAACGGCCACAGATACCGCGTATATTCTGACGCAATGACATGGGACGAGGCAAAAGCATTCTGTGAGAAACAGGGCGGACATCTTGCCACTATAACCAGTCAGGAAGAGCAGAATGTTGTTGAGAGACTCATAGCTTCGGGCGGAAAATGGGCTTACTGGCTTGGAGCTACTGATGACGCTTCCGGCTTGTGGACGTGGATAACAGGAGAAGATTTCAGCTATACTCATTTCGCGGAGGGAGAGCCTGAAGGTTCAGGGAATTGCTTGCAGATGTACGGCACTCATCCAGATGATGAAAACCTGAACTATATCGTCTTGGGATATTGGGACGATACGCCTTCAGATGCGAATGACGAACACGCCGGCCTGCTCACTCTCGAACATCACGGCTTCGTCTGCGAATGGGACGGCGACTCCCCCGATGAGAACGAGAAAATCCACAATGGCCACAGATACCGCATCTACCCTGACGGAATGACATGGACTCAGGCAAAGGAATACTGCGAGTCTCTCGGCGGACATCTCGTAACTATAACCAGCCAGGAGGAGCAGAATGTTGTAGCGTCTCTTGTGCTTTCGGGCGACAAAAATTCTTACTGGCTTGGCGGTCAGAAGAACGATAATGATGCGTGGTCATGGATTGACGGCAGTGCTTGGGACTATACTCACTGGGCGG
>JAFSRQ010000130.1 GCA_017446055.1 Synergistaceae bacterium | reverse complement strand
TTCAGATTGTGCGAGTACGCCGCGTATGAAGCCGGTATCTTTCGCGCTGCCCTTGATGTATGTGATGCCGGGACGTGAAGGGCGGTTCTGCCTTGTGGTTACGTGGACGGAGAGGCCTTTTTCCGCGAGGATGTCAGCGAGCGGAGCACCCATTGCGCCGGTGCCGCCTAGTATGAGTATGTTGTGAGACATGATTTCACCTCCTGAGTATTTTCTTGAGACGGGAATAGAGATTTTCGCCTGCGATTTTGCGGACGAGTCTTTTTGCGAGGCGTGATGCGCGGGATTTGAGCATGTAAAGCAACACTGCCGGGCGTGAAGGGAACTTGATTCCGTGTGTGGTCAGGAATATATACGGGTCTGGCTCGTTGTCGTATGGAGTGCCGCTGAAATGGTGAGCTGCTATGTTGAGTTTCTCCCGCGCTGAGTGTTTCCTGTAAGTGCCGAGGTCAAACACACCCGAAAAGTTGTCCAGCTTACCGATTGCGTCGAGCGTCAGCAAAGTCATCATGCACTTGGCACATTTGGAGCAGTTGTGAGCATCACTTATACCGTCTGACTTGACAACGCACACATTCAGATGTTTCCGGGCAATCTCCCAGTCAGCAATGTGTTCTGTTTTCATGCTCCGCTCATACTGGCAGCCATCAATGATTAATTCAAGGCGTTCCGTGCGTATCAATGGGACTGAATAAGCCTCCGAATATTCTGCGAAATCACTTCCGCGCTTCCTCCTGCCGAACTCCATCATCTGGCTGTAACTGTAGCAGCTTGATGTGTAGTACTTCTTGATTGCACACCCAAGCCCTAGAATTATTGACCAGTTCGCGAAATAGCCCGCCTGAGTCCCGCCCAACTCCTTTGCGTGCGTGAAAGCATGAAGATTACTGTCAACCAAGTACACAGGCAAGCCAAGCTCATCAGCCGCCGCCTTGTTCATCTCGTAACGCTCCATCCACAAACGGCTGGCCTCCTCGCCGTAATCACCGCATGAGCCGTAGTTGAAGAAGAACAGCCCGTTCACCCTATAATCCGGGTCATCCTCCATCACATAGCGGTCATAAATCGTGGTCAGCGAGTCAACCCCGCAGGATATTCCCGTCCCGATGATGCTCTGCTCTCCCTGAGCCTCCGCGAACCCGTCAACGCTCACATTGACCCTCGACAAGTCCGGGCTGAAGTCGCACAGTATACGCTGAAGGTAGTTCACGATGTTCTTGTACAGACGCTTCGACATATTGCCGTGAATGTACAGGTCAGCCTTCATGTACATCGCCATATACAGCGGCACAAGCACAAACGCGTCATACACATCATCCGCAAGCATGTGGGCATTCTCATCCTTCACAGCAAGCCAAATTACTGGCTCATTACTAGGTAATACCCCCCCCCCTGAATACGTAATGTCTGCAACCAGCTTCGTCCAGCCGCCAGCAGACTCTTTCCTCAGCCCGGAAATGTGGATACCGGGTTCCTCATAAGCCTTCATGTTTTGTCAGCATCCTTTCTATTTTCGCGGGCAAAGCCTCAATGCCTGACGCACGGAAAATCATTGCCCGGAGAAAATCAACCGCCGCGCAGAGAATATATATCGCAAGCGTTGTGATGATTACAGCGCATACCATCTTCAGCGGTGAGTACGAAGCGTAGGCTGTGAACCTGCCGGTTATGGCGTGTCTCAGCAGAAGCCTCTGTAAATGTATCAGGTAGACGCTGAACGTGCCGGGCGCAAGAATCTTCACGGCCTTCAAGGCAAGCCCTGAGAGTCTCAGCCGCGAGAACACCGCAAGAAGGCACAGTGCCGCAAGTATCATCATTGGTGAAGTGTAGAGCGTCAGCACATTGCCGCCCCGCGCAGTACCCGTGAGCCTCAAAGTAATATATTCCGCCGCCAGCTTCGCGCCCCACGCAATGACCACAGCCGCAGCGTATCCCGACAGAGCCGCAAGACTTCCCACGTTCCTCAGAGCGTCATACTTCCTGACATACGCGCCGAGAATGTACATCACCATCAGCCAGAGCATACTGAAGCCGCCTGACGTGCCGAAAACATCCCGGTGGAACGCCGTCTGCATCACTGACAGGACGAATATTATCCCGATGAGAGAATTGCGGAGAGTCTTGCGCGGTAGGGAGTCAACTCCGGCATTCAGCAGCTTCATGAACGGGAACAGCGCGAAATATGCCGTGAAGTACCAGTACTGACGGAACATCACCGGGAAGCAGGCCTTGACCCACTCACGGACTCCGACAGAGCCGGGTGCAGCGACACAGACCGCCGCAGTTATCGCCACTCCGTAGAACGCCGCCTTGAGCCACAATGCGATTATCCCTGAGACCTTGTGCCTTGCGTGAAGCCCGTTGTACCCAGAAATCAGAGCGTAGCAGTTCACCGCGCAATACGCCGCCGTGTTCATCAGCCACGCTATGTTGTAGTTCACCGTCAGCTTCGCGGGAGTGTCGCGGACTCCTCCATAACCCAGAACGTGAATCATCACTATCATGAACATCGCAACTATCCTCAGCAGGTCAAGACCATAGTTATGGCTGTTGCCTGTTGCCTGTTGCCTGTTGCCT
>JAFSRQ010000129.1 GCA_017446055.1 Synergistaceae bacterium | reverse complement strand
CATGATGCTTCAGGTTGTCGTCAGGAAAATCCCGTTCATCCAGTCCCTCACGTGGGCGGAGGAATTTTCCCGCTTCATGTGGATAATGAGCGTGTTCATCTCCCTTCCCTACACAATCAGGAAGGCCAACATGCTCCGTGTCAGCGTGGTGCTTGACCTCATGCCCCAGAAACTGCGCAAGACCATCAACCTTTGCGTTGACGTTATCGTCGCGGCGTGCATGGCTCTGCTTGCGTACCACAGCGTGGAGTGCCTCAAGTGGTCGGCGGGCGAAATGCTGGAAGGCGCGAAGGCTGAGACTTCCCCCGCAATGAACTGGCCGATGTGGTGGCTTTATGCCTGCGCTCTTTTCGGGTTCGGGCTGGCGACTCTCAGGGCGGTGCAGATGTTCTTCATCCACCTTGCGAAGTTCAACGAGAAGGAGCTTACCACGCTTGAGCAGACACAGCTTGACGCACAGGCAGAGCTTGAAGCGGCAAAAGCAGCAGAGGGGGCGAAGTAATCAATGGCAGCGTTACTCGTATTCGTAGTGTTCCTTGTGGCAATAGTCATCTCGATACCTATCGGGGTCAGCATGATTCTCGGCTCAGTCGCTCCCATCCTCATGATGGCGAGGGGCGGAGTCATTCCTCAGATCGTCGACAACACGCTGTCCGGCGCGAACTCGACACCGATTCTTGCGGTTCCCCTGTTCATTCTCGGCGGCGTTATCATGGCCGAAGGCGGAATCTCCAAGAAACTGTTCAACTTCTTCTCGTACTTCGTGGGAAGGATGACGGGCGGCATTCCCTGCGCGGTCGTTCTAACCTGCCTGTTCTACGGGGCAATCTCAGGCTCAGGCCCTGCGACAACGGCGGCTGTCGGTGCAATGTGCGTCCCCTTCATGGTTGACTTGGGTTACAACAAGACATGGGCGGCCGGACTCATAGCGGTTGCTGGCGGACTGGGAGTCATCATTCCCCCGTCGATACCGTTCGTGCTTTACTCGCTGGCTACGGGCGTGTCAACAGGCAAGCTCTTCCTCGGCGGAGTTTTCCCGGGCATCCTTATCGGCTTGTTCCTCATGGCCTACGCTGTGTTCTACTGCGCGACAAAGGGCGAGGACAAAGCAAAGATTAAGGCGCGTCTCGACGAAATCAGCTCAAACGGTTTCTGGCCTCTGTTCAAGGACTCGTTCTGGGCGTTGATGTGCCCGATTATCATTCTCGGCGGTATCTACACGGGCTTCTTCACCCCGACAGAAGCGGCGGTTGTCTCAGTCTTCTACGCAATCATCGTGTGTCTCTTCATCGAGCGGACAATCAGCTTCTCGGCTCTTCCGGGATTCCTCACGAGCAGTGTCAAGACTTACGGCGGACTCGCGTTCGTCCTGGCGTTCGCGACGGCATTCGGGCGCGTCCTCTCACTCACTCACGCGACATCAGCGGTGCAGGACTTCATCGTCAACAACTTCCACAGCTCCGTGTCAGTCCTGACAGTCTGCACAATCATCTTCCTGATTCTGGGCATGATTATGGACACAGGCCCGGCGATTATCATTCTCGCCCCCGTCCTTCTGCCTGCGGTCAAGATGCTTGGTGTTGACGAGGTTCACTTCGGCGTTGTGCTTGTGTGCTGCTTGTCGATAGGGCTTGCGACTCCTCCGTTCGGTCTCGACCTGTTCGTCGCGGGCAATATCTCTCAGGATCAGCCTATGGATGTCGCCAAGAGAGCGTTCCCGTTCATCGTGGCATTCCTGCTTTCACTCGCGCTTATCGTCTACATTCCTGAGATAAGCACATGGCTTGTATACTAGGAGGGGGCTAGGACTATGAAGAAATTTATCGTTGCCCTTATGTTGGTGCTTGCGCTCGGTTCGGTGGCGTTCGGAGCGTCAGAGATGGATGAAACGTGGCTTGTTACCGCCGACACTACAGCGAAGGGCGCGGCAGGGCAGGTATTCGTTCAGCTAGTGCAGGAGAAAGTGAAAGCGGCAAACGCCGGACTTGTCATCGACTATTTCCCCAATGGCGAGCTTGGCGGCGACGCGGATTTGCTCCGTCAGGCGCAGAAGGGATATATCGCAATCATGCTGTGCCAGACAGCCCCGGTTGTGTCATTCATCCCGGAAGTTGCTGTGTTTGACCTTCCTATGGTATTCGCGAGATATGACGGCGACACTATCGACAAGGTGCTTAACGGCGACTCAACGTTCCACAAGAAAATGTCCGAGGCCTACGAGAAAGCTGGCCTTCACCTTCTGGGCTTCATGCAGAACGCTACGTACAGGCTTGCTACGGCCAACAAGGATTTGCAGACTCTCTCAGACTTCAAGGGACTCCAGATCCGCACGATGGAGAACAAGAATCACATGGACTTCTGGACGGCAATCGGAGCAGAGCCTACACCGCTTGCTTGGGCGGAACTGTATATCTCCCTCCAGCAGGGGACGGTCAACGCTCAGGAGAACGCCGCTGATACATGCGTGGGAGCACACTTTGAGGAAGTGCAGAATTACCTTGCTTGCACGAATCACATACTCTACTGCAACCAGATATGCATGAACAAGAAGCTCTACGACGCGCTTTCGGCCGAACACAAAGCAGTCCTCGACAAGGCAATTTCTGAGTCACTCGCTGAGATGCGCCCGAAACTTGAGGAAATCGACAAGTCCAACAAGTCAATCCTCATCAAGGGCGGAATGAAGATGATTGAGTACGACAACTCATTCTTCAGCGATGTGCTTGACATCCAGGGCGTGAAGGATCTCTACAAGAGGATAGACACTGCGACCAACGGACTCGGAAACATCCTCGTGGACAGTCTTGCGGCGGCGGCGAGGCAGTCAGCTCCGGCAGAACCCGCTCCTGTTCCTGCTCCTGCTGCTGAGGAAGCTCCAGTCCCGGCATCTGCGGAATAATTCACCAAGTCAGAAATATTTTCCCCCCGGTAGTGTTCAGGCATTGCCGGGGGTTGTCATAAGGAGGCGTAATACATGAGGAAAGTTTTTGCTCTGGCACTGGTTGTTGTGATGTCGCTGTGTCTCTGCGCTGAGGCCTATACTCCCGGCACATACACGGCAAAAGCAACAGGCAACAATGTGAATGTCCCCATTGAAGTATCAGTTACGTTTGACGCGGACAAGATCACAGACATCAAGATAGTGAAGCACGAAGAGACACCCGGGCTCGGTGATAAGGCGTTCGAGAAAATCATTCCAGAAATCCAGAAAGCACAAAGCACAAATGTTGACGGAATGACCGGCGCGACAATGTCATCCAACGCCCTCAAGGAAGCCGTCAACGCCTGCATAGCCCAGGCCTCCGGGAAAGTCTCAGAGACCGTAAGCACCTTCAAGCCCGGCACGTACACCGCCACAGTAACAGGCCACAACGGAGCAATCACGGTAACAATGACGGTAACGGAGGACAAAATCACCGACATCAAGACCGAGAGCATAGAGTCGCCCGGAATCGGAATCACGGCGATTGAGCTTCTTACCGGGAAAATCATCGCTAATCAGTCAATAGCTGTCGATGCCATCAGTGGCGCAACGGTTACGAGCGGTGCGTTTATGGCGGCTGTGCGTGAGTGCCTGAAGCAGACGGGAATCACAATGTCGGTGCTTGAGGCGCGGAAAATCGAGTACCCCGCAAAGAGTGATACTCCCGTTGAGATGAAGGCGGATGTTATTGTGATCGGTGCGGGCGGTGCAGGTTTCGCGGCGGCTACTGAGGCTCTTGAGAACGGCGCAACTGTCATCATCCTTGAGAAGAACGAAATGATCGGCGGAAATACTGCGAGGGCTGGCGGTACACTGAATGCCCCTGACCCTGAGAGACAGAGCAAGATGAATCCCCCTGTTGAGGACAGCGTCGAAAAGTTCTTCATGAACACTCTTGAGGCTGGCGACTTCAAGGCAGACCCCGCTCTTGTGGCAGTACTGACGCGCAACTCACTTGAGGCACGGCACTGGCTGACGGATCACGGAACTGTGTGGACTGAGATGGTGTACCAGACAATCGGAGGGTTATGGCCGAGAAGCCTCGACGAGAAGGACAAGATAGCCTTCAACGGATTCGTCGCTCCCCTCGCGAAGAGAGTCGCTGAATTGGGCGGAAAGGTCGTCCTCAACTGCAAGGCTGAGAAGCTCGTTGCCGACAAAACCGGGCGCGTGAATGAGGTTGTTGCTTTCGACACAAAGAACGGGCAGGAATACAGGTTTGTCGCGAACAAGGCGGTAGTCCTCGCTACGGGAGGCTATGCGGCAAGCGCGGCACTCGTCAAGAAGTATAACGGCCTCAGCGGACTTCCCACGTCCAACGCTCCCACGTCAACAGGCGACGGAATCACGATGGCAGTCGATGCAGGCGCGGCACTTGAGGGTATGCAGTACGTACAGATTCACCCGCACGGAAACCCCGTAACAGGAGGATTGCAGAGCCACTTCGCAGGTGTCATCAAGAACTCAATCTACGTCAACAAGGAAGGCAAACGCTTTGTTGAGGAGAGCGGAAGAAGGGACGTTATCTCGAACGCGACAATTGCGCAGACAGGGCAGATCATGTACTCGATATTCGACTCTGAGGGCGGATTCTACGCGGGGGTCAAGGAGCTTCCTCCCGCCGAGCTGGACAACCTCACGAGCAAGGGCTATCTCTATGTCGGCAATACCCTTGAGGAACTCGCGAACAAGGCCGGAATTGACGCTGAGGGCTTGAAGGCTACAGTCGCAAGGTACAATGAGCTTGTCGCGGCCGGAAAGGATACTGACTTCGAGAAGGACGAGGTAGAACTCCCAATCGCAAAAGCACCGTTCTACTGCGTGCCACTTTCGCCGACTCTTCACCACACAATGGGCGGCGTGAAGATCAACACTGAGGCTCAGGTTGTGCGCGAGGACGGAAGCGTGATACCGGGACTTTACGCGGCAGGCGAGGTTACCGGGGGCATTCACGGCTCGAACAGGGTCGGAGGAAACGCGCTGACTGACGGGGTCGTGTTCGGAAGAATCGCAGGGAGGAACGCGGCTCTGGGCAAGTAAGACGCAAGCAACTGACTGTGAGAATTGAATCCCCTTGTCGTTGATGGCAGGGGGATTTTTTGTGTACAAATGGAGCTGTGAGTGTGATATTTTGCGGCAATGGGTACGTGAGCGCGTCAAGCAGGAGAGTTTTTGTGAGGGATAATAATTTTGGGTTGCGCGGAAAAATATCGGGTGCTATAATTCTCACATCCACAAAAAACTTCAAGGCAACAAAGCGTAAAGGGTAAGCAGTCATTTATCACTGACATTCTATAGGCGAGGATGTACTTTGACTAAATGGACTGTACGGGACTAAATGGACTGTACGGTTCAGGCAGGATAGGTGTGTCTGATTATAGGAGGAACGATAGTGATGAAGACGCGCAAAGGTTTTACGTTGGTTGAGCTGCTCATTGTAGTGGCTATATTGGCGACTCTCGCGGCAACTATGGTGGCTTCAATGGGCGGAGCAACTGCAAAAGCTAAGGCGGCAACAATAACCTCCAACGTTGAAGCATGTGTTACTGCGGTTCAGAAGTATTATGCTGACGGGCTTGGTAAAGCATATACCAAGAAGGTGAATGAGGTTATTCTTGAGGCTATCCCTAGGTTTGGTAGTTTCGCGGCAGATACCCTGATTACTTACACGTTAGGTGCTGGTGATACTGCTACAGATCCTACGGCGTGGACATTGACAGTGAACTTCAACGCGGATTCAGAGGCCGATGCAATAGCTACAGCTTTAGCTACTGTGAAGGGGTATGATAAGAGTTATAATGCTGCTAGTGCTGGTACGACTTTTACAGAGGGCAGTGCTGTCATTAGTAGCAATAGCTTCAAGGTAAATCTTTACAGCGGCGTAATTACAGCACCGTAACAGTGAAGGTAATAGCAACATGAACACAATCTCCGGGCAAACGCAAAATTCCCGGAGTTTTTTTATCCCTCAAGGAGGCACTCACCATGACGAAGAAACATAACGGCTTCACCCTCGTTGAGCTTCTCATAGTCGTATCCATGCTTGCGGCTCTCACCTCAACAATGACCGTCGCCGTAGGAGGCTCAAGCGCAAAGGCAAAAGCGGCCGCCATAGCAGCGAACGTTGATGCCTGCAAAAGCTCAATAGCCCTCTACACCATCAACAACAAGGAGACGAACAATCTCTCGGACATGACAGCGGATGACGTTCTGAAAAAGTGTATGCCTACGTGGGCAGATTTCGGACGCACAGAGAAGACCGGCGAGAAGATGGAGATAAAGTACGCGGCCAAAAACGGAAAAGGCCCGGCGAATTGGGCGATAACTGTGGACTTCAGCGATGACCCGGAGAAGGATGAAGTCAAAGAAGCCCTCAAGAAGATTAAGGGTTATGACCAGTATTACCCGGTTGCGACTGACGGGACTATAGGCGGTGCGCAGGATATATTCACGGATTCGAGCTATGCGTTCGAGGTTTTGCTGACGAGCGGGAAGATTCAGCCCATAACTACGACAGGCACGGGAAATTAGAGTTGATGAGTTTTGCGGACTCCGGGGCGCAAATGTCCCGGAGTTTTTTGTGTCTACCCGAAAATTTCTGAGTGCGTGCCAATATCAGAGAATATCAGCACCTCGCAATAGGACTTCTTGCGTATCTGGTACACCAAAAGCAAGTCGCCTTTCACGTGGCATTCCCTAAGATCCTTTTTCGTCCCCTTCAGCTGATGGTCTCTCCATTCGGCGGGAAGAGGTACATTCTTCACAAGCAGGGCTATAGCTTCCTTGACGAGGTTCATGTCATGCTTGCCGGAACGGTCGAGCTTGTCCCATTCGTCAGCAAAGTCGTTTGTGTACAGCACTTCTCTGGGAAATGTCGTGCGCTTCCTGTCAGTTGTCTTCTTCTTCGGTGTCAACGTTCTCGTCCTCCTCATCGTACCGCCCGAATATTTCCTCAAGGTGATAGCTCTCCATGCGCTTCTCCCACGCATCACCGAGTTCCATTGCCTCAGCGATTGACCGCAACGTTCTGGGGTTCTTTATCTGCGTCCCGTCCTCGTCAAAGATTTCTAGCGTCCTCCAGTCATATTTTCCGTCTGCTGTACGTTCAACAACCTGCTCCATAAATATCACTCCTCATAGTATGATTACCCAGTTATTCTACTACACTGCCTCAACCACAATCCATGAATGAGACTCGTGATGCTCCGTGTGAATTTTGGTGAAGCCCGCTGACTTTAACGCGCTCACAATTTCTTCCGGGGTGTAGAGATTCATTGCGTCAATTATGCTGTTGAACCAGAGACTCGGCTTGTCCCTCCCGTCAGACTCGCTCACTATCACAAAATGCCCGCCGTCTTTCAGCACACGCCTGACCTCAGCAAAGCAGCGTTCCAGTCCCGGCCAGAAGTATATTGTCTCGAACGCAGTCGCAAGGTCAAACCTCCTGTCAGCAAACGGCATCGCAGAAACATCACCCTCGATGACCTCACAGCGTCCAGAAATTATAGCGTCCTTGTTGTGCTCACGAGCCTTCTTCACGGACAGCGGCGAATAATCCAGCCCTGTAACATGCGAGGCAGGGTATTTCTCCAGAAGGTCATGAATATTTTTCCCGCCACCGCACCCAAGCTCGGCAATCTCTGACGGATCATTAATATTCATGTGAGACATTCCCCATCTCGCTACCCTCTCGTGAAACACATTCATTCCCCAGATCATTACGCGCCCAAAAATTCCGGCGGGCTTCCCTGCGTTGTCGAAAAATTTATTGAGCAGTCCCACTTTTACCAGTCCTCCCGAAAAAGTTTTGCTGCCCAAATTATAGCCCGGAAAGTTTTTCCTACAAACTGTATTTCACGCCTGCGTTTTTCCTGACAGCTTTATGTTGTTCTCCTCAATCAGCCGTATAACGTCCTCAACCGTCAGAGAAGGTTTGCGGTCTGCTATGCTCTGGAATATCTTCTGCACCGCCGGAAGGCCGACTATTATCCCCAGTATCACAAGCCCAAGATATATGTCGTTCCTCAAGTCCCCTAATCGTGCGTCAAGCCCCTCTACTCGTCCTGTCAGCTCTGATACACGGTTCGATAGAGCTTCTATGTCCTTGCGCAGGGCTTTCTGTTCCTCGCGTAATTCCGTTATCTGCGCTTTGTGTTCCTCGCGTACTCCCTTAATCTCCTCCTTGAGTTCCGCTATCTGCGCTTTGTGTTCCTCGCGTACTCCCTTAATCTCCTCCTTGAGTTCCGCTATCTGCGCTTTATGCTCCTCACGAATTCCCTTAATCTCCTCCTTGAGTTCCGCTATCTGCGCTTTATGCTCCTCGCGCTGTTCCCTAATCAGCCCAAGTATCATGTCCAGTTTGTCATCAACCCTATGCATATATGCCTCGAACACATCCTTGCGCACATACACATCATCAGAGACAGCACCGTAGCCCGCCGTCCCAAACGCAAACACCAGCAACATCACCATCACGCAAACTTTCTTCATGATATATCCTCCTCTCACATCAAGCCCAGACTCTTAAGCGTAAAAGTCCACAGAAATATCGTCAGCACAGAAATCACCGTTGTCGTGCAAACCAGCTGCCCCGCAAGTTTCCCGTCAGCACCCATCGCAACAGCCATAGGATACGACGCAACCGCAGAAGGTGCCGCGAACACCACCATCATCGCGCAAAGGCTCTGCCCCCTGAAGCCCGCAACAATAGCCAGCGGCATGAACACCAGCGGAACGACAGCCATTCGCAAAAATATTCCCCACAGCAACAGCTTGCGGTCTGAGACTGACCCGGCCATGTCAAGACCAACGCCGAGCGATAAGAAGCTGATTGTTGTTGTCGAGTTGGCGATGCTCCGTATCACTGACCACACGGGCGCGGGAATGGGAATGTCGAAGCCCTTGAAGACGAACGCGAATATTGCCCCGATTATCATGGGGTTCTTCAGGACAGCAAGAAGCAATTTTCCCGTACTGGCCTTCCCTGAACGCCCAACCTCAAGGATTACCGCCGAGAAAATATTTATCGCCGGGACTACGAGAACTGAGAGCATCACTACAGCACCGATATTCCCCTCGCCGTATAATGCTTCTGAGACCGTTACGCCGAATATGATGTAGTTGCACCTCACCACAGCCTGGCCTATCACTGAATATTTCTTCGGATCATCCGTCAGGTAGCGGGGCAAGTCCAGACAAAGCGCAAAGATTACCAGCATACACACCGCCGCGAACACCATATCCTTGTACGCCAGGCCGCCGGAAAAATCCATCTCGTAAATATTCTTGAACAGCAATAACGGCATGAACACCCGGAAGATCACGCGGTCATATTCCTTCATGGCCGGGCGTGAGATTACCCCCTTAACCCGGCAAAGCCAGCCGATAGTCATCAATATCATCATCGGGCATACTACTTTCAACGCCGCTATGAAACTTTCACTCATCAATTTTTCCTCCGTTGCTCATAATTTCACGCGCCTTCACAGAAATTGACGGCAGAAGATTATACTTTTCCGCAAGCTCTGGGGCGTTCATATTCAGTGTGTCTTTGCTGACAGGGATATATGTTATGTCGTTGTCATTATACTTTTTCGGAGCGTTCTCAAGGACGAGGGTATAAGCCGCGAAATTCATCGCATCGTCATGATTCATGCGACTGACTTTTCCCCGGAGACTCAGAATCTCACGAGCCTTCCCGAAAATACCAATCACGCCCACAATCACAGCAAGAGGCCCTAACGCACGGAGCGCAAATATTTCCTTCATCGCAGGCCATGAGTCATTGAGCGCAAGCAGAAGACTCAGAATCATTCCTGCAAGTATCAATCCGATGAACGCAAAACATTTCCGCAGAATCATTTTCGCCGGATAAAGAAAAGCCCGCGCTTCTCGTTCCGCGCAGGCCGTACAAATTTCGTATTCTCTGAACTCGCCTAATGCCTGAATAATTCTCTCGCCAGTGAAGTCCCTAATGTGCAGGGTATGAACCTCAAGGACTCGGAATCTCAAGGCATCGTGCGAATCATTGCCGCATTTCAGGCAGGACATCTCATCTGCTACGTAAAAAGTGTAATGTTGCGCTGTGTACACTCTTTCGAGTATTCCTCATTCTTTCCCGTTTGTTACGGACATTTCCTGCCCCTGTTCGCTTGTGCTACTTAGGTTCATATGGCAGTCCAGAGGCTTTAACTTTCCCCCTAGCCAGAGGTAGCCGCATTGCTACGGGATTGGTGTTACCTGTCCAGCACCCTGACATTACGTAGCAGATTATTCCTCCTTCAATATTGTGTCAAGTATGCTTTCAGTAACACTTGTTTGCTACCTAGCTATGCCTCCTGAGGCTGCGAATGTGCATGAAGTTCTCCCACTCGTAGTACGAATCGGAAAGCAATACGCCACTTGGAACGCTGGGCTGTCTGTCTGAGCCTTCCCAGACCAAATACCAGAACACAGCATCAACCCGCCCGGACATTAACGCGCTGGTTCTTGCGCCCGACTCGATGTCCACAAGCTCGATGTTCAGCCTCATTCTCCGGCCAAGTTCCGCGAGCACCGCAGTGTTGAAGCCGACAGGAGTCCCGTTAGGCGAAATCATGTCCAGCGAGGGAAGGTCTCCAGTTACAGCAACGCGAATCGTCTCAGCCCCGTCAATCTTCGTGAACGTCTCAGCAGGAGGCTGTGATTTCCCCGGAGTGTTCAGGTAATGAGCGTATAGGATGCTGAGTTTGCGTTCGGACTTCATCGCTTCGAGTGCGGCGTTGGTCATGCCGCAGAGCCTCTTTCCGGCCTCGTCATTCCTGAAACCCAGCGCAAGGTGTGTCGGGCTTGAATGCACCGCGCAGCACATCTCGAAATCGCTGTTGGTGTTCACGACATATTCGGCTGCAGGTTCTGGAAGTGCCGCCTCGTCTATCTTGCCTGAGCGCAGAGCCATGAGCATTGATGCCAGCGAGTCAAAATATGTCAGCTTGTCATCCTGGCTGTGGCTGGCGTTCATTATTTTCCAGCCGGAAAAGTTTGTGTCATGTTCCCTGACGAACTTAACGAACTCCTCATCGCCCATGTTCTGTTTGGCCAGTATGCCTGTCCTGATTCCCGCTCCGGCCGCAGTACCCGCAAGAAGCCCCACAGCCAGCAGAGCCGCCAATACCTTCTTCATGGCCTCACCCCTAGAGCATACTTCCCAGAGTCGACAGCATGAGCGAGCCTATGATGAGGATGATTGCCCCGCCAAGACGTGAGGAGATCTGCGCGAAAGGCATAAGCTCCATCCTGTGAGCTGCCGAGAGAACCGCAACGTCGCCAGTTCCGCCCATGTTCGACATGCACAGTCCCGCAGTGATTCCGGCCTCGACAGGGTAGAAGCCCACGAACGAGCCGACAAGCCCCGCCCCGATGAACGCGCCGATGCACGCAAGGAAGCACATAAGCAGGTACATCATGCTGAAGCTGCTTATGACAACGTCAAGGCTCAGGTAGCACAGGCCTATTCCGACCATGAGCATCGATGTGAGGTTGCCCATCACGAACTGGAACCACTGGTAGCAGCACACCTCGATGAACTCAGGGAGAATGTTGAAGATTTTGCAGATTGCGACCGTGATAATCATCCAGGCGTAAGCGTGAATATTCACAGCTGGGACGAGCTTAATCCATATTCCCGCGACGATGTAGCCCCACGCGAAGAATGTTGTCGACACGAGAAGGCCGATTCCGAGATTCGTTACGGTAACTTTGTCGCGCTTCGCCTGCATTTCGGGGGAAATCTCGTACTCTGATGGGTCATCATTCGCGCCTGTCTTCATGAGCGCGCCCTGGCCGTTGAGGAATTTTGACGCGAGTATTTTCACGAGGATTCCTGCGAGGACTATTGATGTCGCGTTGCCGATTGCGACTGCCGGGTTCATGATGGAGATTGCCTCCTCAGCTGTCATTGTCCCGGAAGACTCGAATATCTTGCTGAGGGGAACTGCACCCGCTCCCATTCCGCCGCCCATGATAGGAAGCGCGATAAGGAGGACTGCCTTGACCACGCCGAACCCGCTGAAGTGTCCTGCCGCCGCAACAAGTCCGAATGACACGATGATTGCCCCGAAAATCGCAGGGAAGTAACGCGCCGCCGCCTTGATGAGCAATTTCCTGTTCATGCCGAGAATTGAGCCTGTGATTAACGCCGCAATGTAGAAGTCGAGGAACGCCCCTGTCGGCTTGAAGAACGTATCAATATTCTTCATCAGGGTAGCCGTGAAGTCCCCCTTGCCGATGAGGCCGGAAATTATGTCGAACGCCCCGAAGAAGTTCATGTAGCGGAGGAAGCCCATCCCGAAGATTATCACGACAGGCCCGCCGCCCAGGAACGTGTTGACGATTGGGAGATTGTCGCCGATTTCCTGAAGAATTGCCCCGCACACAATCATGAACGCGAAGCACCCGGCCATGCCAGCGGGAAGGACTCCCAGCATTGCCGACAGAAGCACGACAGCCGCGAACATCGCAAAGTATTTCGGCGGAAGGTGGAAAATCTTGAAGCCTTTGTATTCGTCTGACATTGTGATTTCTCCTTGTTATGTGGAATTTGCAGTGCCAGCGTCATGATGGCCGCGGGAAAATTCCTGCCTCAGCTTCTCGGCTTCCCCGCGTGTTTTGCAGACAATCTCGCGCCCTTCGTGATAGACCGTCCTGAACATCAAGTCCATCACCCGCACAACCTCGTCTACTTCGTCAACATTCATCTTCGCGCCAGCACCGCAATAACGTGCGGGATTAGAGCCTCGCGACTCCTGACTTCCTCGCCGCCTCAGCAACAGCCTTCGACACAGCCGGCCCGACTCTTGGGTCAAACGCCGCAGGAATGATGTAGTCCGGCGTGGGGTTGTCGACCAGATCAGCAAGAGCGTGTGATGCCGCAACCTTCATCGCCTCGTTGATGTCTGAAGCGCGAACGTCGAATGTCCCCCTGAATATTCCGGGGAACGCAAGCACGTTGTTTATCTGGTTGGGGAAGTCGCTTCTTCCTGTCGAGATGACTTTTGCGCCTGCCGCCTTCGCATCGTCCGGGAAGATTTCGGGTGTCGGGTTTGCGCACGCGAAGATTATCGGGTCTTTCGCCATTGAGCGCACCATGTCCTGAGTAACGCTTCCGGGTGCTGAAACTCCGATGAACACGTCCGCGCCCTTCATTGCGTCAGCCAGTCCGCCCTTGAGTCCTTCGGGGTTGGTTACTTCGGCCATCTCGGACTTGATCCAGTTCATGCCCTTTTCGCGTCCTTTGTAGACGATGCCAGTCCTGTCGCAGAGTGTTACGTTCTTGAGGCCCGCTGAGATGAGGAGCTTGGTGATTGCGATTGCCGCGGCTCCTGCACCGTTGACGGCTACCTTGATGTTGCCGATGTCCTTCCCGACAACCTTCAATGCGTTGATGAGTCCTGCGAGCGTGATTACTGCTGTTCCGTGCTGGTCATCGTGGAAAATCGGAATGTCGCACTTCTCCTTGAGTTTGCGCTCAATCTCGAAGCACCTCGGCGCGGCGATGTCCTCAAGGTTGATGCCGCCGAATGACCCTGAGATATTGTACACGGTCTCAACGAAAGCGTCAACGTCCTTAGTCTTCACGCACAGGGGGAAAGCGTCAACTCCGCCGAATGCCTTGAAGAGCACGCACTTGCCTTCCATGACGGGCATACCAGCTTCAGGGCCGATGTCTCCGAGTCCCAGCACCGCGCTTCCGTCCGTTACGACGAGACAGAGATTGTGCCTTCTGGTGAGGTCGTAGCTTCTGCCGATGTCCTTCTGAATCGCGAGGCAGGGTTCAGCGACTCCCGGTGTGTAGGCGAGTGAGAGGTCGTCTTTTGTTGCTACCGGGACTGTGGCGATGACTTCAATCTTGCCCTTCCACTGCTCGTGAAGCCTGAGTGATTCCTTTGCGTAATCCATAAGAATTTTACCCTCCTATAGTTTATGTATTAATCACGGCTGTACTAACCGTTGATTCCGAAAAAGGGTGAAAAGGTTACGTGTCTGTGTAAAAATTTTCTGCGATGGCGTAATTATACAGGCAACTTCACACTTTAGCCATTCTCATTATTGCTGACACAAATTCCGGCATACTCACCCCCACAGCCGCCGCCGCTTTAGGCACAAGACTCGTAGCAGTCATACCCGGAGCCGTGTTCACCTCAAGGATATACGCCCGACCGTCAGGAGTCAGCCTGAAGTCCGCCCTGCTGTAGCCCCTGCACCCCAACGCATCATGAGCCTTCACCGCATAGTCCCCAATCATGGCCGCGATGTTTCCGGGCAATTCCGCAGGCACAATGTACTCTGTTGCTCCCTTGGTGTACTTGTTGCTGTAGTCATAGTAGCCCTCATGAGGACGTATCTCTATCACCGGGAGTGCTTCCGTTCTTCCGTCCTTCTCCCACACAGCGCACGTAAGCTCCCGGCCCGGTATATACTCTTCGGCCATGACTTCACCGGCGTAACTCTCACGTGCAAGATTCAGAGCCTCATTGAGATTCTGCGGCGTAAGCTCCGGGATGATTGACACGCCGACTGTTGACCCTCCTGCGCAGGGCTTGACCACAACGTTCCGGCCTATCTCGCGCACAACCTCATCGTAATTCTTGGGGAGGAATATAGATTTTGGGACTGGGATTCCTGCGCGGGCAAAGAATTTCTGCGCCTCCCACTTGTCCATAGCCAGCGCGCTAGCATGTGAGTCCGAGCCCGTGTAGGGTATCCCCATCTCCGAGAGTTTAGCCTGAAGCTGTCCTCCCTCGCCCCAGTCACCATGCATAGCTATGAACACTCCCTCGTAGCCGCCGGGCAAAAACCTGTCAGCCTCCTCAAGCCGAGTCAGGTCTATCATTGTCGCCATGAATCCCGCCTCATTCAGCGCGTCCGTTACTGCCTTCCCGCTCCTGAGTGATACCTCGCGCTCCCTGCCGTCACCGCCGCACAACACCGCTACTCTCTTCATGTTTCTAGCCTCCGTAATATTTGATGAGAACCTGCGTGCCGTTCTCGCCGAATCCGTCATCCTCAAGCTGCTTGTAGTGGCTCATCACCGTAAGAAGGACATCGAGATTCAGACCTTCCTTGTTCGCCTCGTCAACAGCAAGAAGCATGTCCTTCACGAAATGTTTGACGCTGAAACCGGGCGTAAAATCGCGGTCAAGAATCTTAGGCCCGGCACTTTCGAGCTGCTTCGAGCTTGCGCCCCCGGTCGACACAGAACGCAGGAACTTCGGCATGTCGAGTCCCTCAGCGCGCGCGTAGGTCATGGCCTCACAGACCCCCGCGATTGTCCCGGCTATGATTATCTGGTTGGCGAGCTTCGTGTGCTGGCCCATCCCGGATTCTCCCATGTAGTTGATGTTCGTACCCATCGCACGGAACAGCGGCAGGCAGGCGTTGTAGTCGTCCTCATCACCGCCGACCATGATTGACAGTGATGCGTTCTTCGCGGCGTTCACGCCCCCGGTGACAGGAGCATCGAGGAAGTGCAGCCCGCGTTTGGCCGCCTCATCATGAATCATTTTCGCGAGGGAAGGACTCGCTGTCGTCAT
>JAFSRQ010000128.1 GCA_017446055.1 Synergistaceae bacterium | reverse complement strand
CTGAAGCGCGGCGATTGCGGTCTTCATTGTCTGGAGTCGCTTCTCTTGGTCGAGTATTACATTGTTGTCGTAGAGAATATCGAGGAACTTTGACGCTTTTTCGATCTCGATGACCTTATGACCCATGAAGCGGTGTCCCGTCGTCCTTCGCCCGGATCTAACGCCTCCGATCTCGAACGGTATGACCTCAGTGTCAGCCATCGCCAAGATCCAGCGTATCGGCCTCGCAAATCTCACTCCCGATTTGTCCCAGTACATGCTCTTCGGGAACGTCAAGCCGGAGATCAGACCCTTCATTATTTCGGGGAGAACTTCAAGCGCGGGTTTGCTTTCCTGACGGATCTCTGCGGCTATGTATTTGACACCGTTGATCTCCGTGATTTTGAGGTCATTAACGTCGATTCCCTTGCTCTTTGCGAAACCTGTTGCGGCGCGGGTAGGCTGGTCGTTGTCGTCATAAGCTGATGAAACGGGAGGCCCTTTAAGCAAGTCAACCTGTTCGGACTGGAATTTACTTACGTCCTTTACGATGAGGACGAGCCTTCTCGGAGTTGCGTATGTCTTTGCCTCATTGAAGGTCAGCCTGTTTGCCGCGAACGATGACTCCGCCGATCTCTTCAGTGCTTCAAGCGCGGAAGGTATGAACCTTGAAGGGATTTCCTCTGTCCCAATCTCTAGTAATACGTACAGTGCGTCTTCTTTTGTTGACATGTTCAATCCCCCTTAGTCCCCGAAAAATTCTCCGGTCTCGTTCGTGAACTTCTCCATTAACGGGAAGCCCATCTTCTCACGCTGTGCCCTGTATGCCTCAGCACATCTGCAAGCAAGCGCACGAACACGCGAGATGTAGCCTGTTCGTTCGGTTACGCTGATTGCGTTTCTAGCGTCAAGAAGGTTGAATGTGTGTGAACTCTTCAGGACATAATCGTAGGCAGGAAGAACGAAGCCAGCATCAAGGATCCGCCCGGCCTCTTTCTCGTACATTGCGAAAAGTTTGAACAGCATATCAGTGTCAGCAATCTCGAAATTATAGTGAGACTGCTCGATCTCATTCTGCTTGTGGACATCTCCGTAATTCACTTTTCCTGCCCACTCAAGGTCATAGACGCTGTCCTTCTTCTGGACGTACATTGCGATTCTCTCGATGCCATATGTGATTTCAGCCGGAACATTCTCCATGTCGATGCCGCCTAGCTGCTGGAAGTACGTGAACTGAGTGATCTCCATTCCGTCGAGCCATACCTCCCAGCCGAGTCCCCACGCTCCCGTCGAAGGGTTCTCCCAGTCGTCCTCAACGAATCGAATATCGTGCTCATCGGGATTTATTCCCAGACTTGCGAGGCTCTCGATGTAGAGTTCCTGAATGTTAGCGGGCGCGGGCTTAATGATGACCTGATACTGGTAGTAATGCTGAAGTCGGTTAGGATTTTTGCCGTAACGACCGTCTGACGGCCTCCTCGAAGGCTCAACGTAAGCAACCCTCCAAGGCTCTGGCCCTAAAACACGGAGAGCTGTCGCGGGATTCATTGTTCCTGCGCCTACCTCAATATCATACGGCTGCTGAATGATACAGCCCTGTCGAGACCAGAAATTTTCCAGCCTGAAATATATTTCCTGAAAGTTCAAATGCGTAAATCTCCTTTCTACTTGTTCGAGGCTAAATGCGTGTTCCCTGCGAGAAAGCGCATAGGGTCAACCTTGTTATTGTTCACGCGGACTTCAAAGTGCAGATGATTTCCCGTTGAACGCCCCGTGCTTCCTACGTAGGCGATGATCTGTCCCTGCATAACCCTCTGGCCTGGAACGACAGCGAGGCTCAGGCAGTGCGCGTAGAACGTCTGCAGTCCGTCTCCGTGATCCATGATGACGAAGTTCCCGTAGCCCCTGAAGCCCATCGTCGAGTTATTGCCCGTTTTTGAGACTACACCATTCCTTGCGGCTCTGATGGGAGTACCAGCGGGCATGGGAATGTCAATACCCTGATGCCTGTGGCTTCCGCGCCACTTTCCGAAAGGTGATGAGACTTTCCCGTCAACAGGCCAGAGCATTTTTCCCGCGAGGTTTCCCATGTTGAGAATGAAGGGGTCGCGCTGCTTGGGCGTTAAGTTGTAGTGCGGAAGATAGCTCGGATTTGTCCCAAACGTGTGGTCAAGGTCAGCGAGGCTCGGACGTTTCGGCGCGGCACTCTTCGGAAGCTGGACAACTTCAACCTTGTCTCCTGAGATTACCAGACGCATCGGGCCTTTCGAGGGGTCTCCGTTGGGTGAAAGTATGATAATCGGGTCCATGAGGCCGGGAATTTCCTGACTTGCCGACTTCTTGGGCTTGCTCGTGAGGATCTTGTCGGGCTTTGCGGTGTTAGCGATGACTTTCGCGGGAGTCTCCTTTTTACTTTTGGAGGGCGTCGCGGTCTTGGCTGTTTTCACTGGCTGTAACGGCTCTGCTTTAACCTGAGGAATCTGCGTTGGAACTGATGCGGTCTTTGCTGGCTGAACCGTTGGAACTGGAGTCTCGGCTTTCACAGGAGTTTCCGCAACCTGAGGGGCAGGAGTCTCGGCTTTCTTTTCGGGCGGAAGATTTCGTGCGTCTGTCTTAACTTCCTCCCTGAGCTGTGCCATTATGTCATCGTTCGACTTCTGAGGCTCTGAGACTGCGGGGACTTCTGCCTTTGCCGGAACTTCCTCAACTTTCGGTGCTGGAGTCTCGACCTTTGTTGCTGGAACTTCTGCGGGTTTAGGTTCGGATTTCGCGGCTCTTTTTGCGGCGGCGGCACTGGTTACAGGCACTAACGCTGTGGGCTGCCATGCTCCTTTGTGCTGCCATATTGCGAGCATGTCCGCGTGATTAGCAGGAAGGTAGACCGACTGACCGGCTTTGATGTCCGCGCTCTCAATGCTGTTTGCCCAGAGAACATCAGCAACCGTTATGTCGTGCAACATGCAGTACTGCGTCAATTCGGCCATGCCCAGATTCACATCGTCGGTGAAAACAAGCTCTTTCCATTTCGCGGCATCAGCGTTACCCGCAAGTACCACCGTCAGCAATAATCCCGTAAAACCCTTCTTCAATATGTTCAACTTAATCATTCCCCCTTAAACTCTCTCTGTTACGATTCTGAAGCCCGCCTCGCCGAGCCTCTGCCGAATAACGTCAATCTGCCCGCTGTTCAGTGTCTCAAGCGCAATCTTCAGGAAACATGAATTTATGGCCATGTTCGTGTCGCCGTGATCGTATGACACTGCAACAACGTTTGCCCCGCATGAAGCAACGATCTCGCTGACCTGCTGGAGCTGTCCCGGTTTGTCGACAAGCTCAATAGTGAGGTTGATGTTCCTGCCCGTCATGATGAGTCCGCGAGTTATGACACGTGAAAGAATGTTCACGTCAATGTTTCCGCCTGAGACAATGCAGACCGTCTTCTTCCCTGCAATCGGGAGCTTGTGGAACATTGCCGCCGCTACCGGAACTGCACCCGCGCCTTCGGAGATCAGCTTCTGCCTCTCTATGAGAGCGAGTATTGCCGCCGCGATTTCGTCCTCTGAGACACAAACGATGTCATCAACGTATTTCGAGATTATGTCGTAGGTGTTCTCGCCGGGATTCTTGACCGCTATTCCGTCAGCAAAAGTCGAAACACTGTCGAGTACACGCCTTTCATGAGCCTTGAAGGAATTGTACATGCTCGCCGCTCCAGCCGCCTGAACTCCGTAGACTTTCACGTCAGGTTTGAGCGACTTCACAGCAAACGCAATCCCCGAAATCAGGCCGCCTCCCCCGATTGGAACGATCACGGCCTCAACGTCCTCAAGCTGGTCGAGAATTTCAAGCCCTATAGTCGCCTGACCCGCAATAACGTAATCGTCATCGTAAGGGTGAATGAAAGTTGCACCCGTCTCCTCAACAAGCTGGACTGCCCTGTCATGAGCATCATCATACGCGCCCTTGACGAGTTCGATGTTCGCGCCGAGCCTTCGTGTGCTTTCAACCTTCATGACCGGTGCGGAATCCGGCATACAGATTGTCGCTGGGATTCCCTTGCGTGAGGCTGCCATTGCGACTCCCTGAGCATGATTTCCCGCTGAACACGCTACGATCCCACGCGCTTTCTCGTCGTCGTTGAGCTGGGAGATCTTGTAGTACGCTCCTCTCAGCTTGAAGCTCCCTGTTACCTGAAGATTCTCTGTCTTGAGATAGAGATTATGCTCCTCACTGAGTAAAGGCGCAGCGATTAAATCTGTCTTCCTCGCGCACTCCCTAAGAACGTAAGCAGCATGATAAACCTTGTCTAGTGTCAGCATTTCTTTCCCTCTATATTCATAATTACATCACGCCCCGTTAAAATATTTGGTATAGTATACCGCAATTTTGCCTAAATTTTCCAAGTCTTAATGTAAAATATCAGCATCATAATTTCTTCAGGGGGTAAAATTTTCATGAAAGTCCTAATGATTAACGGCTCACCAAACGAGCATGGCTGTACTTTCACGGCATTGTCCGAAGTCGCGTCGAGCCTCTCGAAAAACGGAGTCGAGTCCGAAATTTTCTGGATCGGGAAAAAGGCGGTTCAAGGTTGCATTGCGTGCATGAAGTGCTTTGAGCTTGGTCATTGCGTCTTCAATGATTCTGTCTGCGAATTGACATCACGCCTCGATGAATTCAGCGGGCTTATCGTTGGCTCTCCAGTCTATTACGCCGGTCCTGCCGGAAGCCTCTGCGCTTTCATGGACAGATTTTTCTTCTCAGGAGGCAATAAACTCGAAGGGAAACCTGCGGCTTGTGTCGTCTCATGCAGGAGGGGAGGTGCAACGGCAGCTTTCGACCGCCTCAACAAATACTTCACGATTCGCAACATGCCCGTAGTCTCGTCGCAGTACTGGAATCAGGTTCACGGTTTCACTCCCGATGACGTTCGCAAAGACCTCGAAGGTATGCAGACGATGAGGACGCTCGGTCAGAATATGGCGTGGCTTTTGAAGTGCATTGAGGCCGGGAAGGACGCCGGAATATCCTACCCGGTACACGAGGAAATTACGTTCACGAATTTCATACGCTAGAAAAATGTAACTCCCCTCCGTCGCAATGGCAGAGGGGGATTTTTGTGTACTTATTGCTTTATGGCTATGGCTGGATTGTAGATTGTGTTGGAATTTAGCCAGACCGAGAGAGTGATTCTGCTATCCTCTGGAACGGAGGTAATCGGTTCTCCTTCCGCGTCAAAGAACTCCGCAATCTCGTCATCATCGGAAGGACTGTCAGAATTTGCAAGGTACACTAACTCTGCACCCTCAGGGACATCATCACTCAGCGCGACATCAAACTCATACATTCCCGGAACGTCAACCGAAATCTCAGGAAGCACAGCGACGACGACATACCCGTCCGAATTTGCGAGCGTCGACTCATCTTGAAGCACCGAATATTCAGCGAATGAGTACGATTCCCCGACTGCCTCAGACATTGCGGGAAGACTTGTGTCAGATGCCTCAATGACCTTTAGGATTACGGTCTTCTTGGCGGACTTCACGGGATTCGTCGCAGTTAGTTTCACCTTGTAGGACTTTGCCGCCCCCGTTGGAGTGCCGGAAATCGTATCGCCGTTTAGGGTAAGTCCTTCCGGAAGATTCG
>JAFSRQ010000010.1 GCA_017446055.1 Synergistaceae bacterium | reverse complement strand
GTCCGGGCTAGTCCAGATTTCAGCGGCTACTTTGTCAGCGTCAATCAGCACACATCCCGTCAGCCGGGCTAATATTGATGATACTGTTGACTTACCAGCTCCGATTTCCCCTGTAACCGCCGTAACCGCCATAGCTGCCGCGTCCTTTTCCGCCGTAAAATGTCCTTCCGCCGGGGAAGTCTGTGCGTTTCCTCCTGCCCCTGTCGTCAGTCTGCTTGCAGTCGTCAGGTATCTCGAAAAGGAACCGGGACAGCTCATTTTCCTTCACAGTTCCGTAAATCCTCCTTGACCTTGCCGCCGTGAGATAGAGTCTCTCTTCTGCCCGCGTCATTCCGACATAGCACAATCTCCGTTCCTCTTCGAGTTCGTCCTCATTGTCCTTTGAGCGTGAGTGAGGGAAAATATCTTCCTCCATTCCCACGATAAAGACTACGGGAAATTCGAGTCCCTTCGAGGCGTGAAGTGTGAGAAGGCCGACAGCGTCATCATTCGGAACGCCTGAATCTGCGTCCGTGAAGAGTGCTGCTTCTGCGAGTGTCTCGGCCAAATTCCCGTCAGGCACAATAGATTTCAGCTCCCTGACGTTTTCGAGCCTGTCCCGGTAATTCTCGGAGTCGTAATCCTTGAGGTAAGAGTCATATCCCATGTCATCAAGAACGTAATCGATTGCGGGCTTGATTCCGTCGTCGGCCATGTCGAGAAGCGCGCACATGTGGGACGCAAAAGCCTTCATGTTTTCGCCGAGCTGACCCTTCACCGACCATGCTCCCCCGGCAGCCAGACTCCACACTTTGACGGGGTCATCACGGACATCTTCAGGCTGATTCGCAAGCCACTCGTACCAGCTTTCACGCCTTGCCGCGCCCATTCCCTTGATGCTGAAGCCTGCCGCCCGGGCTAAAGCAGGTTTGTCGAAAGGATTCATCGCCGTCCGCAGAATCGATAACACATCACGGACTTCCATGCGGTCATAGAATGACAGTCCTTTGATGATTCTGTAGGGTATATCCTCCTCAAGAAACTTGTTCTCGTAGACTCTGCTCATTGCGTTCTGCCTGTAGAGTATGGCTATGTCGCTGTAGCTGTAATTGTAGACTGACACGAGACGCTCTATCTCCTGGACGAGAAAATCTGCCTCCTGAAAGTCTGACTGTGCCATGAGGGTATAAATCTTTTCGCCTGAGCTTTTAGCTGTGTGAAGATTCTTCTTGAGGCGAGCCTTGTTGTTGCGGATTAATGCGTTTGAGGCCGTGAGAATATTCCCGGTTGACCTGTAATTTTCATCGAGGACTATGGTTTTCGCACCGTCAAAATCATTCGTGAAGTTCAGAATCATTCCGATTTCCGCGCCCCTCCAGCCGTAAATTGACTGGTCAGGGTCTCCCACGACATTAACGGTGCAGTCCGGCCCGGCAAGATACTTGATGAGCAGGTACTGGGGCTTGTTGACATCTTGATACTCATCGACAAGAAGCCAGCTTATACGGGACTGTTCACGCCTTCTCGCGTCAATATCCTGCTTCAGAATCTCAAGGGGGAGAATCATCAAGTCGTCAAAGTCAGCCGCGTTAATCTCCCGGAGCCTCCTGCGGTATTCTTTTGCCAGCTTGTAGACGTTATCATCCTCAAGCGTGGACTCGTGAGGAATGGGAGTCCAAGTCATATAGTCGCGTGAAATCAGCTCAAGCATTGACGCGGGGGAAGATTCTTTTTCCGGGAACTTCATCTCGCGCATAATCTCCTGAACAAGGGAACGGCTCTCGGCTCTGTCAAGCACCGTGAAATCATGCCTAAGCCCGGCAATTTCCTCTGCCTGCTCAGGATGGCGGAAAAGGAACTTGAGCCCGTAAGCGTGGAATGTCCCTGCGTAGATTCCGGCTGACTGGGGGATTAATCCGGCAATGCGGGACTTCATTTCTCCGGCGGCCTTGTTGGTGAATGTTACGGCCATGATATTGCGGGGGTCTGCGACTCTTTCGGCAGTGAGCCAGGCTATTTTGTGCGTCAAAACACGGGTCTTGCCGCTCCCGGCTCCAGCGAGAACCAGCAAAGGCCCGTCAACATACTGTACTGCTTCCCTCTGCCTCTGGGACAGTGAGCGCAGTATATCTTTTCCGTTTTCAGTCATAGTTGAAATTATTGCTTTCCACTTCGAGGGCTTCTATGTTGAGTTCAAGCCCTGACAATATTTGTACATTCTTGCTTCCGCAGAGGGGGCATACGAAGTCTGAGTCCTCACGTGTTGAGATCCTCCCGCATGAATGGCACTTCAGCGTAACAGGAAGGAGCATCACTGACAGCAGCGCGCCTTCCGCGGGGGTATCTTTCGAGACAGCCGAGAATATGAACGCCATCAATTCAGGGTTTACGTTTCTTACGCCGCCAACTTTCACCATGACACGGCGGACTTTCCTCCAGCCCGTATCACGGCACAGCCTCTGCAAAGCGTTATTCACGGAATTTGTGAGGGTGAACTCAAACATTGCCCGCTAATTTTTCGTGTACAGGAACGGGCCTGCTGACACAAAGCCTATTTTCTGGTAGCCGAATATCTGCTCGGTTGAGCCAACGAGGAAATATCCGCCCGGCGCAAGAGCGTCATAGAACTTGTGATACAGCTTGTCCTTTGTGTCGGCGGTGAAGTAGATTACGACATTCCTGCAAAGTATGATGTCGAAATTCCCGCCGAAAGCGTCTTCTATCATGTTCATGCGCTTGAAGCTGACCCTGCGCTTTATGTCGGCGTTCACGTCATATGTTGCGCCCGCGTCCCTTGTGGTGAAATACTTCATGAGATATTCCTTCGGGACGTTGAGGAGCTGTGCCTTGCGGTAATTCGCTTTCTGCGCGATTGAGATTGCGCCCTGGTCGATGTCGGCGGCTAATACCGGGTTCATCGTGTCCAGTCCGCAGACGGCAGAGAGTATAGCGAGGGAGTAAGGCTCTTCACCTGTGGCACAACCTGCGCTCCACAGCTTGAGGCGTTTGGTCTTGCGCTTGACGATGAGTTCGGGAATGATTTTGTCGCGGAGCTTCCACCACTGAGAGTCGTTGCGGAAAAATTCGGAGACGTTGATTGTGAGGTGGTCGAGAAACTCGCGGAGCCTCTTCTCGTCCTTGCTTATCATGTCGTAATACTCATCGTAATTCTTGCAGCCCCAGCGGGACATAAGCTCGTGAGTCCTGCGGTGAATCTGCTCCTTGTAGGAATTAAGATCTATACCGATGAGCTTCTTCATCTTCATCTTGAATGTAGTGTAGCCGGGTGAATTGTACTGGCTTACTTCTTCCATTATGTGAAAATTTCCTCCTTTCATGGCCGCCCGCACAAATCTCACTATACAGGGAAATCTGCGCGGGACTCTTGCTGCTGAATTTGCGGGAAGCTCCCAAAAAGTTACAGGCTCTTCACGAAATCGATGGTCAGATTCAGAGCCTGCGATATCTGTTCATCCGTCAGTATTCCCTGTGCGCGAAGCCTGCGGGCATTCTCGCGGAGTTCCTCCATGCGGCCTTCCTCGCGGCCCTTTCTGTGCTGTTCCTTGAGCAAAAATTCCCTGTACTGCTCATCAGCTTTGTCCAGCATGAATTTCCTTACCGTCCAGGGATCCATTCTGTAGACCGTTTCCAGAGCTTCAAGCTCCGAAATCATGGGATTGCGTTCTGCTATTTCTTCCATAAAGTTACCGCCTCCTATACTGCCGAAGTAGCACAAAAGCTCCTCCAGCTCATCCGAAGGTTTCTTGCCTTCCCTGACTATACGCCGTCTGAGCAAGGGCAGCTCTATCATGTGGAACTCGACTTCCGGCAGAGTATTCACATGAGTCTTTACGTTCATGACCTTGTGGAGAGAATACCAGTCTTCAGAATACCGGGGATTGCCGAACAGCGCGAAATCCATTATCCCAATATACACCACAGGCTTCAGCACGCCGTAATTCTCGCCTTTCTGTATCTGCGTGGAAAAACTCTGCGAGACATAGTAGAAGCTCCTCTGCATGAAGTGTTCATCCCGCGCAACCTGAATCTCAATGTGGAATATCCTCCCGTCAGCAGAACGCGCAAGAACGTCAAACCTTGCTCCCTTGGACTTGTCTGACTCCCCGTGCTTCTCGCGGTCAATAAATTCTATATCCTCAATGATTACAGGTTCTGTGCCTTCCTCATAAGCGGCATGTTTCAGAACAGCATTGATGAACGCTATCGTAATATGCTTTCTCTCAGGCGACCCAAGCACATACTTCACGTAAGAATCACTCAGCCTGTTGAACGGTTCAGCCGCTGGAATCTCCCCGCTAGTCTTCAAGTACTTCCTTCTCCTTGACCTTGTAGACCTCATCAATCTTCTTGATGTATTTATCGGTAATGTCCTGCACGTCTTTGGTGAATTTCTTGAGGTCATCCTCCGTAATCTCTGAGGCTTTCTCCTGCTTCTTGAGAGCCTCTATAGCGTCGCGCCTGTAGTTGCGGATTACGACCTTCGACTCTTCCGCTTTCCGCGCCAGTAATTTCGTCAGCTCAACCCTGCGTGCCTTCGTGAGTTCCGGGAGTGTCATGCGTATAACCTGGCCGTCATTCTGGGGAGTCATTCCGATATTGGCGGCGAGGATTGCCTTCTCCATAGCCTTAAGCACAGTCTTGTCGAACGGGGCAATCTGAATCGAGCGGCTTTCGGGGATTGTTACGTTGGCGAGGCTCTTTATCGGCGTGGGTGTCCCGTAGTAGTCAACCTTGATGTCGCTGACGAGTCCCGGGTGCGCCCGGCCTGTGCGTATCGAGAGAAACTCACTCTGCAAGAAAGCTACTGCCTTGTCCATGTTTGAGCGTAATTCCGATAATACGTCCGGCATGATTAATCCTCCTTTACGATTGTTCCGACATTGGCGCCGTCAATGATATTCTTCACCCACGCGCCCGAATCCTGAACATTCATTACCCACACGGGGATCCTGTTCTCACGGCACAAAGCGAACGCAGCCGTATCCATGACGTTGAGACTGCGCGAAATTGCTTCGGTGTATGTCAGTTCCGGGAAAAATTTCGCGTCAGGATATTTCTTCGGGTCGCGGTCATAAATCCCGTCAACCTTCGTACCCTTCACGACACAGTCAAGCCCAAGCTCAGACGCTCTCAGTGCCGCCGCCGTGTCAGTCGAGAAGAACGGATGACCTGTTCCCGCCGCGAAAAGCACGATATTCCCGGCCCTCATGTATTCACGCGCATGTTCACGGCTGTAGAGTTCGGCGATTGGGGGAATTGCGACTGCTGACAGGACTTTTGCGGGTACACCGAGACTCTCCAGAGCTGTCTTCACCGCAAGGGCATTCATCACAGTGCCGAGCATACCGATTCCGTCAAGGCTGACTCGGTCAAGCCCGTAATCCTCAGCATCACGCCCGCGAATCATGTTCCCTCCTCCGATGACGAGAGACAGCTCCATTCCGGCGTTCCTGATTTCCGCAAGTTTCACCGCAAAATCCCTGACAGTCCCGAAATCAATCCCGATATGCTTGTCTCCGGCGAGGACTTCACCCGACAATTTCAGCAGTATACGCTTGTATTTGGGCATAATATCAGCCTCCGTTGTATGAAAATATCCCCAGCGCAAAGTTTCTCACTCACACCGGGGATATTCATCTGTCTTGTTACTCGCCTATAGCAAAACGCTCGAAACGTCTCACCGTGATTTTTGCGCCGAGCTTCTTTCCGGCTTCCGCGATTATGTCCTTTATCCTCTTGTCGGTGTCGCGGATGTATTCCTGCTCAAGGAGGCACACTGTCTCATAGTACTTCCTGAGCTTGCCGGGGATGATCTTCTCTACCTTGTCGGCTGGCTTGCCCTCATCGATGAGCTGCTGACGGTAAACTGCCTTCTCGCGGTCAATGACATCTTCAGGGACATCTTCAGGCACGAGGTACTGAGGAGCGGCGGCGGCAATCTGCATACAAATCTCATGGCCGAGTTCAGCAAACTCACTTTTTGTCATCGCGGCCTTGTCGTCAGCCTCAAGTTCTGCCAATGCACCGACCTTGTAGTTGCTGTGAATGTAGCAGAAGGCCTTACCGTTGGCGGCATCGTAGCGGGCAAATCTCTTGAGGACGATATTCTCACCGAGCTTCGCGATGACTGCTGTTACGAGGTCGTTCACCGTACCGCCTGACTCGTGCGCGCTCGCAAGGAGTGAGGGAACGTCGTCAAACGATTTCGCGGCAAGGTGGGTTACTATCTTGTCGCCCAAGCCGTTGAACTCGTCAGTCTTGGCTACAAAGTCCGTCTCACTGTTCAGCTCAATCATGACACCGAGCTTCCCGTCATCGCTGACCATGTAGAACACCCTTCCGTCAGCGGCTGTGCGTTCGGCTTTCTTGGCGGCTTTGGCGAGTCCCTTTTCGCGGAGGTAGTCTATAGCCTTCTCCATGTCGCCCCCGGTCTCGGCAAGAGCCTTCTTGCAGTCCATCATCCCTGAGCCGGTGCGCTCGCGTAATTCCTTAACCTTTGCGGCTGTGATTTCTGCCATTGTCGTT
>JAFSRQ010000127.1 GCA_017446055.1 Synergistaceae bacterium | reverse complement strand
CTGATAGAGCATAGCCCGCAGGATTTCGAGGACGCTGTGAGGAATGCCCGCCCGCTTGTTGTGCAGTACGTGGAGTCATTGAGGGTCTCGCTGTCCGACCCAATGACGCGGAAGTCAGCGATGAGGGAGTTGTTCATGACGTTGTCGGAGCTGGATGCTTACGAGGTATTGCAGTACAAGGCACAACTCAGTGAGGCAACGGGAGTTCCGCCGAGCAAAATCGAGGAATGGTTTTTGTCGAAGTCAAAGCGTTCATTGCCCGAAGAAGCCCCCGCGCCTGTAGAAGTTCGTGGTGCTGAGAATCCCTGTGAGGCGGCGTTGTGTTCACTGTTGCTCCGTAATGCCGAGTGCCGAATGAGCCTCAAGCCGGAGGAAGCCATGAAGTTCTTGCGCAACCCGATAGCCCGAAATGTGGCCTCAGCAATATTCTATGACAGTCCCGAAAATCTTGTGTTGTTGTGGACACAGCTCGGAGAGACAGAGACTCTTGCCCTGATAGCGCGGGGAGATGAGATATGCGCCCGGATGAAGGGGCTTAGTCTTGCGGAGAAATGGCGGAGTACCTACGGTGCGCTGAGGGAGAAGTATATTTCGCGGCGAGTTCGTGAACTTGTCGGGAAGCTGAAGAAATCGCAGGCGACAGCGGAGGAATTATCGGAGCTTAGGCGGCTGAAAGGAGAAACACATGGACGCTGACAGGGAGAAGATAGTATCGTGGGGCGAATTTCTCGTGGCGGTAATGCTTGCAGGCTCGTCATCGCTTGACCTTCAGGACGTTTTTGCTGACGATGAGTCCACGCTCAAGACTGTATACGCTCTCTCGGAGACGATAGGGCGTGTGCAGGAAAAAGCCCTGAAGATGCTTGCGCGGTTAATGTACGGTAAGAAGGCAGGGATGTTCACGCTTGATGAGGTATTCGGCGATTATGTCTCGAATTACCGTTTTGACGCTGAGGCGGACGAGGCGAGGAAAGCCCATGCGCTGGACATGTACAACCTGCTGTTTGACGTGATGAATGCTCTTGACGGCCACGAGGAACACGCGGAGCTTCTCAGTGAGATACGCAAGGTGATGGACGGGATAAACAGTGAGGAGTCCAGAAGGTTGCGCGTCCGATGATATACGCGAGGGAGTGGTGAAAATGCGGAGGGTACGCAAAGGATTCTGGGAGACACTGAACCGTGTAACTGACTTAGTGGAGCTGATAATCACGTGTCATCCGCAGGGTTTCGGTATATTGCTGGGAGAAGTAGAGCCGCCGAGTTCGTATGAGATACACGAGATGATGAATGCCGGGCGAAGCCGTTTGCCGGAAGACTATGTGCCAGTGATGCCGAGCTTGGAGACGGAGGCCGAACGTATCGTGTATGACCGTGAGTATTGGGACAGGTCTGTTGAGCTTGCTGGGGGCTGGCCGCATATACACTTGGTGTCGAAGGAATGCCGCGACTCAGACTCCCGGATGTGGAGCGTTGTGATGGATCACGTGAAGTTCGTGGGGAACGCGACATCGCGTCATGCCTCGAAGCTGGGATACGTGGCGGTGCGGTATGGATTGTCTCCGAACACGGTCATGAAGTACAGGCGTGAATTTTCCGTGAAGTTCGCTCAGATGCTGTTGATGCCTACAGGTGAGGGGGATGATTTCCGCCTTTTGCCGGGCTGAAAACCGCAATGTGATATTAACGTTGATTATAACGTGTATCATAATTCTGGAAACGCGGTAAAATATTATCATTCGAGAAAACTGACGAGGAGAGTTCCTGAAGGCGGGGACTCTCTTTCTTTATTGCAGAGAGGTGAGACGATGGCAGACAGGCTCAAGGTAGAATACATATCCCCGTCCGACTTAACGCCCTATGACGGCAACCCCCGCGTACACACGGACGCACAGATACAGAAGCTCGCGGCCAGCATTCAGGAATACGGAGTAGTGTTGCCCGTTCTTGTTGACGCATGCAACGTGATAATCGCAGGCCATGCAGTAGTTGCGGCGTGTATGAGTCTCGCAATCCCGGAGATACCCTGCGTTCGTGCCTCG
Organism: Synergistaceae bacterium; assembly: GCA_017446055.1. GTDB lineage: Bacteria > Synergistota > Synergistia > Synergistales > Aminobacteriaceae > JAFUXM01. The sequence continues at coordinate 1,059 of JAFSRQ010000127.1, read as the reverse complement.
CACCTGACGGACGGCCAAGTGAAAGCCTACATACTTGCGGACAACCGTCTTGCTGAGGATTCCACGTGGGACAAGTCCAAGCTGAAGGCCGAAATGCTGAAGCTCCGTGATGAGTATGGTCTCACTCTCGAACACACAGGATTTGAGACGCGGGAAATCTTACGTCTGAGACTGGACACAGCCTACACGCCCAAAGACGAGGACTCAACGCCTGACGCTGTCAGCACCCACGTAACACAGCCCGGCGACTTGTGGCTTATGGGTGAACACAGGCTGATATGCGGGAGCTGTACGGACGCGGCAACGGTCGACAGGGTGCTTGCTGGTTCGCGGCCTCACATTATGGTTACCGACCCGCCTTACGGAGTGAACTACAACCCCGAATGGAGGAGTCAGGTACACGATTCACCCTCCCTGCGGACAGGCCGTGTGCTGAATGATGACATTGCGGACTGGCGCGAGGCATGGAGGCTGTTTCCGGGAGATGTCGCGTACATTTGGCACGCCTCGATTCATGGTGAGACAGTTGCGGAGAGCTTGCGGTCATGCGGCTTCAACATCCGCGCACAAATCATCTGGGCAAAGCCTAAGTTTGCGTTGTCTCGCGGCGATTACCACTGGCAGCATGAATGTTGTGCATACGCGCTCCGTGATGACGGGGGATATTTTCCCGGTTACGATGGTTGCTGGTATGCAATCCGTGATGGTGAGAAGAGTCATTGGCAGGGAAGCCGGAGCGAGTCAACGTTGTGGACGATAGACTACAGCAATCAGGATGCGCAGACGAATCACGGAACACAGAAGCCCGTTGAGTGTATGCGCCGCCCAATGCTGAACAATTCGAGTGTAAACGAAATCATATATGAGCCATTCAGCGGGAGCGGTACGGCAATCATAGCGGCTGAGAGTTGCAGGCGTGTGTGTTACGCGGTTGAGCTGAATCCTGAGTATGTGGATATGGCGGTGAAACGCTGGCAGGACTTCACGGGCAGGAGCGCGGTGCTTGATGGGACTGAATACACATTCGAGCAGGTAGCCGGAATGCGGAGTGAGGCCAGT
>JAFSRQ010000126.1 GCA_017446055.1 Synergistaceae bacterium | reverse complement strand
GGAATATTTCGCGCTCCGCTGTATCTGGAAGTCCCTGAAGGTTCGCACTCTCTCTGATGACACCTCGAATACCACATCACCGAATGAGCCAATCAAAATAGTATCTCCGTGTCATTCATAGCCATCATTGCGACTTCCTCATGGTTGAGGCGTTCAATCTCGCGCTCCAAGTACCATATTGCCTTCTGCAGGGCTTCCTGTGTAGGCTCGCCGTTTTTGAGTCCGGCGCGGACAATATACTTCACGGCATTACCCAGCGAGAAATTCAGCTTGTGGCTCTCTATGAAGTCGATTGCCTCAATACCGTTACCGTAATAATCCGGGTGATTGATCTGTGTCATAGTAAGGCTCCCTTCTATGCTTGTCCCTAAATTCTGCCCACGCAACGATAAACTCTTCAATGCTCAAGAAAGGTGCGTCTGCCTCAGAATACTTCTTTATCATGTATTTTGAAAATTTTTCCACCAGCTTTTCATATGCTCCTGCCTTCCATCCCATACTTTACCCTCCTGCGAAAACGTTACCGCTCCCGGAGGCTACAGTTGAACCGCAAGACACGGGGTCTCCGACACGTCCGAGCTGTTGGCCGTTGACGTATACGGTGCTGCTTCCTGAACTGAGACTCCCTGAGTGGCAACCGTGCGGGCAGTCAGGGTGTGTACAGCAATGTGTCTCCCATGAGTCGCCCTGACGGTGCGCGGGGATTCCGTTCACGTAGACATCGGGACTGCCTTCGGTGCTGTTTCGCGATGGCCAGCATGAATGACCTGTGCATGAGTCGCCTTTGCGTGTTACGGCTGGCATTTCTCAATGGCCTCCCTTATACGTTCTGCTCTGTACTCTTGCCACTGGTCTAGCAAGAAATTTATACAGGCTTGATTCCGCTTAACTTGTACATAAATTCTCGCAACGAATGAGAGTGTCATTACGGAAAATATCACTGTGAATATGGCTAACATGAGTCCTCCTAATTCAAGTATATTCTTGCTCCCTGTTCCTTAATATTCCCGTCTGCTTTGATGGTTATGTTGCCCTTCGCATGTATCTCTATGTCCCCCTCGCATTCTATCTTCAGTAATTTATTCTTCCTGTCGTATAAAATCTCCGTGCCGTCATCAAACGTGGTCTTGCGAATGTCCGAGTCTCCTGCGGGCGGCTTGTTCTTGTCGTCATATATCGCGCAAATCACTACCCCCGCTTCAAGGCCGTTGCCCATCATGTTGCAGTAGACATGCTCCCCGACATCAAGGTGGCACTCATCGCGGTTCTTCTTCGAGTTCCGGGTAGCCACAGGAATCCATGCCGAAACCAAATCCCCCTTGTCCGGGAACTGTATACGCGCCATGTGCCTCTCAGGGTCATAGGCTGAAACGTACCCAAAGCGTCCATGCGCCCCGGCTTCCGTACTGTTATCAGTCATTTATCTTGCACCTTCTGCTTTGTATAAACATTATCACCTTCGTAGATTAACCGTCCCGGCTTTTTCCCGGACTTCTTCCCCTTGCTCTTGCTTGCCTTCTTCTCGCGGGATGACTTCTTGGATTCGCCCCCCATGCTCAAATCCAGCTTGGTCGTGTATGAATCCCCCACGCTGTGAGCCGCCTTCTCGATAACATATTTCCCGTCAAACGCACCGAACCCAGAAATCGTTATGTTGCTCCCGCCGACAAACCGCAAGTCTCCCATCAGCGTTATACTCCCTGTGATTTCCTTCTTGTTCGCGGCACGTAACTTCTTGCGGGCTATCTTCCGCGCATCACCCTCGCTGTCGGCTTTCTGGTTGATTTCGAGAATGCGCCCCGTACCCTCCGCGTCCCCTGATTCCTCCACAACATGAGTCTCATTCTTCACAGGGTCATGGTACTGTAGCTTCGCGCCCTTGTACGTCCCGGCAGTCTTGCTCGAAAAGCTCCACTTCAGCAATTTCTTGTCCCCGAATGAAAGCTCCCCGACCGATGAAAGCCCCTCGTATTCCTCCTCGTCATAGCAAACAAGCTGTGTGTCCGTAACCTTGACCGCGATACCGTAATCCCGGCAAAGCCCCGACAGAAATTCAAGGTCTGACGTTTCCACTTGGTCGCGCCGCTCGAATAACGGGTCATCCTTGCAGTCCCAGAAAAGACGCAACCCGCTCTTGTTGGCGACATCTCCGGCTATGGCTGACAACTGCACGTTCTCCCACGCCTTAGTGTGCTTCTCCTGACGCATGGGCTTGCTGACGAGGGTTGATACCGCCTTGATGGTTACTTGGTTGGGCGGCCCGGAACATTCTATCTGGTCTACTTCAAACGTCCCGCAAG
>JAFSRQ010000125.1 GCA_017446055.1 Synergistaceae bacterium | reverse complement strand
CTGATTTCTGCTCCTCTTTGACACGATCATATATCAAGACATTTCCGTCAACAGCCATTCCCAGCGTCAGAATGATTCCCGCTATGCCCGGCAATGTCAGAGTCGCATTAAACGCAATCAGCCCGGCGAATATCAACAGCACAGTAACAGCAAGCGCGAAATCTGCCGCAAGCCCCCGGAACTGATAGTAGATGATCATGAACACGAGAACCATTCCCGCACCAAAGATTCCCGCTTCAAGCCCCTGACGCACTGAGTCAGCTCCCAAGCTCGGACCTACTGACCTGTTCTCGGCAATCTCTACAGCAACAGGCAACGCACCAGCCTTGAGCATTATTGCGAGCCGCCCGGCCTCATCCGCTGAGAAACGCCCCGTAATCTGTGCATGTCCTCCGGCTATTCTGTCCTGCACTACTGGAGCGGAAATCACGACATTATCCAGCACTATGGCTATTTGCTTGCCGATGAGTCTTGCTGTGGCGTTCTCAAAGAGTCTTGCGCCCTCAGAATTGAACTCAAGTGAGACTCCCATTCTGCCGAGACTGTCAGGTTCTACAGCTGCGTTGATGAGGTCTTTTCCCGACAAAAGCACAGGCCCTAAGAGGTAAAACCTTCCGGCTTCCTCAGCAGGTGCTACGATTGCTCCGGCTGTAGCTTTGGCGCGTACCTGGAAATCTGCGCTGGAATTGTTCAACTCGTCAATAGCTTTCTGCCATCTCTCTTGGGCGTTCACGAACTGAATATCGTTGTCGTAATTGCTCCTTACTGGGGGCGGTGGAGGAGTGCCAGTTGATTCTATGACTTCGCGGAAATCCATCTGTGCTGTACGTCCAATAAGCTCTAACGCGGCCTGCGGATCTTGTATTCCGGGAAGGTCAACTATTATGCGGTCATTGCCGGATTTCTGGATTATAGGCTCTGCGACTCCGTACTGGTCTATTCTGTTGCGCAACACTGCCAATAACCTGTCTATGCTGTCATCGCGCAGGGGGTTTTCGGGGGTGTCTTTGGCCTGAAGGACTATATGCGCCCCGCCGCGTAGGTCAAGCCCCAAGTTAAGCCCGTCCCTGTAGAAGTAGGCGAAACATGCCGCGCCAGCTACTACAATCAGGACTAACCAGAGGCGTAATCTGTCAGTGCGGTTCATCAAGAGGCCGCCTCCGTTTTTGGTGTGGCCGCTGAGCGTTTTCCCTGCACCGCCGATTTCAGTATAGTTACGCGCACTCCCTCGGCAATTTCAATCTGGAACGAGTCATCACGAACTTCACGCACAGTCCCATAGAAACCGCCGATTGTGATTATCTGGTCTCCTCGGGCTATGCTGTCAATCATATTCTTCTGCTGTTTGTCGCGCTTTTTCTGGGGACGAATGATGAAGAAGTAGAATATCAGCACGAATATAGCGAGCGGGAATAACATACCCATTAATCCGCCCTGCTGTGCTGCTCCTCCTTCAGCCGCCCCGGAGCTACCTCCCGTTGAAGGTGCGCTGCCTCCGCACGGGTTTACTGCTGTTGTCGTTTCTGCCATGTCTGAATTGCTACCTCCAAAAATTACTGCTTCTTACGCCACGCTACCGCTTCAATCTCAACGCCGACTCCCTTGGGGAGATCCTTCACCGCCACGAATGAACGCGCAGGAGCTTCCTTCGGGAAATATTCTGCGTATACAGCGTTGATTGCCGCAAAATCGCTTATATTCGCCGCAAATACTGTAGTCTTCACCACATCAGCAAGCCTATACCCACCAGCCTCGATTACGGCCTTCAGGTTCTCAAGCGAACGTTTTGCCTGAAGCGATATGTCCGCGGGGATTTCGCCTGTTGCGGGGTCTACTGGTATTTGCCCCGAAACGTAAAGGAATTCACCCGCCTGCACTCCCTGTGAATATGGGCCAATTGCCGCGGGGGCTTTGTCGGTTGAAACTACCCGCCGAATGTCAAGCCCCTCAAGTATTGATTCAGGTTCTACGAATGGCATAGCTTACTTCCACATAGGCGAATATCTGTCAAGCCCGGCATATTTCGCCGTGTCGCCGAGTTCTTCCTCAATCCTGATTAGCTGGTTGTATTTCGCGATTCTGTCAGTGCGGGCAACGCTTCCCGTCTTAATCTGGCCTGCCCTTGTCGCAACCGCCAAATCAGCAATGAACGTGTCAGCCGTCTCGCCTGAACGGTGTGAGACTACAGCCGCGTAACCTGCTTCGCCTGCCATGCGGATGACCTGAAGAGTCTCGCTGACTGTGCCAATCTGGTTGAGCTTCACGAGAACTGCATTTGCTACACCCTCAGAGATTCCCTTTGCGAGGATTTTGGGGTTGGTTACGAACAAATCATCGCCGACAAGCTGAATCTTCTTGCCGAGTGAAGCCGTGAGAGCCGCCCAGCCCTCCCAGTCATCTTCTGCGCAACCGTCTTCGATTGAGATTACCGGGTAATTGCTGGTGAGATCCTCATACATTTTCACGAGTTCAGCTGATGTGTATTCAGCACCGCCACTCTTGGCGAAAACGTACTTGTTCTTCTCAGGCACAAAGAACTCTGACGAAGCTACATCAAGCGCGAAGCTGACATCATCGCCGGGCTTGTAGCCAGCTTTGTTGACGGCCTCCATGAGCTACTCAAGTGCTTCCCTGTTGTCCTTGAGGTTGTGAGCAAATCCGCCCTCTTCGCCGACTCCTTTTGAATATCCGCGGCCTTTCACGCAACCTTTGAGAGCATGATAGACTTCCGCGCCCATCCTGAGAGCCTCAACGAATGATTTTGCGCTGTGAGGGACAATCATAAACTCCTGGAAATCGACCGTTGAATCTGCGTGTGCGCCTCCGTTGATGACATTCATCATGGGAGTCGGGAGAAGTCCTCCGCCGATTCCGCCGAGCCACACATACAGAGGTACTCCGTGTGATTCAGCAGCTGCCCTCGCGTTTGCCATTGACACGCCGAGAATCGCATTTGCGCCGAGCTTGGATTTTCCGTCTGTGCCGTCAAGGGCTATCATTGCCCGGTCAAGTGCGCCCTGGTCATCTGCGTCCATGCCGAGAATTTCGGGGGCGATTTTCTCGTTGACGTTCTCGACAGCGTGCTGAACGCCTTTTCCGCCGTAACGCGCTTCCTTGTCGCGAAGCTCTAATGCCTCGTGGACTCCTGTTGATGCTCCTGAAGGAACTGCAGCGCGGCCCATTGAGCCGTCTTCAAGGTACACGTCAACTTCTACCGTGGGATTGCCTCTTGAGTCAAGAATCTCGCGGCCATGAATACCGATAATTGATGCCATGAAAAAATTTTCCTCCTGTCAAGTTTTGAATGCGATTAATTATAAATGGCAAGCCCGAAAATTAAAACGGTTTTTCATCCGGCTTTACGGGTTTTTCTTCGAGTTGCTCCCATGATACTGCTTTGGGACGCTTCAATATTGCCTCGTCAGCGCAGAGAACTTTCACCTTCAATACTCTGTTCACGTAGGCTATTTCGATTTCGTCCCCCTCGCGGACTTCGCTTGATGGCTTGCACTCCCTGCCGTTGAGCCTCACTGCTTTGAGGTCAATCATCTCTTGTGCAATTGTTCTTCGCTTGATGAGACGTGCAAGCTTTAGATATTTGTCGAGCCTCATTGAGACTGCCTCCCTTGCTGTAGAATATGCAAATGATAACACCATGTAGGAGTGATATTTATGGAGCAGGTATTAGAGCGTGAAGCACCGCAGACAAGCTACAAGGTATACCACATTTACGATGATGACGGCTCAGAAATCAGGAATCCCGGCATCCTCAAGGCCATATCAGACGCGCAGGAATATATTGCGATGTGGGAAAAATCATTGGAGGACTAAGACATGCCTGCGGACAAAAAGACAGCTGCGGAAAAACGAGTCGCATTGCCAAGAGACTCCAAGAAGGATGACAACTTCATCAAGAATTGGGAAAAGCTCTCACGTTCCGGCAAACATGACATGCACAGGCTGAAGGAAGTTATGTTGTTGCTTGTAGCAAATGACGCTCCCCTGCCGCCTGAATGGAAAGACCATCCGCTTAGAGGCGAGCTTGACGGCATAAGGGAATGCCACGTGAAAGGCGATTTGCTGCTCGTATACCAGATACGCAACAAGGGCGGGCATGAGCTGGTTGTGTTTCTTGGTGCTGGGACTCACTCGGAAATATTCTGACGCTGAAATCTCCCCTCATACCCTGCGTAACAATATGCGCGGGGGTTTTGCTTACCCTAATGGATATTTGCGAGCTGTGACACAATTCGGCCAAACATTTCACAGGAGCATATAGCGATGAGCAAAGACAAAATCATAGTCATAGGTGGCAAGGGTTCAGCTGTATTTATAGCCGAACAGATCTATGACGCATCAGTAAAATTACAGCGAGTGGTGGAGGGGGTATGCATTTATCGGCTTCGCGTTCGATGACGAGACATATTACCCTGAAATAAACGGCTTTCCCATTCTCGGCAACACCTTCAATATTTACGACAAATACAAATCCTTCCCAGACGTAAAATTCATATTCGCAATGTACCGCCCTGACGTTATCCGGGAGAGAATAGCTCTCCGGGACAGCTACGGCATTCTCCTTGACCGCTGGGCAACATTCATTCACCCTTCGGCATATGTGGCACGTTCAGCCTCACTCGGATAAAGAGCGTGGACGACAACATGATGGTTTACGGCAACCCAGCAAGCCCCGTTGAACGCAAAATCAAACCGCTGTAAGGAGGAGTGAGAATTGAGCTACGGAAATCATCTCAAAGCGCGAATCACACACAAAGAATGACAGGGGTATCGTTGAAGTCATAACACACGCATACAACCAGAACGGGCAAGAAGTACTCTCATTCGGTCGCAAAGTCTTAGTGTTCAAGAAAGGGGGCGGGAATTGATGCAGTTGCTGAGAAGTATGTTATATGTACCGTCATACAGCAAGAAGTTTCTCGGTAAGGTG
>JAFSRQ010000124.1 GCA_017446055.1 Synergistaceae bacterium | reverse complement strand
TATCCTGACATCAAGATGAAGGCCGACATCGTCCAGAACACCGTGAACTTTGCCCGCTCACAGGGAGTTGAGCTGCCCAAGGTAGCCTGCCTCGCCGCCGTAGAGATGGTCAACCCAGATAGGCCCTGCACGCTTGACGCAACAGCACTCGTACAGATGAACGCACGCGGACAGATCAAGAACTGCATCGTTGACGGGCCTCTTGCGCTGGACAACGCCATTGACGAGGAAGCCGCAAGAATCAAGCACATCAAGTCCCCTGTAGCAGGACACGCTGACGTTCTCTTCGTACCGCAGATTGAGGTCGGAAACGCACTCGCAAAGTCAATCAGCTTCTTCGCAAAGGGAAGCGAGACAGCCGGACTCATCATCGGAGCCGCCGCGCCTGTAGTCCTCACCAGCCGCGCAGACTCACCGAGGGCAAAACTCCTCTCCATCGCCGGGGCTGTAATGCTCGCTCATCACCAGGGATAACCGCATAAGATACAGGGCGGGGGATTCTGCGTGAGTCTCCCGCTTTTGTTTGCGCATAGGAACGGGAGAATGCGTATATTTTGCTCGTATCCTCGTTAACGCTGCGAAATAACACAGAAAGGAATCACCGAACAATGCGGAAATTACTCAGATGGATTATTCTTCTGCTTGTCATCGCCATTGCGGTTATGATATGGCAGAAAGCTCCCCAGTCAGCAATCTCTATGACCATAGCAATACTTATCGCAGTAACATCAATAACCTTCCTCCACAAAGCACCCGACAACGAAATACTTTCAGCCGTCAGGAAACGTGATGCCGACCCCCAGCACATACAGGAGCTGATCAGGGAAGGGGCAAACCTCAGATTCCGCGACAATGACGGAAGGACTCCCCTCATGATTGCCGCGTCAAGGTCAGCGTCAATACAAGTGCTGAGTCTGCTGATTGACTCAGGCTCAGAGCTTGAAGCCCGCGACAATGACGGCAACACCGCACTCATCACCGCCGCAATGCTCAACCCGGAAGCCAGCATCATCAACGTACTCCTGAAATCAGGCGCGGATGTCAGCGCGAAGAATGATGACGGCAACACTGCGCTCATGATGGCGGCCATGTTCAGCAATAATCCTGAGACTATAAGATTCCTCATCGAGGCAGGTGCGGACGCTAAAGCCCGTAACAGCGAGGGTCTTACAGCTCTTCACAGGGCATCAAGGCCGGAATATGTCTCTGTTCTCGTGTCATCGGGAGCCAACATTAACGCCGCGGATCTTATGGGTCATACTCCGCTGATGAGCGCGGCTTTTGACGACAACCCCGAAATCCTCACGGCCATGCTCAGTGCCGGGGCTGACGTGAACGCTCAGGACAGGGAAGGCAATACAGCCCTGATTTACGCCGCCGGGAAAAATCTTGCGGGGAACGTGAAAATCCTGCTGGGTTACGGTGCTGATGTGTCAGCAAAGAATATTGACGGGAAATCTGCTCTTGACCTGGCTAAATCTGAGGACGTGAAAAGACTCCTGGCAGGAAAATAATCATCATCAAGGCCGTGTGATACAATCATTCCCAACACTTTCAGGAGGAAGTTTTGCATGGCCGCTTTCAAGTTTCTATTATCCGTAATACAGTTAATCCTTGACGCACTGCTCTTCAACTTATGCCTGTCAGTTTTCGGGATTGAGGCTTCATTTGAGACCCGCGCATTCATTACAGGAACAGTAACAGCTTTCTACATATTCAGCTCGATGTACGGCTTCGGAAACTGGACATTCTGGGACGAGACGAAGCAGTGTATGCGCTCGCTTCTTTATGCGTTTCTCGTGAGCATTCTCTTTCTTTACGCCGGGAAAAACACGATACCTTTCTTCGGGATAATATTTGCGTTCGGGGCATTCGTTCCGTTATGCCTGGCTGTGAGGTACGTCTTCAGGCGGGTATTATTCGGGCTGGGACTTCTGTCGACAAGCGTAATCATACTCGGAGCAGGGAGCGCGGGTGAAATTTTCGCGGAAAACATAATCTCATCACCCTTCATTGCCCGCAAGGTTCTGGGCTTCCTTGACGATGACGAGAACAAGCAGGGCATGACCATTTCAGGAGTCCCGGTTCTTGGGAGGCTGTCAGACTTCGAGCGTGTGCAGGGAGAACTTCACGCTGACGAGGCCATAATAGCAATCCCTACGGCATCAAGGCGCGAATTGTCCGGGATACTTGGCCGTGTGGAGGAGCTTGCCGGGAGGGTGCTTTACGTGCCGGATATGTACATGCTCACCACAATGTCCGCCGAAATGAGGAGCATTGACGGAATGCCGGTGATCTCAGCCTCGCAGGGACTCCTGAATCCCGTCAACAGGTTCGTGAAGTCAATCATAGATTACGTCGGCGGATTTGTCGCGCTGTGTCTGTCATCTCCATTCATGGCCTATGCCGCGTGGAAGGTCAAGCGTGAGGACGGCGGAAAAATATTCTTCCTCCACGAGAGAATCGGAAAAGACTTGAAGCCTTTCAAGCTGTTCAAGTTCCGCACGATGGTTGAGAATGCAGAAGAGATTCTGCGGGAAATGATGAAGGATGACAATCTCAGGCGCGAGTTTGAGGAGGCGTTCAAGTTCAAGGATGACAAGCGTATAACGAAAATCGGGCATATGCTGAGGCGCACGAGTCTCGATGAGCTTCCGCAGCTGTTCAACGTCTTGCGGGGGGAAATGAGCCTTACCGGGCCGCGTCCAATCGTGCAGAAGGAGATTGAGCTGTATTACGGCTACAGGACAGCCAGGCAGATATTCCGTGTGAAGCCGGGGATGACTGGTTTCTGGCAGGTCTCCGGGCGCAATGATGTCAAGGACTACCAGCAGAGGATAGATTTTGACCTGTACTATATACACAACTGGTCTGTGTGGCTTGACATCATCATTATGATACGTACGGTTAAGGCGGTCTTCAAGGGTTCGGGGGCATATTAGCAGACAGGAGGAAGATAATCACATGAAGGGAAAAATACTGCTGGTAACACTATACGGGAACTTCAACTACGGGAATGTGCTTCAGAGATACTCGATTGCGCATACTCTTGAGGGTTATGGATTTGAGGTTACTCACCTTTGCATTGAGGATAATTATTCCCTTGCGAGACAAATCAAGGGCAAGCTGAAGCTCCCGGTGAAATATATTCTTGCGCTTATGGGTGTCAGGAAATTCCGTATGCAGTTCCAGGCAAAGATTCCTCGCAAAAAGCGTTTCAAGGCATTTCAGGACGGTTTCATGGTGAGGAAAATGCGTCCGCCGTTCATTCCGTCATTCGGAAGCGTAATCAGGATGAACAAATCGGAATGGGAAAAGTACTGCTGTGCTGTTACGGGCAGCGACCAGGTCTGGAATGTCTGGGACCACACCTCGGTGCGCGCGGCGTACTACTACCTTGAGTTCATGCCGCGTGAAAAACGTGTGTGCTACGCGCCGAGCTTCGGTTTCTCGCAGTTCCCGGAGCATGACACAGAGCTTCACCGCAAGGGTCTGCTGGGATTCGACCGCCTTTCTTGCCGCGAACAGGAAATGCAGCCCATGATACGCGCTCTCACAGGGCAGGAAGCCGAGCTTGTCCTCGACCCCACGCTGCTGCTGTCCCCGGAGCAGTGGCGGGAAGTTGCATCGAAGCCGGAATACCCTGTGCCGGAACGCTACGTGCTGTGCTACTTTCTGGGCAAAATAACGCCGGAGTACCAGCAGGCAATAAGCGACATGGCCGGGGGGCTGCCAGTCATCAATATTCACGACATGGACGACATTACCCACTACGTTACGCACCCGGGCGAGTTCGTCTACCTGATAGACTATGCTGATTTTGTCGTTACTGACTCATTCCACGGGACTGCTTTCTCGGTGAACTTCGGCAAGAACTTTCTCGCTTTCAGACGCAGGGAGAAAGGCATGGTGGACATGTTCGGACGAATAGACAGCCTCCTGTCGAATGTAGGCATAACGAACCATGTCTACGCTTCCGGCATGAGCGAGAGACCAGCCGAAGTAGACTACAGCACTGCGGGGGTAAAACTGGACAAGCTGCGCGCAAGCTCCATGAAATATTTGGCCGAAGTACTCAGAGTATCAGCAGATGATATAATCACAGGCAACAAAAATACGCAGAAAGGACTTGACAAAATGGAAAATCGCATCATAATTGACACGACACGACACGACACGACCGTAACTGACGCTCAAAAATCCCATCGGAGAAAAGCACTCATAGTAACGTTGTATGCGCCAGAGAGAAACTTAGGCAATGCCCTCCAGCATTACGCACTTCAGGAAGCGGTGAGGCAGTCCGGCTTTGAGGCAGAGAGTCTTATATGCCCTATGGTTGAGCTGGGTATGCCCGCCGCATTATTTCGCGGGGCAAAAGCAGGTGTCAGGCGTGCCGCAAAACTTCTGCTTGCTGCTGTGGGCGTGAAGAAGTACCGCGAGCAGTTACGCAGGAAGATGTCCTCAAGTTACAGGGCAGGTGCGGAAAATCGCGAGAGAATCTACAGTGAGTTCTACAGTGATTGCATAGGCACAAAGGTTTATTCCGATTACAGGACATCACTGAAATCCGGCAAATCACTCTGCAAGGATTACGATTACGTCATAGCAGGCAGCGACCAGATATATAACAAGAGAATCATCAAGACCGATGAAGCGTTGAGATTCTACTACCTCCAGTTTGCAGAGCGTAAGAAGAGGGTGAATTATGCTCCTAGTTTCGGTGATGCTCCTGTTGACCCGAAAGAATATCCCATACACAGGGAGGGGCTTGACGGTTTCGATGCCCTGTCATGCCGCGAAAAGTCAGGCTGTGATTTCATCAGAGAGATTACCGGGCGCGAGGCTGCGCTTGTGCTTGACCCGACATTGCTTCTTACGGCTGAACAGTGGCGGGAAATCTCACGGAAGCCGGAATGTGATGTGCCGGATCACTACGTCCTGCGTTACTGCTGGAATAAAGACTCATGGAGAGATGAGCAGCGCGATTTTGCCGGAGGAAGAGAGATTATTGATGTCTTGGATTCTTCACAGAAATATTACAGGAACACCGGCCCGCGCGAATTTATATGGCTGGTTGACCACGCTGATTTTGTGTTCTCGGAATCATTTCACGGCACGGCGTTTTCGGTCAACATGGGGAAAAACTTCCTGTCATTCATGCATGTCAGGAAGGATGACGGGCGTATCGGGAGTCTGCTTTCAGGAACGGGGCTTCTCGGCCATGTATACGAACAGGGAATGACGGCACTACCAGATGATATAGACTATAACAGTGTAGAGGAAAAACTTGAGGCACTGCGGGGTAAATCGCGGCAATATCTCAATGAGTGCCTGAAATCCTGAGACTGTAGCAAATCCTCCCTTCTGTTATCATTGCTGGAAGGGTTAATGTTATAACACAGCAGAAATTTCCTAAGAAAGAGGGTTGACGGGGATGAATAGTCTGACTATAATTGACCAGACCAGACC
>JAFSRQ010000123.1 GCA_017446055.1 Synergistaceae bacterium | reverse complement strand
CGTATCAGCGTCAGCAGCCCCCGTAATGATGGCGGCCATGCCCGGAGCAGGTGCAGCAGCAGCCCCCGCAGAGGAGAAGACAGAGTTTGATGTCGTCTACAAAGGGCCCGGCGCGAACAAGATCGGTGTCATCAAGGCAGTGCGTGAGATTACGTCACTCGGCCTCAAGGAAGCGAAAGAGCTTGTCGACAACCCGCCCAAGAACATCAAAGAAGGCGTGTCAAAGGAAGAGGCTGAAGAGATCCGCAAGAAGCTCGCTGATGCCGGCGCGGAAGTTGAAGTGAAGTAAGGTTGTCGCGTACAACGGAGGCTCATTACCGGGCCTCTTTTGTTTATGATACGGAGGCTTCGCAACAGTTAGCCCAAAGTTATAATACTGTGTAAAAGCCCTCAAATTTTTTCACGAAAGGCAGGTGCAAGCCGTTCACAGGAAAACCAGCAAATAAACTTTATGTTCCCGGCTTATTGAGAAAGTACAATGCCCCTATGTTGATACAAGCAAGCTGACACCAAACGTAAGTAACAGCAATATCGTGATAGCGGACGCAATGAACGGGCAGGGGAACATGAACCAGCTTTTATAGGTTTCCTGTAACGGAATGACAATGAGCGCGCAGAAAGACAAGAAAGCACCCCAGACTCCCGACAGCAAGAAGAAAATCATCATCGGTGTTGTTGCTGTGATAGTCCTTCTCAATATCATGTGGACTGTCATGCAGAACAAGTTCACCCCGAAACTTGACGAGGTCAAAGCCACGATAGCCGCGCTTGAGCAGAGGATCGCAAAACTTGAGCAGGGCGGTATACCTGATGTCGCTGACCTGAAGCAGGAGTTCGCAGCATTGAAGGCGGTATCTGCCCAGTTTGCTGACAGGCTCAATGCGTCAGTCAAAGCGGAAGAAGAGCAGCTAGCCACGCTTGAAGCACAGGTTGAGGCGCAGAAGGCAAGGGTCGAATCGCTAAAGAAGATGGCGGCGGAATAACTCTCGTAACACGCAGACAGCTCAGGATTGCCCCGGTGAAACATGGCCGGGGTATTGTTTTACTCTCAGGAAGGAATGATGAACGTGAACTGCAAGTACTGCGGAGCTCCTCTCAGAAAAGAAGCTGAGACATGCGAATATTGTGGGGGAGCTACGGATTACGGTGAAAAGATTCTCAGGGAACGCGAAATCATGAGGCAGGAAACGGAACGCCTCCGGGAAAAGTCAGGGCTTCCGGGAATGAGGTATGCATCACTGTGTTTTGTGGTGTTCGCGTATGCTGTTACGTTCGGTTATTACTCGCCTTACTGGTACATTTCCCGCACGAAGTCAATCAACACTCTTCACACAAAATCAAAGCTGAATATCGCCGTGCCTGTGCTGTATGCTTTATGCTGCGCCGAGTTCTTCCTGCTTCCTAGTACGCACGAGAGTCTTGGCCTGGCTTATGAAGCCGCATATCGTATCTGGACAGCAATATTCTTCCTCCTTCCTGTGTTTTCCGCGCTTATGGCTCTTCACGTCAAGAAAATACTTCGGGGACATTCCGCAAATTACGGCCTCGTGAAAGGAACCGCCCCCTCTCAGGCAATGGCAATAATATTCGGCCCGGCATATCTTCAGTATCAGGTCAACAAGATGATAGAATCAGGCGTTATTTCCCGTAATATCTGACAGAATGAGAGAGTGATTATGATGAACTGCAAATCATGCGGTGCACCACTTGATGAGGGAACGGAGAAATGCCCCTACTGCGGGACGCTGACTGATTACGGCACGGAGAAATTCCGCGAGCGCGAGTCCCAGAAGCAGGACGAGGAACGCCGCAAGAAGCTGGAGAATCTTCCGGCCATGAAGTATGTATCGCTGGCATTTGTCGCGGTGCTTTATGTCGTAACGGCGGGGCTGTACTCGGTCTATTGGTACGCAATGAGGCTGAAGCCGCTGAATTCTCTTGGGACGAAGGCGAAAGTTCCTGCGTGGCTTGTGGGGATATTCGCGCTGGTGTACGCGGGGGTGTGTCTGCTGCCTCAGTATGACCTGACGGAATACGGTCTTGACGCGGAAACTGCCGATGAGGTCTACAATTATGCGCTGGGAATCGTGATTGTAGCATCGGGATGGCTGGCGTTCATGGCCAGGAGGGTGCTTCAGGAACACGCCGCCAAATTCATGGACAGAACTCAGGCCGTCAACATAATAGCTCCGTCAAACGTTCTGTTAATCCTGTTCGGCCCGGCATATCTACAGTCCCAAATCAACAGAATGATAAAGATGAATCTCTTTTCCCCCAAAATTTAGTCAGCAAAAAAATTCCCCCGGTTATCATGGCCGGGGGCGTTCCGTTCTCACGTCTACTTGGCGTTCTTCACGTACTCGTTGCGCTGGGACAAGGCACGTTCCGCCAGTGTACACGCACGGATGACAGCCTGAACATCAGAACCCTTCGCGGCTGACTCAAGCTCCTTCACGGCTGACTCTAACCCGCGCTCAAGTTTCCCGCTGGCCGGGGTGGGGTCAGAATACTTCACGGCCTCCGAGAGTCTCACTACCTGCGATATTGCGTCCTGAGTCATTCCGGCGGCTTTCATGTCGTCAGCAATGTACCCTATCTGTGATGACATTGACGCGAGAGTCGCCCGGCCTTCTGACTGCTGGCGGGTTGTCGCGTCCGAAAGTTTCAGCTCGGCCATGTTGATTAGCACCATCGGCACAAGGAACACAACGAGTCCCCCGACCTGTGTCAGCATTAAGCGCGTTACTGTCCAGCCCGCATAGGCATTCCAGACAGCTATAACGATCGTGAACACGAAGTACAGCCCGCCTAGTATAGACTTCGAGAAGCTGACCGGGATATTTTTCCCATTGTTGCCGCGCCAGGCTATTCCCATGAACATTAACGTCTCAAGCACAAGAGCAAAGACGATGAAGCCCGCCGAAATCCAGAATGTTGTACCGCGCTGCTCCGGGGTCGTAAGGTAGTAGGTGAAGACCGCCGCCGCAAGCCCGATTAACGCCATGACAAGAAAAATGTTGAAGACCTGCCGAAGTTTGCTGAAGAATTTTCCCATGATTAACCCTCCTCCTTAAAGTTTCTGGCCACAGTTCATACAGAATTTCGCGCCCGGCACTATGGGATTGCCGCAGCCGGGACACACGAGCTTCGCGCCGCAGTTCATGCAGAATTTCGCGCCCGCCGGAACAGCCTGCCCGCATGAAGGACACACTGAGCTTCCCGCCTGTGCTGTTGGTGCTGACGGTGGATTAGGATTCACACCTTGGGGGTTGATGTACTGTCCCATCTGAGCGGCCATGTTACCGAACGCCCCGCCCATGCCCATACCCGCGCCGAGTCCCACGCCCGCACCGAGAAGTGAGCTTCCGCCCTCGTTCTTCGCGGCTGACTCCATCACGTCAAACGAGCGTTTCTGCTGGTAGCTGTAGCCCATGACGTTCATCGTAGCGCGCTCGGCCATCGCGGATTTCAGCTTCTTCACTCCCTCGTCAGTGTCGTCAACATTCACCGAGCCGAAGTAGAAATTCAGCGGCTCAATCCCGTAAAGCGAAAACTCCGGGCGCAGCTTCTCTACTGCCTCGTTCGACATGTCTTCAAGGTACGCGGAAATCTCGAATATGTTGACGTTCTTGCGGGCTATGTATGTCGCTATCATGTCGCCCATACGTGAAAGTATCAGCCCCTTGAAGTAGCTGGCTATCTCATCGCGGGTTATGGATGACTTGTTGCCGGAAAGTTTCAGGACGAACTGCCTGCTCTCTGCGACACGAATCCCGAACTGGCCGAACGCACGCACGTATATCGGTATCTGGTACTCAGGATCACGGAGCAGTATCGGGTTCTGAGTTCCCCACTTGACATCAAGAATGTTGACCTTGTTGACGAACCACACGCCAGCCTTGAACGCGCTCTGTCCTCCTGTCGCAAGGTTGATGAGCCGTCCGAGCATGGGTATGTTGTTCGTTGAGAGGGTATGACGGCCCGGCCCGAAGAGGTCTAACGCCTGCCCGTCCTTGAAGAGTATTGCTTCCTGAGTCTCGCGGACTACCAGCTGAGTCCAGTTGCCGAGCTCATCACTTTTGGCGGGGTTCTTGCGGTCAACGTAACGCCACGCAAGTATGTCGTTGGAGTTGAGGCTGTCGTCCCACTGCACTACCTGTACTATTGCCATGATTACACGTCCTTACCTGAATAGATTATTGAGGAGAATATCCCAGCTTCCGCTCATCTTGAGGAGGATATAGCCCGCCAGAAGGAATAGGAATGATGCGGTCATGCTCTGGAGGACTCCGTACCAGAAAGAGGGCTTGACGGAGTCGGCGAGCTTCTCGTATCTGCGGCTGTATTCTTGGTTCAGGCTCTGCTTCTCTTTGGTGATTTCCTTGCCGTATGATGCGTCAAGAAATTCACGGAACAACCCTTCAGCCTGATTCCTGTATAAATCCAGCGTACGGTCTGTTTGAGCTTTTATGAACTCATTAATAACTTCTTCAGGAACTCTCGCAGTACCTAACCCAATCTGTTTGCTTATGATGAACTCGCGCTTTCTGGCCTTATAGATAGAGTATGCTGCCTGACCCAGAAAATCATGATCATCCGACACAAGCCGTTCGTATATTCCAGAATGTTCCATCTGAATTACTCATCCTTTCCTCCGAAAACTCTCATTGATGCTTCCCGTAATGCCCGCTCTATGTCCTTGTCCGAAAATTTGTCGCTGATACGATGTTCCGATTTTATCCCCAAAATCATATCGAGGTTCGCCCGCCTCACTGTATCAACGCTGAAGCCCCTGTGTTCGCTCACGTCATATCACCGTCCTTTGACCGCTAATTATACTGTAACCGTCCGCAAAAAAACGCCCCCCCAATTCCTGAGAGGGCATCGCTGTATTTATTCGCTTGGCCTTTGGTTTGACCGTATCAGAAGCCACACATGGGTATGGCCTGAGCTTGAGCTGTCGTATTTCGGGTATGGTGTTGTTGTCGGAGGAGTATTGCCTGCCCCCTTGAGGTTCGCAGAATCCGCCCGGTTCGACAATTTCTGCTTGACGCTCGTGTTCTCATTAGTGAGATTATAGCCTGCCCACCATACCCCGCTATTGTTCGTTACTGTATAGCTGTCCACGTCCGGGATATTGCCCTCGTTGTGCATATACTTTTTCACTGTGGCAAAATCAATATCTTTGTTGGGGTTTGCTCCGAATGTTTCTACGTTGTCTGTGTAGTAGGCCATCGCCGCCATCGAGAAATTACGCAGGCTTGATATTATGTTGTTCGCTTTGGCCGTTGAGACCGACTCGCTGCTGGATACCATCATCATTGATGACAGCACGCCCATCACCGCAATCACTATCAGCAGTTCCACAAGCGTGAAGCCTCTTCGCCTCTTCATGTTATCCCTCCTCAATGTATTATGACAGCTGGACTATTGCCGATGTTACCGGGGCGAATATCGATGTCGCTATTATCGCTATGATTGCCCCTACAAACACAATCAGCATAGGCTCAAGCAATGACACCGTAGCCTTCACCTGTTCGTCAAGCTCCTGGTCATACCACGTTGCCACACGTTCAAGCATGTTGTCCAAGTGCCCGGTCTCCTCGCCGATTCTCATCATCTGTGAGACAAGTATCGGGAATATTTTTGCCTGCCTCGCCGAGTCACCCAGTGATACGCCCCTGATTACCCCCTGACGCAATGCCGAGTAGCCTTCCTCCACAGCGACATTCCCGGCGGTGCTCTGAGCCATCTCAAGCCCTCTCACTATTGGCACGCCCGCCGAAGTCAGCGCAGAAAGTGTACGGCTTGAACGCGCCATAGCAGCCTTCAGCAGGAGATCCTTCATGACGGGAATCTTCAGCTTGATTTTGTCCATCGTTCCCTTTGTGGCTTTGTTGGTTGACAGGAAATAAAGCCCCAGTATTATCCCTGCAAACACGCCCGCCACTATGTACCAGTTCTGCGAAAACCAGTTGCCTATACCGAACATGATTAACGTTATCTGCGGAAGCTCTATGTTCAGCGCGGCGAATGTCTCCTCGAATTTCGGCACAAGGAACATGAAGAACAGTATCAATATTCCGATGGCAAAAACCATGATGAAGGCCGGGTAGAACATCGCGCTCTTGATTTTGCTGCGTAACTGTTCCTGCTTCTCAAGCAATGTTGCTGACTGCTCCAGTGCCTGACCGAGAAGTCCGCCCTCCTCGCCCGCCTCAACCAGTGAGATTATGAGCGTGCTGAAGGCTTTTTCCTGGCTCATGGCCTGACTCAGCGGCATTCCTCTGTCGAGCCTGTTCTTGATGTTCGACAGGGCATAACGCAATGAGGCGTTCTTTTCCCCGCCCGCAATAACGTCAATTGATGTCGCGAGGCTGAGTCCGGCAGTCTCCATTGTCGCAAGCTGACGGAAGAATATCATTAACGTTTTCAGGGGAACTTTTCCTCCGCTCAAGAGATGCCCTATATCGATACTCATTAATGATTTCAGGGAGAAGCCGCCGGAACTGTGTGATGATTTCGGAGCCTGTGCTGCATTCGAGCGTGAAGAGCCTCCCCCCTGCGCGTTGAGGTTGACTACAATCATTCCCTGCCCGCGAAGAGTGTTGAGCGCGCTTTTCTGGTCGTCAGCCTCTACAGTGCCTTCTACCATTTCGCCGCTTGAAGCCCTTGCGCGGTACTTGAACTTCATCATGCCGTGTTACCCCCCTGCTAGATTCCCGCCGCAAGAACGCGGTCTATTTCGCCCTGGTCATAGGCATAGCTCTTAGCCGTTGAGCGGGATATTCTGCCGTCCTTGAGCCACCTCACCAAATCCTGCTCCATTGTGTGCATGCCGAAGCCCATTCCCGTAAGCATGGCGTTGCGTATACTGCTGATTTTCCCTTCACGTATGCTTGCGCGTATTGCCGGAGTCATGATCATGATTTCGGTTGCGCAGACTCTCCCGCCGTCATCGCAGGGTATCAATTGCTGTGAGCATATCCCCAGAAGTGTGTACGCTAGCTGAAGACGTATCTGGTTCTGCTGGTGGGGAGGGAAAACGTCAACAATACGCTCGATTGACTGCGATGCGTCCTGCGTGTGAAGAGTCCCGAACACCAAGTGCCCGGTCTCAGCCGCCGTTATAGCCGCTCCGATGGTCTCAAGGTCTCTCATCTCGCCGATCATGATTACGTCCGGGTCCTGCCTCAGTACGTGCCTTATGCCTGACGCGAAATTCTCGGTGTCATGGCCGACTTCACGCTGATGTATCACTGACATTGCCGGAGTGTGTACGTACTCTATCGGGTCTTCTATGGTTACGATGTGGGCTTTGCGGTTGTGGTTGATCTCGCTGATTATGGCCGCGAGGGTTGAGCTTTTTCCGTGTCCTGTCGGGCCTGTGGCGAGGAAGAGTCCGCGGTGCTTCTGGGACATAGTCTTAAGGATGGGAGGAAGTCCAAGCTCATCGAGAGACCGAATTTCTGTCGGCACTAATCGGAATGTCAGAGAAAATCCGTTCATCTCCTTGTAGACGCTGCCCCTGAATCTCTGTGTCCCGTATGTGAACGCAAAATCAAGGTCTCCCGTCCTCCTGAATTTGTCGAGCTGAAGAGGGTTGAGAATCTCGCTGATGAACTTTTCGAGAGCCTCGCGCGTGAAGATTTCTGACGACTCTATGTAGCTGAGGTCGCCGTGAATCCTCAGTGCGGGGAAAGACCCGGAGCTCAGGTGAATATCGCTTGCCCCTCCGCTGATTGCCTGCCTGATTAGCTGCTCAAGAGCTGGGTTGTCAAATTGTTGCACTTAATATCTCCTCCATTGATGTATATCCTGACAGAGCCGCATTTACCCCGGCCCTGCGCAGTGTCTTCATTCCGTCTTCTATGGCCGCGCTTCTGAGTTCCATAGCATCAGCACCCTTTATGATCATTTCCCGCAGGTGGTCATTCAGCACCATAATCTCATATATCCCCCGCCTGCCCCTGTAACCGTGCCTGCAATTAGGGCATCCCACTGGCCGGAACGCTGTGCTTCCCGGTGGGACTCCGAATTTCTCGCATGATACATCGTCAAGCTCGTACTCTTCCTTGCAGAGAGGGCATAAACACCTCACGAGACGCTGTGCGATTACCCCAGTCAAAGAAGCCGCAAGAAGGAAGGGAGCGACTCCCATGTCGATAATACGCACCGCCGCGCTGGGAGCATCGTTAGTGTGAAGTGATGACAGCACGAAATGCCCGGTCAGTGCCGAACGTATAGCTATCTGCGCTGTAGGTGTGTCGCGTATCTCTCCTATCATGATTTTGTCCGGGTCCTGACGCAGTATCGAGCGCAGTGCGGAGTCGAAGGTCAGCCCGGCTTTCTCGTTGACGTTCACCTGATTTATGCCGGGTATGTAGAACTCTACCGGGTCTTCTACTGTGATTATGTTGATGTCGGGATGGCTTATCTTCTTCAGCATTGAGTAGAGTGTTGTGGACTTTCCTGAACCAGTCGGCCCGGTGGCAAGCATCATCCCCCAGGGAGTCTCGCAGAACTGTGTGATATAACGCATGTCGTCATCCTCAAGTCCAAGCTGCTCAAGCTCAACGAATGAGTGATCCCTGTCAAGAATACGGAGGACGACTTTCTCGCCGCTCATAGTGGGAAGGGAGCTGACTCGCAAATCTATGTGCCGGCCCTCAATAATCGTAAGTATACGTCCGTCCTGGGGCTTTCGTTTCTCGGCTATGTCCATTCCGGCCATGATCTTAAGGCGTGATATTACTGCGGGCTGAACTACGGCGGGGTACTGGTTGTGTATGTACAGCTGACCGTCAACGCGGAATCTGATTCGGCTCATCTGCTCGTAGGACTCGAAGTGAATATCTGAAGCGTTCTCCCTCACTGCCTGCTGTATGGCGTTGTTCACGAGTTCGACAAGGGGAGCATCATCGGGATTCATTGTGCTGGTCGTGGCGGCAAGGGGTGTGTATACGTCTCCTGTGTCTGCCGTGTCAGTCATCGCGCCCTGAACGTTTGCGCTGAACTCGTACATCCGGGACAGATTCCGGGAAATGTCATCGCCTCCTGATGTGGCTACTCTCAGCTCATGGCCGGTAAGCGACCTTATCTCGTCCTGAGCAGGGAGATCCAGAGGGTCAGACATGGTAACCAGAAGGGTATCATCATCATCAAGTTTGAGGGGAATGAGCTGCAATCTTTCGGCGACATTACGGGGGATCATCTTTATGGCCTGGTCTTCGGGCTGGTAGCGGTCTAGCTGTATGAACTGAAGCTCAAGCTGTACTGCTAGGGTCTCTGCCACCTGAGTTGGGGTTAATGCGCCGAGTGATACGAGTATTTCACCGAGCCGCTTGTCGGAAGATTTCTGGAGCATTAGTGCTTTATCGAGGGAGTCCTGACTTACGAGGTCGTACTCGCGGAGAATTTCGCCGAACCTTTTCCGCTGTGTGAAGAATATATCCTGCAAATTAAAACCTCCCTTTGAGATTCATGATAGTAATATTGATTTATGGGAATATTTTCTCCGAAGCTCCGTAAAAAGCCGATGTGAAGATTATACCAGTTACAATATAAACCTGAGACAGTTATTACCGGGCAGGAAACCGGCAGCCCCTGAGTTATTCTGCTTTGTCCTATGTGCCATTGTGATTAGTGATATTATATGCAGACAATCCACAACACATAAGGAGGAATCATCATCACCATGTACAAGCTGCTCTGCAAGATTCTCACGCTCGCTCTCGTATGCTCACCTGCTTTTGCTGACGAGACACCCAAGCGTCCCCTCGCGAAATTCCAGACATCAATGGGCGACTTCACCATCGAGCTATATTCCGACCTTGCCCCCAACACTGTACTGAACTTCACCACCCTCGCCAAGAAGAATTTCTATGACGGCGTAATCTTCCACAGGGTAATCGACAACTTCATGATACAGGGAGGCGACCCCACCGGAACAGGACGCGGCGGTCCCGGCTACGCAATCCCTGACGAGTTCGGCGAAGGTCTCAAGCATGACGCTCCCGGGATTCTCTCGATGGCGAACGCTGGCCCCAACACAGGCGGCTCACAGTTCTTCATCACCCTAGTACCGACTCCGTGGCTTGACGGGAAACACGCGATTTTCGGCCATGTTGTTGACGGTATGAGCGTTGTCGAGGCAATCGGCCACACGAAAACAGGCAGGCAGGATCGGCCAGTGGAAGACGTAGTAATCAAGACAATCACAATCGAGGAGTAATCACACATGAACAGGAAAGTATACGTTACGCGCACGCTGCACAACTCGGTCATGAGGGCGTTAGGCAACATCTGCGAGTATGACGTGAACAATGAGGAGAGGCTTGCAACACGTGAGGAGCTGGTCAACGCCTTCAAGAATTACGCGGCAGTAATCACTATGCTGAATGACCCGATAGACGCTGACCTTATCGCGCAGGCCGGGCCGGATCTCAAGCTCATAGCGAATTACGGCGTGGGCTACAACAACATTGACGTGAAGGCCGCAACCGACCGGGGAATCTACGTAACCAACACCCCCGACGTTCTCACGGATGCTACTGCTGATACAGCGTTCACCCTCATGTTCGCGTGCGCAAGGAGAGTCATTGAGGGCGACAACATAGTACGCACAAGCACATTCGCTTGGGCTCCCAAATACATGCTGGGCTATGACATCACCGGTAGGACTGTCGGCATAATCGGCGCAGGCAGAATCGGGACTAACTTCGGCATTAAGGCGGCAAGAGGCTTCAACATGAAGGTACTGTACTACAGCAGGAGGACTTCACTTCATCTTGAGTCAGTTGGTGCGCAGAGGACTAGCCTTGAGGAACTTCTTGAGCGGTCTGACTTCGTTAGCATTCACCTGCCGCTGACCGACTCAACACGTCATCTCATCGGCGCAAAGGAACTCGCGAAAATGAAGCCGGACGGAATCCTCATCAACACATCACGAGGGCCTGTTGTCGACGAAAAAGCTCTTGCCGATGCTCTCACACGCCGGGTAATCGCGGGGGCAGGGCTTGACGTTTACGAGAATGAGCCGGAAGTTGAGCCAGCCTTGAAGACGCTCCAGAATGTAGTGCTTCTGCCTCACATCGGGACTGCTACATTCGGGACACGCAAAGAGATGGGCTTCATGGTGATACGGAATATTGAGGCCGTATTCGCCGGGAAAGAGCCGCCACAGATGGTGAAAGCGTAAATGAAGGCTGATGAACTGAGGAAACTTCTTCCCCCGCGCCCGGAGGACATGCACAAGGGACACAGGGGAAGGGTACTGATTGCGGGAGGCTCGGTGAGATACCCGGGTGCTCCTGCGTTGAGCGCGCTGGGTGCGCTGCGTTCGGGGGCTGGTGTCGTAACCATGCTGTCATTGCAGGGGGTATGCGGACTTTGCGCGTCCCGTCTGCCGGAAGTGATTTACTGCTTCGATGATGACACATTCCGCTGGAAGGAGCTTGCCTTGTCGCAGAAGAACATTGACGCTCTCGTGATAGGGCCGGGGCTGGACAGGAGTGTTGCCGCCGAGATATTCACGTCCCGGATGTGGCGCGAATGGCCGTCGAAGATTCTTGTTGACGGTGACGGACTCAACGCTCTTGCCTCATCACGCGATGACCTCAAGCCGAGAACTGACTCCGTCATGACCCCCCACGAGGGCGAAGCAGGACGCTTGCTCGGAATCACTGCCGCGCAGGTTCATGCTGACAGGCCCGGTGCTGTTCGTGAGCTGTCTGAACGCTGGGGCTGTGTGGTGCTGAAGGGTCATCACACGCTTGTTGCACAGGGCGAAAAGTTCGCTGAGATACCTTACGGCGGCCCGGAGCTGTCTGTGCCGGGTTCGGGCGATGTCCTGTCCGGGTGCATTGGGGCATTCCTGGCGGGAGGGCTTGACGCTTTCGACGCGGCTGTACTGGGAGCGTCAGTTCATGGCCTGGCGGGCGAGATTCTTGCGCGTGAAGGTGTTGACGGGGTATTAGCCTCGGAGATTGCTGACACCTTGCGCAAAGTCATTCACGCTTTGAGGTCGGGAAAATGACGGTGTACAGGTCGCAGAGGAAGCGTGTTGACTGGGACGCTGAAATCCGCAAGACTGAGAACATCCGCCGTAAAGGTCTCCTGATGAGCATACTCAGCTTCGGGATGGCGGTTGCGTTCATCTTCGGGATGAGCCGTTCAACCGGGGCAGACATCGAGATTCCCCGGACGGTGCTGTTCGCGGTGATATTCTGCGTCTCCTGCGTGATATTCCGGGTAATCATGAAGCACCGTGCCGAGAAGCGCAAGAAGTCATCATGACCGTGTACACATCACACTCTGAGTCTGACACACGCAGAATCGGGGAGAAGTTTGCCGGGACTCTCAGGGGCGGTGAAGTCGTGCTGTTGTCCGGGGACTTGGGCGCGGGGAAAACTGTCTTTGTGCGGGGGGTCTGCGGGGCATTCGGGGTAACTGGAGTCAGGAGTCCGTCTTTCACGCTCATCAACGAGTACGAGTCCCCGTCCGGCCTGCTCATAGTACACGCTGACCTGTACAGGCTTGACCCGGACGGAGTGGGCGCAACCGGCCTCGATGAATACGCCGGGAGTGATGGCGTGATTACGTTCGTGGAGTGGCCTGAACGCTGGCGCAATCCTCCCGGTGATGCTGTGAGGGTACACTTTGAGGCAGTGAGCGAGTCTGAGCGTGAAATCATGATTGAGGGGGGCATGTCGGCATGAATATTCTTGCGGTTGACTGCTGTCTGAGGCTGACGGGGGCGGCGGTCATGAGGAACGGTATTATTGTGGGCTACGTTCAGGAGGATTACGGGCGCAGGCAGACTTCCGAGCTTCCGGGAATCTGCGCGGGACTGATGGAGTCGGCTGGTCTGTCGTGGCAGAAACTGGACTATGTCGCGCTCACAACCGGGCCGGGCTACTTCACGGGGATTCGTGTCGGCGCGGCTTATGCTTCAGGGATTGCGTATGCCTGCGGGGCAAAAATTCTCCCGGTCTCAACGCTTGAGCTTCTCCCGTACACGTTCAGGAAGTCCCATGATGCCGGGAAAATTCTCACGGTCATTTACGCAGGGCATGGTTACGTTTACGCCTCGTGTGAGGACTCGCTCATGGCCGGGGGCGGTTCACGTGCTGGCGGTCTTGGTGCTGGGGAAGATTCGTACTCTGGTATTCGTGGCACGGGTGAAAGTTTATGCGCTGGCAGTCTTGAAGCCGGGAACGGTTCGCGTGATGGTGTTCATGATGCCGTGGGCGGTTCGCTTGCTGTCGGTCATGACACCGGGAAAAATTCATGCTCTGGTGTTCTCATAGCCGGGGAATATTCCCACGCGCAAATTCTTGACTGGCTCGGCAAGAATCCCGATGCTGTAACAATCTCCGATGACCCGGAACGCACCGGGCTTGACGCTGAGATGTTCACGGTGAAGCCTGATGTATTGTCGCTGTGTGAAATTGCAGGCGGGAGGCTGGACTCGGCCATTGACCCCGCCGGGCTGAAGATAAACTATTACCGCGCCCCCCAAGGCGTGAGCTAAACAGGAAGGTGATACTAACATGAATGCCGCGTTTATTATTGACGCTGTACTAGGAATCATACTGATATTCTTTCTCTACCGCGGACTCGTGAACGGATTTTCGGGTGAAGTTATCGGTCTTGTAGGCTTCTTCGTGGCAACTTTCTGCGCGTGGAAGTTCTGCGACCCCGCCGTAGAGCTTGCTTCCCGCTACATTTCTGACCCTGCTTTTGACCGCAATATTCTGTCGCTGGCCTGCTCACTGGCTATATTCTTCACGGTTCAGATAATATTTGCGGTGATAGGCTTTATACTGTCATGGATGGTGAAGGTCACTCAGCTCTCACTTACCGACCACATTTGCGGAATGATTATAGGTTTCCTCAAGGTGTGCTTCATCACAGTCATAATATACGCGCTATTGTCATCATTCCCCAAAATGATACCGCAGGAATGGATGACTGAAAGCTGGTTCATGAAGGCGGCTTCTTTCGTCTGGCCGTATGTCCGGGACATTCTCCAGGAACACGGGCTGATTGATTTCACTGCGCTGACGGGCGGAATGTAGATGCGAATCTCAGACAGTGTAGCAGAAATACTAGAACTCAGGAAAAACTTGCTCCCCTTCCGTGAAAGACTGCGAGGCGGATTAGGGGAGTTAATTTTGGACTCGCTGAAGCCCGCTGAGGATTTCGACTCCCTCCGTGAACGTGAAAAACTCCTGCGTGAATGGCTCGACCTCACTGACCGCAACGGAGAGTTCACCTTCAACGCCGGGCTCGAAGCAGTGTCACCCATGTTCCCCGGCGCGAAGAAGAGCGGCATATTGTCGGGCGAAGAATTGCTGCGTGTGCGTGCCGTGCTGAACTGCGCGAGGGGTATACGTGAGGGTCTTGCGGGAGTCGCCGCCGATTACCCCAGTGTTGACGGACTCAGGCGTGGCATCAGGGACTTTTCCCCTGAGATTGACGCTCTGAATGTCGTTGAGGACTCCGGGAGGCTGGCTGACAGGGCATCGCAGAAACTCTCAGTGATACGCGAGGAGATAGAGTCCCTCAAGCGCAACGGACGCAGAATAGCGCAGAAACTCCTTGAGGACTCCGACATCACCAACATGCTGCAGGAACGCTCGCTGTCATGGCGTGAGGGAAGATTCTTGATGCTGGTACGGCAGGAGTACATCAACCGATTCCCGGGCCTGGCGGTTGAACGTTCAGCGTCGGGAAATTCCGTGTACATGGAGCCGCGTGCATTGTCCCACGTCAACAACAATCTCATCATCAAGACCAAAGACGAGCAGGACGAGGAGCGGCTGATACTTCTTGCGCTGACCCGGAGCATTCTCTCACGCGAAAACGCAATCACCAACGCCGAGCGTGTCATAGGGACGTTTGACCTTCTGTGTGTGTGCGATGACCTGATACGCAACAAGCACTGGGTAATCCCGGAGCTGTCAGCAGGAAAATTCTTCCGCCTGATCGATGCCCGTCATCCCATGCTCAAGGATAAGGCAGTCCCCGTGTCAGTGTCATGCGGGGAAAACTTCAGCACCCTCGTAATCACAGGCTCCAACACTGGCGGCAAGACTGTAACCCTCAAGACCGCCGGAGTGATGATAGCTGTTGCGTGGCTGGGTCTGCCATTGCCAGCACGGGACGGAACGGTGATAGGGACGTTTGACGCGATATATGAGGACATCGGCGACGAACAGAGCATAGAGCAGAACCTCTCAACGTTCAGCGCGCACTTGCAGAAGATCATACACATCCTGAAGAACGCTACCGACTCATCGCTGGTGCTTCTTGACGAGCTTGGAGCAGGCACAGATCCTCACGAGGGGGCTGCGTTGGGTGTTGCGATATTGCAGACGCTCAAGGAGAAGGGGTGTGTTACTCTGGCGACTACCCACCACAACCCGGTGAAGCAGTACGCGCTCACTACCCCCGGAGTCGAGACGGCAAGCATGGAGTTCGACATCCAGAAATTGCAGCCTACGTACCGACTCCTGATGGGCATTCCCGGACGGAGCAGCGCGCTACTCATCGCCAAACGTTACGGGATGCCTGAGTCAGTGCTGAAACTTGCGCAGGGTGAGCTGGACTCGCGTGAAGTTACCGCTGAGGACATCATGAGCGAGCTGAACGAACGCAGAGCCGCCCTCGACACCGCCGAGCGTGAGGTACACACGGCCATGAAGGAGGCAGAAGACCTGCGGAGGGCGTACCAGTCCCGGGTGAAGGAAATCGACACACAGCGCGACAAGATCATGCAGGCCGCCGACCGCAAAGCCGAGAAATTCATCGCCCAGGCCGAAGAAACATCGCGTGAGGTCATACGGAGCATCGAGGAGTCAGCAAGGGACATTGCCAGGAAAGGATACACAGTGAGACAGCGGGAGCTTCACACATTGCGGGGGATAATCGACAAGCGTCACAAGAAACGCACAGAGCGTGAAATCGAGAACAGCCCCAAGCCCTTTGAGCCTGCGCCGGGAGTCACGGCCATGATAGCGGGTTCCGGGATTGTCGGCATCATAAATGAGATACGCAACGGACGCGCCTACATGACCGCCGGGCCTATGAGTGTTGACGTTCCTGTGAGCCAGCTTATTGCGACCGACAAGAAAGCCCAAGTTGCGACTCCTCCTGCTGACACGACGAAGCTCCCCAAGCCTGAGACAGTGCCGTCGTCAATCATGGTGCGGGGAATGCTGGTAGCTGAGGCTATGCCGCTGGTGGCGAGCTATCTGGATAAGGCTTACCGCTCGAATCATTCTGTTGTTACGGTGATACATGGCCGGGGGGAAGGAATTTTGCGGCGGGAAGTTCACGCTCTGCTGTCGCGCTTGAGCTACGTGAAGAGCTACAGGCTGGGTATTGAGGGCGAGGGGGGATACGGGGTTACGATTGTGGAGTTCAAGTGAGTGGAGAAAGAAAGAGTCCCCGCAATAGGCGTTGGGGGGCTCTTCATGTATTGTGTGTTGGATTATAGGCTGAGTGTTGGGTGTTAGCTGGCCTGTGTATCTTCGGTTACGTAGCTATGAGCGAGTGTGAACAGTAGCAACGACTTGACCAGTATCCAGCCACATCTTGAATGTATATATCGGACTATCAGTAGTTCCGAATATTGCCGTAGCACTGTCAGCGTCCGCAGTCGCATAGTACCCTTCATAACCTGGTCTCGCAATCAAGTTCGTCCTGATGGCATCCTTGTCGGCATCATTTGCGAAGCTCACATCAACACACCAAGTAGCTGGCTTCCCGGCATCTCCTGTTGCAGTGTATGTAATTGTGCCTGTGGTGCTGAAACTTTTCCACGAAGGCAGTACAGCATACAGAACGCTGTCTGGTGTTGCAGCTGTTATGTCAGCTCCTGCATTGTTGGCGAAGTACAAATCCATTGCTTCTTTGATAGCCGCCACGTTTGAAACGATAGTAGCCGCCTTTGCCTTAGCGGTTGAACCGTTCACCGACACCATCATTGCCGCACCGAGTATCCCCAGAATCGCCACCACGATTAGCAGTTCCACGAGGGTAAAACCTTTGCGCATTTTCTTCATGATGAACCTTTCCTCCTGCGTATTTTTGCCTATTTTCATCCGCCGCCTATTGCAGATGAAACCTTGCGCGGACTGATTACCGCACGCCATTAACGCCAAGTTTTCGGGGGGAATGAGGAAATTTTTGCACACAACTAATTCACGCTATCATTGCCTTATGGTATAATTACTCACAGACAAAGTGATACGCTATGCACAAGTTATGTGCAATTTCGATTAGGTGAAGAAATTATAGCATAAAACTTTGTCTTTTTGTTATGTCCTCGCACAAAATTTCCCAGCAATTTATTTGCCAGCCCTCCCCGACTCCCGTTCATATTGATGTAGGCTATAATATGCAGAAATTTTCACGGAAGGTGTATACATTGGCATTCACAGTTTGCGTACTCACAGCCGCCGCAAAACGAGACACTTACGTGGCCAGCTACATAGCAGGAGAAGCCCCCGTAACCGGCCATGACGTTATGGAGGAGATGATCGCCAAGCACGACATGCCACAGCGCAGGGTCATCGCTTGGTTCGTCAACAACTACACGCGCCCGCTTGACTGGGTTGTTGACGAGGACGCTACGGTCGAGTTCATCACGTCAACTTCACCGACTGGTCAGCGAATCTACAAGCGCACACTCGGCTTCGTACTCATCATAGCCTGCGCGAGGGTCTTAGGACGCAAGGCAATCCTCCGGCACTCAATCGCCGACTCTCACTACTGGGAGTTTGACGACGGCCCGGTCTCACAGTCAGACGTTGACCGCATCAAGGCCGAGATGAACGACATAATCCGCCGGGACTCCGCCATAACCCGCGAGATTCTCACCATCGACAAAGCACGCAGAGTCTTTCAGCGTCAGGGCGAGCCGGAAATCGCAGAGTTATTCGTCCGCGCAAACCTTGACCCCGTTGAAGTTTACAGGTGCGGAGACAGGTACGGTTACTTCTGCGGAGGGCCGTTAGCATCATCAACAGGCGCGCTCAGAATGTTTGACGTTGTCCTGTACGAGCAGGGAATGTTACTGCGCTTCCCCAGACCTGACGCACCAGAGCAGATGCCGGAGCTGAAACTTGAGCCGTCAATGGGAAAAGTATTCTTCGACTATGCTCACTGGCTGCAAGTGTTAGACCTCAATTATCTCAACAAGCTTCATCACCGCGTAACAGAAGGCAAGATACAGGAACTCATACTCATAGCGGAGGCGTTCCACTCACAGAGCTTGGGCAATATCGCTGAGGACATAACATCGCGCCCCGTCAAAGTCGTAACAATAGCCGGGCCTTCAGGGTCAGGCAAGACCACATTCTCGGAACGGTTGAAGGTTGAGCTGATGGTGTGCGGGAAAACCCCCGTAACATTGCCGCTCGATAACTACTTCAAGGAACGCGAGGACTCCCCCAAGGATGAGACGGGCGAATACGACTATGAAAGGCTTGACGCTCTGGATCTGGACATGCTCCGGGACAATCTCACGCGCATACTTGGGGGCGAGGAAGTTACGACTCCTGTCTACAACTTCATCACTGGCAAGAAAGAGCCGGGCAAGGTCATCAAGCTGAAGCCTTCTGATGTTCTCATCATGGAGGGGATTCACGGCCTCAATGACGAAATCCTGTCAATGATTCCTGAGACCGGGCGTTACGGCGTGTTCGTGTCTCCTCTGACGGGGATATGCATTGACCCACACAACAGGACCAGCACCAGCGATAACAGGCTTTTGCGCAGGATAATCCGGGACTACAGGACACGCGGAAAGTCAGCGCAGGTTACGCTCGAAGTCTACCCGAAAGTCATACGCGGGGCGAAGAAGTACATATTTCCCTACAGGAGCCGGGCAAACGCTATCTTCAACTCATCGCTTCCGTATGAGCTGGGAGTCCTGAAACCGTATGTTGAGCCGTTACTTCACACGGTGGACGAAAATTCATCGGTCTTCAGCGAGGCTTTGAGGCTGCTGAACATCCTGCGTTTTGTGCCTGCAATCAACAATGACGGCATCCCGAACAACTCGGTCATCCGCGAATTTATCGGCGGGAGCTGCCTCGATGTATGACACAGTTCACGCTCGGACTCTCGGATTTGCCCGAATACAGGTACGAATGTTCTGACGCTCTGGAATTTTCCCGGACAATCCCGGATGAGTCCGTGAAGATGGTGATGACATCTCCGCCCTACAACATAGGGAAGTCCTACGAGACTCGCCGGGACATTCAGGACTATATCGCCGACTTTGAGCCGTTAATCTCTGAGCTTGTGAGGATGCTTAGGGTTGACGGCTCTGTTTGCTGGCAGGTCGGGAATTTCGTTGATGACGGTGAAGTTTTCCCGCTGGATGTGTACTTCTACCCCCTCTTCAAGTCTCACGGCCTAAAGCTACGAACCGCATCATCTGGCACTTCGGGCACGGCCTCCACTGCTCACGGAGATTCAGCGGACGCTACGAGGTCATACTGTGGTTCACGAAGTCCGACAGTTACACCTTCAACCTTGACGATGTCCGGGTACCGTCAAAATATCCCGGCAAGCGTTACTTCAAGGGCGCGAAAAGGGGCGAACTCAGCGGCAACCCCAAAGGCAAGAATCCCGAAGACCTGTGGGAGATGACGATTGACCGCCTCATTGACGACTGGGACGCTCAGGTCTGG
>JAFSRQ010000122.1 GCA_017446055.1 Synergistaceae bacterium | reverse complement strand
TGAGTCCTGAGTCAATTATGTTAGGCATTTCGATTTTGTCAACCGTCTTTCTTATGGGATATGGGCGATTATATCATGTATAATTCCGCGAAGGTGATACGAGAATGGACGACAAGATTATACGCTGGGCGGCAGAGTTGCAGAGCCTTGCGCAGGCCGGGCTGTATTACGGGCATGATGATTTTGACCGCGAACGCTACGAACGAATCCGGGAGATTTCCGCCGAGATGGTCAGCACACGCTCAGGACTCCCAGCCGAAAAAGTCCGGGAATTATTCTGCGGTGAAGTCGGCTATCAGACTCCCAAAGTCGACACAAGAGCCGTGATATTCCGGGAGGGCAAAATATTGCTGGTACGTGAACGTTCTGGACGCTGGACGATTCCCGGAGGGTGGTGCGAATACAACATGTCCCCTGTAGACAGCACCATCAAGGAAGCAAGGGAGGAAGCCGGGCTTGAGGTCTCAGTGAAGCGGTTGATTGCCGTGCAGGACAGGGCAAAGCACAACACGCCGGAATACATTTACGGGATAATCAAGATATTCTACCTTTGCGAGGCTGAGGGCGGGGAGTTTTCGCGGAACATTGAGACGACGGAGAGCGGGTATTTTGCGGAGGACGAGATACCCGGTGAGCTGGCTGTAGAGAAATGTACTCACGAGCAGATTGTGATGTGCTTTGAGGCATTGAGGGCGGGGGATGAGTGGACGGTGAGGTTTGACTGAGGTGGAAATAGAGAGAGCCTCCCGTAATAGGCGTTGGGGAGACTCTCGTGCGCATAGGTTTTTTTGGCTGAGTTTGTTTGTGTAGTTAGCGGACTCTCAGGTAAATTGCAGTGCCGCTTGCTTCGTAGATATTCGTAACAGTGGCATCAGCCTCGGCTCCTTCTGAGGTATCCGGGACTTCATCATTATCCACAGCTGATTGCCTGAAGCCTTCCTGCACCGCTTTGTTGGCGAGTATGTTTGACAGCTTCGTGTCGCCTGCATCCAGCGTATAGCACAGCCACCACTGATTACCGCTTACAGAGATTGCATATTTCCCTGCCGCTGCTGTTGTATCCAGAAGGCTCGTGTCCTTCATATACGCCGCGAGCCCCTTCTTGATTGTGGCGGGCAGACTGGCAGCCGCATAATCGCCCGTTCCCTTCGCAATCGCAACGTTATTGTCCGCGTAATACATCTCCATTGCCGAGCTTATGATGTGGAAGTTCTCGACTATCTTCTGCGCCTCGGCTATGTTGTTGGCTTCCTTCCCTGACACCAAGCCCATTGAACCAAGCAATGCAATTATCGCGATAACAATCAGCAGTTCGACCAGCGTGAAGCCTTTTCTCGTTCTCTTCATGTGAATCTTTCCTCCTGTGTAATTTTGCCGATTTTCACCCGCCGCCTATTGCAGGTAATCCCTTATGCAGACTTGGTTACTGCATACATCAAACGATAATTCGCGGTAAGTGAGGAGAAATTTTTTGCACACAACTAATTCACGCCCCCCTTATCATATGGTATAATTACCTTCAGATAAGGTGATATGCTATGCACTAATTATGTGCAATGAATTTTTTTTTGACAGAGAAGTTATAGCATAAAGTCTTATCTTTTTGTTATGCTTACACATAAATTTTTCACGCAGTCTTCCCAGAAAATATTTCAGTTTCCCGTTGTTGTATAATTCCTCCATTAATCCACAATAATATTCATTGGAGGTAGCAATTTTTTCATGCCCTACAATTTCGCTGACATAGAATCAAAGTGGCAGGAACGCTGGAACGACTCACACTGCTTCGAGTCCCATACTGACCCTTCCCGCGAAAAGTTCTTCTGCCTCGAAATGTTCCCCTACCCTTCCGGCGCGCTCCACATGGGACACATCCGCAACTACTCAATCGGAGACCTGCTCGCCCGCTTCCACCGCAAGAACGGAAAGAACGTCCTCTACACAATCGGCTTCGACTCATTCGGAATGCCCGCTGAGAACGCCGCCATAAAGTACAAGACCAAGCCCCATGACTGGACGCTCTCCAACATCGCCTACATGACGCAACAACTTCGTCGCATGGGCTACAGTTACGACTGGAGGCGCGAGGCCATCACCTGCCTTCCCGACTATTACAGGTGGAACCAGTGGATATTCCTCCAGATGTACAAGCGCGGCATAGTCTACCAGAAGGAAGCCCCCGTGAATTGGTGCGACACATGCGGGACTGTCCTCGCCAATGAGCAGGTTGTTGACGGAGGTTGCTGGCGCTGCGGGAATCCCGTCCACAAGAAGAGCCTCAAGCAGTGGTTCATCAAAATCACGGACTATGCGCAGGAATTGCTTGATGACATCGACAAGGAGCTTGCTGACGGCTGGCCGAGACGTGTACGAATCATGCAGACCAACTGGATCGGTCGCTCTGAGGGCGCGAGACTCACGTTCAAGATTCCTGAGCTGGACTATGAGCTTGAGGCATTCACGACACGTTTCGACACGATTTACGGCGTTACGTTCATCGCGCTTGCCCCGGAACATGAGCTTGTACGCAGGATGAAGTCCGCTATGACTGCTGACGAGGCCGCCAAGCTCGACGCGTTCGTGAAGGAAGTAGCCTCCCAGTCATCAATAGAACGCTCTGACGCGGGCGCGGAAAAACTCGGCTTCAAGACCCCCTTCGTAGGCATCAATCCCGTCAACGGCAAGAAGATTCCCATCTGGGTCGCAAACTACATCCTCATCGACTACGGAACGGGCGCGATTATGGGAGTCCCCGCTCATGACGGGCGCGACTTCGATTTTGCCCGCAAGTACGGCATCCCTGTGATACCCGTCATCAACCCTGAAGACGGCACAATACTTGACGGCGCGGCCATGACTCACGCGTTCGAGGACGACGGAATCGCCTGCAACTCCGGGAAATTCGACGGCATGAAGACGGCTGAGGCAATCCCGGCCATGATTGACTGGGGCGAAAAGGAAGGCTACTGCAAGCGCGAGGTCAACTTCAAGCTTCGCGACTGGCTCATCTCACGCCAAAGATATTGGGGCACACCGATTCCGTTCGTGTACTGCGACAAGTGCGGGGTCGTCCCTGTCCCGGAAGACCAGTTGCCCGTGAGACTGCCTGAAGATGTCGAGGTCAAAGAAGTCGGACACTCACCCCTCCTTGACCTGCCGGATTTCCTCAACACAACCTGCCCACATTGCGGAGGCCCGGCAAGACGCGAGGCTGACACTATGGATACGTTCTTCTGCTCGTCGTGGTACTTTGACCGCTATTGTTCGCCCGGCTGTGAGGATGCCCCGTTCCACAAGTCCGATGTCGATTACTGGATGCCAGTCGACCAGTACATAGGCGGAATCGAACACGCCTGCCTTCACCTGATATACGCGCGCTTCTTCGCCAAGTTCCTCACCGATATAGGCCTGACCGAGTCCCGCGAGCCGTTCACCAGACTCCTCACTCAGGGAATGGTCATCAAGGACGGCGCGAAAATGTCGAAGTCCCTCGGCAACACAGTAGACCCAACCGAGATGGTCAAGAAGTACGGAGCTGACACAATCAGGCTGTTCATACTTTTTGCCGCACCGCCGAATAATGATCTTGACTGGTCAGACAGAAACGTTGAGGGCGCGCACAGATTCCTCAATCGAGTCTGGCGTTACGTGGAGGACAACGCAGACAGTCTCAGGCAGAACGGGAAAATTATCCCTATGTCAGACATAAAGACTCCGGCATTACGCGACCTCAAGCGCAGAATCCACACGACAATCAAGAGCGTAACAGACGACATCGCCGCCGAAAAACAGTTCAACACCGCAATAGCCCGCCTGATGGAGCTGACCAACGCAATATACTCCCTCAATGACGACTCACCAGTTGCGTGGGACATCAAGCGTGAGGCCGTTGACGTTCTGCTGAACTGCCTATCTCCCTTCTGCCCCCACATCACCGAGGAGCTGTGGGAGATGCTTGGACATGAGAACATGCTCTGCACTGAGGCATGGCCTGCTGCTGACGAGTCCGCGATGGTTCAGGACAGCGTTACGATTGCGGTGCAGGTGAACGGGAAAATGCGCGGCAAGTTCGAGCGTCCCGCAGGAATGGACAAGGATGCGCTGGCTCAAAGCATCATGGCCGAAGAGATGGTAGCAACCAGAATCGCCGGGAAAGAAGTCGTGAAGGTCATCACAGTCCCGGATAAGCTCGTGAACATTGTGGTGAAAGGCTAGCTGATGAAGTCTCCTGCTCATGACGGGCGGGAGATTTTTTTTGCGCCAACGAAAGGAGGAATATCGTTGAGGAAACATAACGGCTCTGCGCTGGTCTGGATTATATGCGCGTGTATTGTGTGCGTATTTCTGGCAATGACAATGATGGCTCCCTGCTGTTCCGATGGCTGTGAGTATTCCGCAAAAGCCTCGAATATCGTCCATGATCTGCGGAATCTCAAGACGGCTGTGCTTGCGTGGTATGCGGACAATCTCGACAGTTTCGACAAGGAATATACCATTGCCGGGAAAACTGCCGAAGAGTTAGCTGACACTCCCGAATACAGCCGGGTAATCACAGCATACTTCACCAGTAACAACAAGATTCCCACGCTCCGGGGCAAAAGCGCGGCATCTGGTGAGTACATTCTTGCTTGCGGGAATAACAGCCGGGAATGGTTCATAGGGTACAACCTTGACGGTGAGGACGAGAGAGTCAGACGGAAATTGTCGGGAAGGTCAAAAGCTGTCGGCCTGCTGAATTACCCCGGTGCTGACGCTCCATACTACAAGCCTGAAAGCCTGCGGGTGTGGATGAAGATACTTTAGCGTTCTGCTACTCCTGCTCATTACGGACAGGAGATTCTTTTTGCGGTGCTATAATCCATGACATCACACACAACATAGGAGGGATTATGCATGACGCGCTCCAGGAAAAACAGAGGCTTCACATTGTTCGAGCTGCTTATTGTGATTGTCGTTATCGGAGTTTTGGCGGCTATGCTTGTGATAGCATCTTCGGAAGCAGAGTCGACAGCAAGAACCGCGAAAATCATCAATGACCTTCGTATGCTTAAGACTGCCTCACAGCACTGGTTCTTCGATAACGCTCAAAACATAGAGGAAGCAGCTCCGAATGCCTCGGACAAAGGTTATCACATCAGGATAGACGGTAAAATTATTAGGTTGCATGACGCGTTGCAATCGGATGCTTACGGTGTGAAGACTTACATCTCCAATAATCACTTTGCTCTCAACACCGGCAAAGCAAATGACTGGCAGAACATGTATGCGGCTACAGGAGGGTACTCTGTGTACGTAGGCTTCAACAATACAGTATGCTATGTTGTGTACAGGATTTCAGGCGATGACAAGAAGAGGGATAATTCACGCCTCAGAGACAAGCTCAAGAGTAAAGCACTATCAACAGGACTTGTGTACTATAACTACAATGGCGGCAAGCAGGAAGAATCAGTGTACAACAGAGAAAATTTCGTCTGCATGAGAAGTTTTGTGCTGGATGAACAATACCTGAAAACGAAGTGAACATAATATGCCTCACGTAATCGCAATAGAATACTCAGAGTCCCAGAGAAGGCAGCTCAAGGATGAACTCTCACGGCTCACTAAAGCAGGCTGGCCGTTGTCCGCAAAATATGACGCTGAGACTTTCGGGACGTGGCAGAAACTCTTCGAGACCGCAATAACTCCCGGCCTCTTCGCTGAACGTGAGTCCATCGTCATCGAGAACGCAGAAATCCTCGGCGACTTCCCCGACTCCCTAGCCTCACTCGTTGAGCCTGACACAGCCGACACCGTGATTATCCTCGTCATGAACGGCGACTCCAAGTTCCTCAAGTCTGTCGCAAAATCTATCACCCTCATCAAGCCCGAAGCACAAATCCCACCCTGGAAGCGTCAGGCATGGCTCGTATCAGTCGCAAAAGAACAAGGCTTCAAGCTCTCACAGGATGCCGCAAGCCTCCTCGCAGACAGCATAGAGTCTCAGGAAGAATTGCGGTCGGAGATAATCAAGCTGGGGATTTTTGCTGACGGCAGGGAAATCACAGCCGCTGACGTTCAGAGCCTCTCGTTTGATGAGGGAGGCCGGGCTATGATGATGTTTGTTGACGGAGTATGTGCCAATAATCCGAATGACGTAGCACGCGCAATAAATCACCTTCGCGGTGACTCAGTCCTCCCTATAATCGCGGCAATAACGAACAGGCTCCGCCCCGCTGTGATAATCTCACTCTTTCAGGGGAAATATACTGATGAGGCACTCAAGGCAGCTGGCTTTGACCCGGTCAGCAAGAAGTACGCAATAGGGAAGGCAAAATCCGCCCTCAAGAATTACGGCGCAGAACGCATCAAAATATTCATGGCCGAGTCCGCAAGGCTGTCATTCCTAGAGAAAACTTCCCTCGCTGAAGGCTGGCAGGGTTTCGAGGCGGCAGTATGGGGGCTTATGGCAAAAGTTCACGGGTAAGCGTTCATGAAGCGGCAATCGGGGTATAATATGCATATCCATCAATTACGGAGGTGAAGAATTATGCAGGTTACTTCAATGTTATCCGCGGGCTACCTTGAGCCTATGCAGAATGTTTCGCGTGTACAGAAATTAGCGGAGTACGAGAAAGACACAGACCAGTCCAAGCAGCTTAAGGAGCAGGAAATTCTTGCGGAAGAACAAGCCCTTAAAGCCAAGCTCGGAGATTCAGCTCAGGTTCATACAGTGTATCACTATTCATTAGGGTCTGACGGAAAACGCTACATAACAGGAGCTTCCGTAACCATGAAGGGCAGTGAGGAAGACCTTAACCGTGTAGGCGGAGGATTAGCCACTGAGGACATACAGAGCAGAAGCCGTGAAGTCAGTGAAACTCTCAGGAAAGACTCAGAGAAGAACGAGAAGAACCAGACCGTAATCAAGGCTGAGGACGACAAGCGCAAAGCCGAGGAGAAGAAAGACAAGGCTGAAGACGAGAAAGACTCCCAGGTTCGCGAGCTAAAGCAGATTCAGCAGGAAGTTATAGCGCACGAAGCGGCACATCAGGCGGCGGCAGGCGAGTTAGGCGGCAGTGTCAGCTACACCTATACTCAGGGCCCGGACGGCCAGAGATACATCACGGGCGGAGAAGTCCCGATACGCTTTAAGGAAGGCGCGACTCCCGAAGAGACTCTCCGTAACATGCAGAAAGTACAGGCGGCGGCTAATGCTCCGGCTGACCCTTCCGGCCAGGACATGAAGGTTGCGGCAAAAGCGGCGGCTCTTGCGGCGGCGGCAAGGCGTGAAATCTCACAGGAAAATGAACAGGAGCAGCATACAGAGACAGTAGCGAGGGGGACTCCTGTATTCCAGTCAGCAAAAGAAGCGGAAAGTCAGCAAGACCCGGAGAAGAACGGCGTTATGTCCATTCTTGCGACAGTGAAAGAATTGCAGATCATGAGTATGATACCAGCGGCGTAAAATTATGATGATTATTTGCTGAATCCTTCCGTGAAACTTGCGGGAGGATTCTTTTGTTGTGTGCGATAATGTACGAAAATCCCCCGGCGAGGTGCAATCATGTCAATATTCTCACGTATGCTAAACACTCAGGCGTTGATGTTCGTCTACGTAGTAACAGGAATCATCATGGCCAGAACTGGAATCCTCAGGCATGAAGGACGCTCCAGCTTCATCAATCTCCTTATGGACATTACCCTTCCCTGCATGATACTGAACTCGTTCAACGTCGACACAAACATTGACCTCCTCATAGCCGCCGGAGAAATCATGATAATCTCGACCGTATGCGTGATAATCGCTTGGATGACGGGAAAAATCTTCTGGCGCAGACAGCCCCCCGAACGCAAAGCCGTGCTTGAGTTCTCGACCCTCTTCTCCAACGCCGGGAATGCAGGCATGCCGATTGTAGCGTCAGTTTTCGGGACTAAGGGAGTGTTTTACGCTTCATTCTACCTTCTGCCAGTCAGAATATTGATATGGACGATGGGACTCTCTCTTTTTGTTGACGAAAGAGACACGAGGAAACGCATGATGATTCTGCTGAAGACACCGAGCCTTGTTGTAGTGTTCGCGGGAATAGCATTGATGTTCGCTCCGTTCAGGCTGCCTTCTGTGCTGTCAACCGCAGTCAAGAACATCGGCGACATGACCGGGCCGCTGTCTATGATGATTATCGGGGCGGCACTGGGTGAGTCCAACCTACGCGAGGCACTAGACATTGACGCGTTCAAGCTGGCGGCGGTTCGTCTTGTGGTTCAGCCTGTGATATTCCTGTTCCTGTTCCGGTCGCTGGGAGTGAGCGATATTCTCTGGCAGGTTACGGTAACACTAACGGCCATGCCCGCGGCGGCAAACACGGAAATCATCGCGGAGATGTACGGCAAGGATTACGCTTTTGCGGCAAGGTGCGTAGTAGTCTCAACAATCGTATCACTGTTCAGCGTCCCGGTCTTGACCCTTCTCTTCTAGGTACTGGGGAGGTACGCGCTTCACCTGCCAGACTCCGTTTGCTGACAGGAAGAACTTGTGTCCGTCCCTGAACATTTCGCCGGCCTTGACCCTGTACACGAACGGGTGCTTGTGGTCTCCTTTTCGCCTGCCTGTGATGATGGCGGTGTGGAAGTCAGCCGACAAGTGAACGTATAACCGCGTCATCGGAAGGAGTCCCTGAGCGTTTATGCTTGGGACTGAGTCGGTGCATGTGCCGTGATAGAGTATTTCGGGCGGCTGCCGTTCTTCGAGTCCAACGTCAACTTCCACCGAATGCCCCTGATTCGCGCGGATAAGCTCTCCGTCATCGCTGAAGGAATACCTGCCCTTCTTGTCGGAAGCTACTATCTCCCTGAGAGTCTCAATGTCGATTGGGCGTGTGCGGTTGATGCCTTCGATGAGTTCGCTGACTTTTGCCCAGCCATGAGAGTCGAGGGTGAGTCCGGCGAGTTCGGGCTGATGTCTGAGGATGAGTGCTATGTACCTGCTGAGAGATGAGTCGTTTTTCCGTGCCATGAATGAATCCCTCCTGCGAGAATTATACATGCCCGCGCGAGATCCCCCAGTCAGCAAGAACCCTCCCGGCTAGTCCTGCTGAGTGTGGCGTGAAACCCTGACGCTTGAAGTGTACATGCCCGTGCGAAATTCCCCGTCAGCAAGAACCCTCCCGGCTAGCCCTGCTGAGTGTGGCGTGATTGTCACGGCGTGAAGCCCTGACGCTTGAAGTGTACATGTCCGCGTGAAATCCCCCAGTCGGCAAGAACCCTCCCGGCTAGCCCTGCTGAGTGTGGCGTGATTGTCCCGATGTAAAACCCTGACGCTTGAAGTGTACATGTCCGCGCGAAATCCCCAGTCGGCAAGAACCCTCCCGGCTAGCCCTGCTGAGTGTGGCGTGATTGTCCCGATGTAAAACCCTGACGCTTGAAGTGTACATGTCCGCGTGAAATCCCCCAGTCGGCAAGAACCCTCCCGAACTCATCATCAGGAGGGCGGAATGTTTACTACTGTTACGCTCTGGCAAACCTAGCCTTCTTGAGCCAGTCCGGGCCGTCAACAAACCTCGACACTATGAACGACACCACATAATCCCCCGCGGCGTTGATCATCGTTGCTGGCGGGTCAACAAGATTCCCAATCGCCACAAGAATCGGGAACGCAAGCTCCATGTGGTTCGGGAAGAAGAGAGCGCATATTATGTACTCGCCGATGTAGCCGCCTCCCGGCACCCCGCTCATCCCCACAGCCGAGAACACCGCCACAAGCACAATCATAGGCAGTTCCGCGAGCGTCAGGGGCTGTCCCAGCACTCCCATCACGAACGCAATCTTGAGCACGCACGAGAAGCATGAGCCGTCCATGTGCATTGTAGCTCCGAGTGGAAGAACGATGTCGCTAACGTCGCGGGAAATTCCTGTGTCAGCGGCGGCCTCCATGTTGGTGGGAATCGTGGCTACGGACGAACATGTTCCGAGTGAGACTACTGCGGGCTTGGTGATGTGCCTGAACATTTCGCGGACTCCCTCAGACCCTGCCCCAATCCAGGCCATGATGGGGAACGCCGTGAATATGTAGATGAAGCAGACGGGGTAATACACGAGCAATGCGCGGGCGTAATCCTCCGAGATCTGCGGGCCGTATGTGGCGACAAGGTCAGCGAAAATAGCGAAGAATGCAACGGGGG
The DNA here is from genome assembly GCA_017446055.1 of Synergistaceae bacterium. Classification (GTDB taxonomy): domain Bacteria; phylum Synergistota; class Synergistia; order Synergistales; family Aminobacteriaceae; genus JAFUXM01. The sequence goes on along the minus strand of JAFSRQ010000122.1, from coordinate 3,933 downwards.
CGTAGTACGTAACAATCCCTACGAACTTCAGCATTACGGCGGTCAGGCTCTCAAGGAAGACTCGCACAGGCTCACCTGCTTTGCCGCTTAGGTTGACCGAGAACCCGAACAGCAGCGAGAACACGATTAGCGGTAACATTGCCCGGCGTGTCAGGAGTCCGACAAAGTCATCGACCGTGAAGAAGTTGACGACCATCTGCGTGATTGTGGCGTGATTGCCGATTTCCTCGTGGGCTATGTTAGTCCATGCGGCTGTAACGGGCGGGAAAATCATCACGAGGCCGAAATATATCACGGCGGCTATTGCTCCTGTGATGACGAACGTGATTACTGTTACCCACATTATGCGGCCAGAGCGGGCGAGGTCTTTTGTGTTTGCGATTGCGCCTGAGATTGACGCGAAGACCATCGGCACGACTATGCAGAACATGAGGCGGATGAAGATTGTCCCCAAGAACGCTATGTTTGACGAGAAACCGGGCCACATGTAGCCTGTGATTGCGCCGAGCACCATCGCAAGCAGAAGCACCGTGAGGAAAAAGTAATTCCTCGCTACAGTGTTGGCTTTCATGGAATATGCCTCCTGTGTGAATTTTGTGATGGGGATATTATAGACTAACGGGGGTAAATGGGGAGGGTTATATTGTCCAGTCGGAGAGCTTGAGTGTGTCTATGCGGGAAAATTCCTGAGTGTTGTTTGTTACGAGGGTGGCGTTGTGGGAGAGGGCTGTTGCGGCAATAAGAAGGTCGGGAAAACTGATGAGCTTTCCTCTGCGTTCGAGGTCTGTGCGGATCTGGCCGTATATTTCTGATTCCTCGTAATCGAACGAAACTATCACGAACTTTGACAGGAATCGCTTCACTTTGTTCATGTTTTCGGCGTTGTTGCTCTTGAACGCTCCGTGCATGAGTTCACCAGAGACAACGGAAGGTATCTGCACATTCTTGCGTGTGTGAAGGAGAATCTTGCGCCTGATTAAGTCGGCTTTCTTGCCTTCACGCAGGAAAGTTATGCAGATATTGGAGTCCAGAAAGTACAGCATGGCTACACTGCCTCTTCACGGTACAGATGGAACGACTCATCGGAAATTGACCCGCAAAGCTCATCAATGGCCTTCACGAAGTCCTCATCATCAGCATCACTGCCTGGCGTGAAAGTCTCATCATCAATCTTGCCGCAGAAAGACAGCACCCTTTGCAGGTGAGCTTTCCTCTCCTCTTCCGTCATGATGCTTTCGTCCCAGCGTTTTCTTGCTTCATATTCCGCTTTCGTCATTGTGTATTTCTCCTTCCATTGGGATGCCGCCATTATACCACGCAAAAAATCCCCCCAAGCCATCACAGCAAGGGGGACTCACGTTCTCCACTATTCGAGGAAGAATACCTGCTCCAATTTCGGCTGCGCTCCCGTAACAGGGTCAAGCTCCATCGTCATAACGTCCTTCATGTACTCGTTCCAGCGGTCAACAATCGGACTCTCCGCCTGAGTCTTTGCCGCAAATTCGACTCCCTTCTCGCACTCATAATACCCGAAAAGCTCGTTGCCGACGTTCCAGATTGTATAGTTGCAGATTCCCGCAGACTTGAGCAGCTCCTTCAGCTCCGGCCAGATGTTGTCGTGCCTCCTCCTGTATTCCGCGAGCATTCCCGGCTTGACCGTTGCCTTCCATGCGTAACGCTCCATGTTATTGCCTCCTTTTGTGACTCATGTAACGCCTTCTAGTTGTCTCCCATGCTCCCCAGACTATCACCCATAACGAAATCACCATAATCACATCCAGGTACACCGACAATGTCCACGCAAGAGCAATTTGTGATGCGTCCCCTTTGCGGCTGACGGCCTCCTCGCCCCTGCTGAGTGCCGCGACGATAAATATAACTGAGACTATCACGACAGCAATCACCGACTCTCCGAGAAACAGAACCGAAAACATCATGCCTTCAACGAGGGAGTATATGACGAGAATTATTGCCAGCGGGAAAATCTCCATGTGCCATATACTTTTGCGGATGACGAATGCCGTAACAGCACCCGCGAAAATCACCGCCAGCCAGATTCCCAGAGCGTTGCCCCCGGCCATGTCAGCGAGGAAATCGAATCCCTTCAACGCCGTGAAGTATGCCGTCAGAATCATAGCCGCCAGCGACACGGCCATATACGCGCAGAATTTCGTGAACACCTGAGATTGATTATGTGTCATGGGACAAAGATACCCCGCGGGGATTCCACGGGGCAATGTTTGTGTCGACTGCTACAGAATGTTGATCCAAGCGTCTACTGTCTCTTTGTTGAACGTGTTGAGCTTGTTGAGGAAGCTGATTGTCCCTCCGTCAGCCGCCTTCTCAATCGTCAGCGTGCCTACCTCGCCAGCGTTGAAGGTCTCGCCCTCTTTGCCGGTAATCTCACCCTTCACGAACGCAACCGCCGCGTATGATGCCGCGTAACCGAGCTGTGTGGGATTCCAGAGGAAGGTCTCATCAGCTATGCCCTTGTCGATGAACTCCTTCATGTCCGATGCGAGAGTGAGGCCTGTTACTTTGACGTTGCGCTTCGCGTCCATGATGCACTTGCTGACTGCCGGGGCTCCTACTGTTGTCGGGACGATAATTCCCTTGAGATTCGGATATTTCTCAAGGAGTGCCTGAGTCTCGTTGAAGGATTTTGTGTACTCGTCATCGCCGTAAACCACGCCAACGAAATCAATCTTCGCATATTTCGGGTCTCCGCTCTTGAGCGCTTCCTCCATGAACGAAATCCAGAGGTTCTGGTTAGGAGCGGTTGCCATTGCCGAGAGGATTGCGATTTGCCCCTCGCCGCCGACAGACTTCACCATCGAGTCAAACTGAGTGAGGGCGATAACCTTTGCGCTTGCAGGCTCAACATCGAGGTCTCTTCCTTCGGGGTCAACTGGTGCGTCCCACGTTACGACCTTGATTCCGGCCTCGCGTGCCTCGTTGCACACGTCAACCAGTGAAGCCGGGTCATTCGCCGAAATGCAGAGGACATCAACGCCCTGTGCAATGTAGTTCTCGACGATGCGAATCTGGCCGTCTGAGCTTCCATCATCCGGGCCGTCATGCATGAACGTGAAGCCGAGTTCGTCAGCCGCTTTCTGGAATCCCGCGACTCCCGCCTGGAAGTAGGGATTTCCAGACTGCTTATAGACGACGCCGATCGTGATGCCTTTTCCCGGCTTGTCCTCAGCGAACGCGAATCCCGTGAGAACGAACGATAAAACTAATACTAACGCTAATACTTTCTTCATGATGATACCTCCTGAAATTTTTAGCCCCTTGCCCTTGCTCTTGCCTCCCTTGCGTAAGTGGAGGTGTCTTGCAGAGACGGAGGGGTCATCTCCTAATTATGAGTGCTGGGCCGCTGTTTCGGCTCGTCTTCTTGCTACCCTTCTTGCGTTCTGCCAGTCCTCGACTAAATTCGGCAGTAAAACGCTCAGAATTAGTATCACGCCAACCGACAAATTCACCGCGCTGTCAGCGAATCCGAACAGAGTCCCAAGCCCGAACTTCACCACGCCGAAAATCACGAGCGATATTGCCGCGCCTATCACGCTTCCTTTTCCGCCATCTGTCGAGAAGCCTCCGAGTACCGCCGCCGCGATTGCGTACATGTGGTATCCGTCCATGATGTCAGCCTTCACGCTTGATGACGAATTTCCGACGAAGAATATTCCTGTTACCGCGCTCATTAGGCCAGCGATTACGAAGCACCAGAACTTTATGCGGTCGGTCTGGACTCCTGAGTAGTAGGTTGCTGACCTGTTCGTGCCAATCGCGAAAATCTTGCGCCCGTTGCCCGTCATGTGAAGCCAAACGAAGAATATCACCGCGAACACCAAGAACACCGGCAATGACACGGGAACTTTCACGCCTCCGACATCAATCAGCTTGTTGAGTGCCGACAGTGAACGGAAC